>NZ_CP027727.1:5365866-5681505 GCF_003851685.1 Pseudomonas sp. R5-89-07 | reverse complement strand
GTCACTATCTGGCGCTAATCGCGCATCTGTGGATCGAGGGCGTCAGACCCGAGACCAAAGAAATACAAAAATTAGAAATGAGAGGAGCGGTACATGAAGAAGTCCACCTTGGCTGTGGCTGTAGCGTTGGGCGCAATCGCCCAGCAAGCAGGCGCTGCCGGTTTCATCGAAGACAGCAAGGCCACACTGGGTCTGCGTAACTTTTACATCAACACCGATAACCGTGATGGCGCCGGTGCGAACAAGAACGAAGAATGGGGCCAAGGCTTCGATCTGCGCTTCATTTCGGGTTATACCCAAGGCACCGTTCAGTTCGGCGTTGACGCCATCGGCTTGTACGGTGTGCGCCTCGATTCTGGCCGTGGCACCAGCGGTAACATCGCCGGTACTTCGTCCGGCGGTACTGTGTTCCCAAGCGACGGCAACCGCGCAGTCAACGATTTCGCCAGCCTGGGCGTGACCGGCAAGGTGAAGATTTCCCAAACCGAACTGAAGCTGGGCACCTTGCAGCCTAAGCTGCCAGTTATCGTGACCAACGATGGTCGTCTGCTGCCGCAAACCTTCCAGGGTGGCCAGATCACTACAAACGATATCAAGGATTTGACCCTGGTTGCCGGTCAGATCGAGCATGCCAAAGGCCGTAACTCCAGCAACAACGAAGGTTTGTCGCTGGGTGGTGCCAACGGTGGTTCCAACTACACCGCAGGCAAGTTCGTCAACAAGTTCTACTACGCCGGTGGTGACTACAAGCTCACCAAAGACCTGACTGCACAGTATTACTACGGCAACCTGGAAGACTTCTACAAGCAGCACTTCCTGGGTCTGACCCATAACTGGTCGATTGGCCCGGGCGTATTGAAGTCTGACCTGCGTTATTTCAACAGCTCTGACGACGGCCTGAACGGTAATACTTCCAGCTACTACACCAACGGTAACTACAACGGTTTCCGTGCTGGTAAGGGTAAAGTCGACAACAACCTGTACAGCGGCCTGTTCCTGTACACGGTGGCCGGCCATACCTTTGGCGGCGGTTACCAAGTCAGCAATGGCAGCAGCGACTTCCCTTGGCTGAACCAGGGTGACGGCTCGTCGGCTTACCTGACTACCGACATGCAGATCCAGAAATTCGCCCGTGCTGGCGAGCGTACCTGGCAAGCTCGTTACGCTTATGACTTCGCCAAGGTAGGTGTACCTGGCCTGACTGCTGGCGTTGTTTACCTCAAAGGTAGCGACATCGACACCATCGCCAACACCGCTGCACGTACTGAAACCACCGGCCAATCCGAGTGGGAACGTGACATCACTGTTGCCTACGTGATTCCGGAAGGCCCGCTGAAGAACCTCGGCGTAGCCTGGAAAAACGCTATGTGGCGCACCGATCTGGCGAACACCCGTTCCCAGGACGAAAACCGTTTGATCGTCAGCTACTCGCTGCCACTGTTCTAGTAGCGTAACGCTGTCGTAAGACTGTAAAACCCTGCCCGGCGCAACGCCGGGCAGGGTGTCTTGCTTTTCAAGTCGGGCTCAACCCCCGCAAGCCCTTCCTGAACCCTCTTTTTACAGCGTCTCAAGGCCTTCTCGAACCTTGAAAACGATGTTGATCCTCGCTCGTCCCCAAGTCCAATGAACAGATTTTTAATATTCCTTTATCATCTAGATAAATCGATATTTATTCTTTTTAAAATATCCACGATCCATGCACAGTGGGCTCCATAAGCACTCATCAGGAGCCACACCATGAGCCTAAGACTGGGCGACATCGCCCCCGACTTCGAACAGGATTCCAGCGCCGGCAAGATTCGTTTCCACGAATGGCTGGGCGATAGCTGGGGTGTACTGTTTTCCCATCCGGCGGACTTCACCCCGGTGTGCACCACTGAGCTGGGCTTTACCGCCAAGCTCAAGGACGAGTTCGCCCAGCGTGGCGTCAAGGCCATCGCCTTGTCGGTTGACCCCGTGGACTCGCACCACAAGTGGATCGAAGACATCAACGAAACCCAGAACACCGTGGTCAATTTCCCGATTCTGGCCGATGCCGATCGCAAGGTGTCGGACCTCTACGACCTGATCCACCCCAATGCCAGCGACACCCTCACCGTGCGTTCCTTGTTCGTGATCGACCCGAACAAGAAAATCCGCCTGACCATCACCTACCCGGCCAGTACTGGACGTAACTTCCACGAAATCCTGCGGGTGATCGACTCGTTGCAGCTGACCGACAACCATAAGGTCGCCACCCCGGCCAACTGGCAGGACGGGGACGAAGTGGTGATCGTGCCGTCGCTCAAGGATGAAGACGAGATCAAGAAACGCTTTCCGAAGGGCTATCGCGCAGTGAAGCCATACCTGCGACTTACTCCACAACCCAATCGTTAAAGCGGATATCGCCATCGGGGGCAAGTCGAATCGTCGCACCGCCCCTCCCACAATTGGCCGCATTCCAATGTGGGAGGGGGCTTGCCCCCGATGACGTCGGTAAATGCACCGCTTTTTGAAGCTGAATCACCACAAGGGTTTTCAGGCCGTTTCGACGGCCTTTTTTTTCGCCTGGCGATTCACTGCCTGCATATGCATTTAAAGAATAAACAAATGAATAAATAAGATTTAAAGATATATAAATCTGCTGCTAAGGTCTGTTCCATCTTGGCGTCATCGTCACACAGCGAACCGCCGACACTTGCTCAAGGAATACTTGCATGCTGGTCGTAACACTTGGAGGCAGCCCCAGTCAGCGTTCCCGCTCCGGGGTCTTGCTGGAGAAAACCCGTCAATGGCTGCAAGGCCAGGGCGTGGAAGTGGTGAGTTACCAGGTCCGCGACTTCCCGGCCGAAGACCTGCTGCATGCGCGCTTCGACAGCCCCAAGGTCATTGACCTGTTGCAGCAAGTGGCAAATGCCGATGGCCTGGTGATCGCCACGCCGGTGTACAAGGCGTCTTTCTCCGGTGCATTGAAGACGGTCCTCGACCTGCTGCCCGAGCGCGCCCTGGCGCACAAGGTGGTCTTGCCGATGGCCACCGGCGGCAGCATCGCCCACATGCTGGCGGTGGATTACGCCCTCAAACCGGTGTTGTCGGCGCTAAAGGCGCAGGAATTACTGCATGGGATTTTTGCCGAAGACAGCCAGATCGCCTACGGCGAAGGCAGCGCCCAGGCGCAATTGGTGCCGGTGCTTGAGCAGCGTTTGCACGAAGCCCTGGAGCAGTTCTACAGCGCCATGGCCCGCCGCCCGAAACCGCTGGACCCGCATGTATTGAATGAACGCTTGTTGAGTGCTCGCTGGAGCATTTAAGCCTTACCCCGACATCTGGAAACACTCACCTTACTCAGCCGCCAACGGCCAAGCAGGTGCAGCCAAAACCCTAATCGCATATTTGGAGAGAGCGCCATGCGCACTGTCATTTTGCGTCGCGGTCTGGTCGCACTGTTTGCTGCGGCTGTGTCCTTCGGCGCCATCGTTCAAGCCCACGCCGCCGAAACCCTGCGGATCGGTTATCAGAAATACGGCACGCTGGTGCTGCTCAAGGCCAAGGGCACCCTGGAAAAACGCCTGGCTGCCCAGGGCGTGCAGGTGCAATGGACCGAATTCCCCGGTGGCCCGCAATTGCTTGAAGGCCTGAACGTCGGCTCCATCGACTTCGGCGTTACTGGCGAAACCCCACCGGTGTTCGCCCAGGCCGCTGGTGCCGACTTGCTGTACGTGGCGTATGAGCCGCCCGCGCCGACCAGTGAAGCGATCCTGGTGCCGAAGGATTCGACGATCAAATCGGTGGCCGAGCTCAAGGGCAAGAAAATCGTGCTGAACAAAGGCTCCAACGTGCACTACCTGCTGGTGCGTGCCCTGGAAGACGCCGGCCTTGCCTACACCGACGTGAAAACCGTGTTCCTGCCGCCCGCCGACGCTCGCGCCGCCTTCGAACGCGGCAGTGTGGACGCCTGGGTAATCTGGGACCCGTACCAGGCCGCCGCCGAGAAACAACTGCAAGCGCGCACCCTGCGCGACGGCACCGGCATCGCCGACAACCACCAGTTCTACCTGGCCACCAAGCCTTACGCCGAACAGCACCCCGAGGTGATCAAGGCGCTGGTGGAAGAAGTGCGCGCCGTGGGCGAATGGTCCAAGGCCAACCCGCAGGAAGTGACTGACCAGGTCGCGCCGCTGCTCGGCCTGCCGGCGGACATCACCCTCACCTCGGTGAAACGCCAGGGTTACGGCGCGCTGTTCCTGACGCCTGAAGTGGTCGCTGCCCAGCAGAAAATCGCCGACAGCTTCTACCAGCTCAAATTGATTCCCAAGCCCTTGAGTATCAAGGACGTGATCTGGACCCCACCCGCCGCTGTTGCCAAAGCGCCGTAATCCGACTTCTTCAGGAGACAACTCCATGAGCCTCAATATTTTCTGGTTCCTGCCTACCCACGGCGACGGCCATTACCTTGGCACCGCCGAAGGCGCTCGCGCCGTCGATCACGGTTACCTGCAGCAAGTGGCCCAGGCCGCTGATCGCCTGGGCTTCGGTGGGGTGTTGATCCCTACCGGGCGCTCCTGCGAAGACTCCTGGTTGGTGGCCGCCTCGCTGATTCCCGTAACCCAGCGTTTGAAATTCCTCGTCGCGCTGCGCCCCGGGATCATTTCCCCGACGGTGGCCGCGCGCCAGGCGGCAACCCTGGACCGCCTCTCCGGTGGCCGTGCGCTGTTCAACCTGGTGACCGGCGGTGACCCGGAAGAGCTGGCCGGCGACGGCTTGTTCCTCAGCCATGAAGAGCGTTATCAGGCGTCAGTGGAATTCACCCGCATCTGGCGTCGTGTGCTCGAAGGCGAGACCGTGGATTACGACGGCGAGCACATCAGCGTCAAAGGCGCCAAGTTGCTCTATCCGCCGGTCCAGCAGCCACGCCCGCCGCTGTACTTTGGCGGTTCCTCCGAAGCCGCCCAGGACCTGGCGGCCGAGCAAGTGGAAATGGTGCTGACCTGGGGCGAACCACCGGCAGCGGTGGCCGAGAAGATCGAACAAGTGCGGGCCAAGGCCGCCAAGCTCGGGCGCACCCTGCGTTTCGGTATTCGCCTGCATGTAATCGTGCGTGAAACCAACGAGGAGGCCTGGAAGGCTGCCGATAAACTGATCTCCCACCTGGACGACGACACCATCGCCCGCGCCCAGGCCTCCCTGGCGCGCTTCGATTCGGTGGGCCAGCAACGCATGGCGGCCTTGCACGGTGGCAGCCGCGACAACCTGGAAGTCAGCCCCAACCTGTGGGCTGGGGTCGGGCTGGTGCGTGGCGGCGCGGGTACTGCGCTGGTGGGCGATGGCCCAACGGTTGCGGCGCGGGTCAAGGAATACGCGGATCTGGGCATCGACACCTTTATCTTCTCCGGTTATCCGCACCTGGAAGAGTCGTATCGGGTTGCCGAGCTGCTATTTCCGCACCTGGATATCGAACGCCCGGAGCTGCCCAAAGGCGCCGGCTACGTCAGCCCATTCGGCGAGATGGTGGCCAACGACATTCTTCCCAAAGCTGCATCGCAGAGCTGAGGCGGCGCTATGAACCTGGAAAAATTCAGTCATCGCGTGGCGCCCTGGGTGCTGCCGATCCTATTGCTGGCGGTGTGGCAGCTGTCGGTAACGGCGGGTTGGTTGTCGACGCGCATTCTGCCGGCGCCCAGCGCGGTCATCGAGGCCGGCATCAACCTGATCCGCAGCGGCGAAATCTGGACGCACCTGGCGATCAGTGGCTGGCGCGCGGGCCTGGGCTTTGTGATTGGTGGCAGCATCGGCCTGGCGCTGGGCTTTATCACCGGCCTGTCGAAGTGGGGCGAACGCTTGCTGGACAGCTCGGTGCAGATGATCCGTAACGTGCCGCACCTGGCGCTGATTCCCCTGGTGATCCTGTGGTTCGGGATTGACGAGACCGCGAAGATTTTCCTGGTGGCCCTCGGCACCTTGTTCCCGATTTATCTGAACACCTACCACGGCATCCGCAACGTCGACCCGGCACTGGTGGAAATGTCGCGCAGCTACGGGTTGTCCGGTTTCAGCCTGTTCTGGCAAGTCATCCTGCCGGGCGCATTGCCGTCGATCCTGGTGGGCGTGCGCTTTGCCCTGGGCTTCATGTGGTTGACGCTGATTGTGGCGGAAACGATCTCGGCCAGTTCCGGCATCGGTTACCTGGCGATGAATGCCCGCGAGTTCCTGCAGACCGACGTGGTGGTGCTGGCCATTGTGATGTACGCGATCCTCGGCAAGCTGGCCGACCTGGCGGCGCGCGGCCTGGAGCGGGTATGGCTGCGCTGGCACCCGGCGTATCAAGTGAACAAGGGAGGTGCGGCATGACGGCTCAACAACCCCCGCGCCTGCTCAAGGGCATCCCCCTGGCGGTGCGCAAGTTGCGCAAGTCCTTCGGTGCTCGCGAAGTGCTCAAGGCAATCGATCTGCATATCCCGGCCGGCCAGTTCGTGGCCGTGGTTGGCCGCAGCGGCTGTGGCAAAAGTACCTTGCTGCGCCTGCTGGCAGGCCTGGACAAAGCCAGTGGCGGCGAGCTACTGGCGGGCTCCGCGCCGCTGCATGAGGCGATTGAAGACACGCGGTTGATGTTCCAGGAAGCGCGCCTGCTGCCGTGGAAGAAAATCATCGACAACGTCGGCCTGGGCCTCAAGGGCAACTGGCGCCCCAAGGCGTTGGAAGCGTTGGAGGCCGTGGGCCTTGCCGAGCGCGCCGATGAGTGGCCGGCGGCCTTGTCCGGTGGCCAGAAGCAGCGCGTTGCCCTGGCCCGCGCTTTGATTCACCAGCCGCGTCTGTTGCTGCTCGATGAGCCGCTGGGCGCGCTGGATGCCCTGACACGGATCGAGATGCAGCAACTGATCGAAAACCTGTGGCAGAAACACGGCTTTACCGTGCTGCTGGTCACCCATGACGTCAGTGAAGCCGTGGCGATTGCCGACCGGGTCATCCTGATCGAAGACGGCGAAATCGGCCTGGACCTCAGCGTCGACTTGCCACGCCCCCGCGCCCGTGGCTCACATCGCCTGGCTGCGCTGGAAGCCGAAGTACTCAACCGCGTGCTGTCGCTGCCCGGCTCACCGCCGGAACCCGAACCTGTTTCACCGCTGCCGACGCAATTGCGTTGGGCTCAATAACTCGCAGAGGAAAAAACCATGACTATCAAAGCCATCAACGTGCGTAACCAGTTCAAGGGCACCATCAAGGAAATCGTGGTGGGCGACGTGTTGTCGGAAATCGACGTACAGACGGCGTCCGGCATCGTCACCTCGGTGATCACCACTCGCTCGGTCAAGGAACTGGAGTTGGTGATTGGCAGTGAAGTGATTGCCTTTGTTAAGTCGACTGAGGTGTCGATTGCCAAGTTGTAATGTACGTCGCTCTTGAGGCCGTCATCGGGGGCAAGCCCCCTCCCACACTTTGAATGTATTCACAGATCCAAATGTGGGAGGGGGGCTTGAACTGGCCTAATGATCCCGGACACCTCTTAAGGGCGATATGATTCGCCCAATCAGGAGGTTCCAAATGCAACAGCGAAAGACCTATACCCGCGAGTTCAAGCAACGTGCTGCAAGCATGGTTCTTGATGATAACTGCTCAGTTCCCGACGTCTGTGCATCGATGGACGTTGGCCCTACGGCTCTGCGCCGCTGGGTTGATCAGGTTCGTAAAGAGCGTCACAAAGGGCAGCCAGTGGCAGGTACCAAAGCTATCAGCGACGAACAGCGAGAGCTTCAACAGCTACGAGCCAAGGTCAAGCGCCTGGAGACTGAGGCTGAAATCTTAAAAAAGGCTACGGCTCTCTTGATGTCGGATCCCGATCGTTTTTCCTGATCGAGGAACTGAGGGAGTCGAGTTCATATCCGACCAGCCTGCTTTGCAGTGCGCTAGGCGTTTCTCGCAGCGCGTTTTATGACTGGATTAAGCGTCGCTCAGCGCCGAATGCCGAGCGTGACGCGCTTAGAGCAAAAGTCGTGCAATTGCATGTCGAAAGCCGGGAAAGTGCAGGCGCGCGGATGATCTCTCAGCGCCTGAAGGCCCAGCAGATCAAGGTGGGAAGGTATTTAGTTGCAAAGCTCATGGCGGAGGCAAATCTGGCCAGCAAACAGCGCCGCCGCCATCAGTATCGTTCTAGAGGCGTCGAAGCATTTGTGGCCAAGAACCTGCTCGAGCGTAACTTCGAGCCAACCGCAATTAATCAGGTCTGGTGCGGCGACGTTACCAGCCTGATGGTTGGGAAACGCTGGTATCACTTGGCAGCGGTGATCGATCTGTTCGCCCGCCGAATCGTTGGCTGGGCATTTTCTCTGATCAATGACGCCAACCTGGTAAGCAAGGCGCTGAGAATGGCGGTAGAGGTTCGAGGCAAACATGCAGGCTTGATGTTTCATTCGGATCAAGGCTGCCAATACACCAGCCAGCTCTTTCAGTCCGAGCTGCTGGAGCATGGAATAACGCAAAGCATGAGCCGCAGGGGGCAGTGCTGGGACAACGCGCCAACAGAGCGTTTCTTCGGGACGCTCAAATCAGAGTGGGTGCCCAGCAAAGGCTATACGACAGTTGAAGAAGCCAAGCAGGATATGACCCGCTTCTTCATGCGATACAACCGAATCAGGCTCCACAGCTACAACAACTACCTGTCGCCAATAGCCATGGAGCAGGAGGCGGCTTAATCACCGTAATCGGTGTCCGGAAAAACTTGACCAGAACAGCTTGCCCCCGATGAGGCCGGCCCAGCCAACACAAGACTCACCGCTTGGGCAAATACACCGGCAAATAAAGCCCCACATACGCATCAAACACCCGCATCCCTTCCTGCGCCATGCGCGGCGTAATCTGCCCATGCTGATGCACCGAACGCGCATACACGCGGTCGCTCAGCTCCAGTGCCAGGGCAAATACATCCACATCGTTCGGCAGGCTTGGCACGTCGAAGTGGCGGTTGAACACCTCCAGCATCAGCACCCCCAGTTCCAGGTCATGCTGGCGATCCGCCTGGGTGACTTCGGTCAGCCCATGCTGGGCCAGGATCAACTGGCGGGCGGCGGCGTCGTGGCTGTAGATGCTGAGCATACGTTGCTCGACGATGCAGGACAGGTCGCGCCACGTCTGGAGTGAATCATGCTCGATGGGCGCCTGGATGGCTGCGCGAAAGGCCGCGTGCACATCGGCCGTCAAGGCTTGCAGCAACGCTGGCACGCTGGCGAAAAAGTGATACACCGACGATGGCGGGATCTGCGCCCGTTCGGCCACGCTGTAGATCGACAAGCCGGCCACGCCTTCGGTCGCCAGCAAGGCACGGGCGGCGTCCAGGATTGCGTCGATCCGGGCCTGGCTGCGGGCGCGTGGTTTGCGAGGGGCGGCGGGGGGGGGGGCATGGAAGTCTCCTACAGGGCAGCGGGCATTGTATGAGCAGGAAGATGTGTTGTCTGCTCAGCCGCCATCGGGGGCAACCCGATGTACCGGAAAAAAACCATAAAAAAACGCCGCAGCCTATAAGGCCTGCGGCGTTCTTTTTTGCAGCAACCGCTTAAACGGTATGCAGGTACCAGTTGTACTCAAGGTCGGAGATGGAGTGTTCGAACTCCTCCAGCTCACTTTCCTTACAGGCAACGAAGATATCGATGTATTTAGGATCGATGTACTTGGCCATCACCTCGCTGTCATCCAACTCGCGCAGGGCATCGCGCAGGTTGTTCGGCAGGCTCTGTTCGTTCTGCTCGTAGCTGTTGCCTTCAACGGGAGCGCCCGGTTCGATCTTGTTGGTCAGACCGTGGTGCACGCCCGCCAGGACCGAAGCCATCAGCAGGTAAGGGTTGGCGTCGGCACCGGCCACGCGGTGTTCGATACGCACCGCATCGGACGAGCCGGTCGGTACGCGAATCGCCACGGTGCGGTTGTCCAGGCCCCAGCACGGCGAGTTCGGCACGTAGAACTGTGCGCCAAAACGACGGTAGGAGTTGACGTTGGGGCACAGAAACGCCATCTGGGCGGGCAGGGTCTCCAGCACACCGCCGATCGCGTGACGCAATGCGGCGTTCTGCTCGGGATCCTCGCTGGCAAAGATGTTCTTGCCGTCCTTGTCCAGAATGGAGATGTGTACGTGCAAACCGTTGCCTGCCTGACCTGGGTAAGGCTTGGCCATGAAGGTGGTGTCCATCTCATGGTCGTAGGCGATGTTCTTGATCAGGCGCTTGAGCAGTACCGCGTAGTCGCATGCCTTGATCGGGTCGGCGACGTGGTGCAGGTTCACTTCGAACTGCGCCGGGGCACTTTCCTTGACGATGGCGTCGGCCGGAATGCCTTGCTCTTTGGCACCTTCCAGAATGTCCTGGAGGCAGTCGACGTATTCGTCGAGGTCGTCGATCAGGTAGACCTGTGTCGAGTGCGGGCGTTTGCCGGAAATCGGCGAGCGGGGCGGTTGTGGCCGGCCGTTCACGTTCTCCTGGTCGATCAGGTAGAACTCAAGCTCGAAGGCAGCGCAGATGGTCAGGCCCATGTCGTCGAATTTGCTCACGACTTGGCGCAGCACTTCGCGAGGATCGGCGAAGAACGGCTCACCTTCCAGTTCGTGCATGGTCATCAGCAGTTGCGCGGTTGGGCGCTTTTGCCAGGGCTCATTGCACAGGGTGTCGGGGATTGGATAACAGATTCGGTCAGCATCACCGATATCCAGGCCCAGGCCGGTGCTTTCCACCGTAGAGCCGTTGATATCCAGGGCAAATAAAGAGGCAGGCAGGTTAATGCCCTTCTCGTAAACCTTGTGGAGGCTGGTGCGTTCGATGCGCTTGCCGCGCACCACACCATTCATATCCGCAATTAGAAGGTCTACGTACAGAACCTCAGGATGATCCTTAAGGAACGCGTTCGCTTCGTTAAGCTGAACGGCACGCGGGGGTACCGACATGATGCAACACCTTTGTTGTTAAAAATATCAATCATTGATCTTTTCTGGTTTCAGTCAACCCGAACGGCATGCCGAAGTCAAGCGAGGCATTTTTTGCCCTAAAAAAGCGCCACGGCGCCTTTTTTGGGGCTTTTGGGGGCGGTTTTTTGGGTTTGGGGGGCTTGGGACCTGCAGGCTTGAGCGGGCCGTGTTGTATTTTTTACGGGGGTGTTGTGTAAAAAAATGAACAAGGCTAAGCTCGATTCAAACCCATAACAGCAATAATACCGGGGTGCTTCATGTCTCGCCTGCCGCCATCTGGCGTCTTGGCCTGCTTCAGCCAGGCTGTGTCATCCGTTTCTCGTCGCAGCGTGTATACCTGCGCAGCGGCCAATATTCTTGACGCCTGGTCCGCCTCTCTCTTTTCCCCTTCGATTGTCTCAATTGTGCCGCGCAGCCGTGCCGATGCACGGTGCTGCTCATGATTCTGCACAAGTTTGGCGTGAGGAATGCAACCCTTGGGCAAATGGCAGGTAAGCTCCTACCCTGAGTGAACAAACGACGCGGATGCTGCGTCAACCAACGCCTGGCTTTTTAATGGATGCCAGGAAACCCAGCCCAGAGGCATTTATGAGTAACAACCTCGACCAGCTCACCGATTGGTTGAAAGACCACAAGATCACAGAAGTCGAATGCATGATTGGCGACCTCACAGGCATCACCCGGGGCAAGATCTCGCCGACCAACAAGTTCATCGCCGAAAAAGGCATGCGCCTGCCCGAAAGCGTGCTGCTGCAGACCGTAACCGGCGACTATGTCGAAGACGACATCTATTACGAATTGCTCGACCCGGCCGACATCGACATGATCTGCCGCCCCGACCAGAACGCGGTATTCCTGGTGCCCTGGGCCATCGAGCCGACCGCCCAGGTGATCCACGACACCTACGACAAGCAAGGCAACCCGATCGAGCTGTCGCCGCGCAACGTGCTCAAGAAAGTCCTCAAGCTCTACGCCGACCGCGGCTGGCAGCCCATCGTGGCGCCAGAGATGGAGTTCTACCTGACCAAGCGCTGCGAAGACCCGGACTTCCCGCTGCAACCGCCGATTGGCCGCTCCGGTCGCCCGGAGACCGGTCGCCAGTCCTTCTCTATAGAAGCTGCCAACGAATTCGACCCGCTGTTCGAAGACGTCTACGACTGGTGCGAACTGCAGGAGCTGGACCTCGACACGCTGATCCACGAAGACGGCACCGCCCAGATGGAAATCAATTTCCGTCATGGCGATGCGCTGTCCCTGGCCGACCAGATCCTGGTGTTCAAGCGCACCATGCGTGAGGCCGCGCTCAAGCACAACGTGGCCGCCACCTTCATGGCCAAGCCGATGACCGGCGAGCCCGGCAGTGCGATGCACCTGCACCAGAGCATTATCGACATCGCCACCGGCAAGAACGTCTTCTCCAATGAAGACGGGACCATGAGCCAGTTGTTCCTTAACCACATTGGTGGCCTGCAGAAATTCATCCCCGAATTGCTGCCTTTGTTCGCCCCCAACGTGAATTCATTCCGCCGCTTCCTGCCCGACACCTCGGCGCCGGTGAACGTGGAGTGGGGCGAAGAAAACCGCACCGTGGGCCTGCGCGTACCGGATGCCGGCCCGCAGAACCGCCGCGTGGAAAACCGCTTGCCGGGCGCCGATGCCAACCCGTACCTGGCGATTGCCGCCAGTTTGCTGTGTGGCTATATCGGCATGGTCGAAGGCCACAACCCGAGCGCCCCCGTGGTGGGCCGTGGCTACGAGCGCCGCAACCTGCGCCTGCCGTTGACCATTGAAGACGCACTGGAACGCATGGAAAACAGCAAGACCATCGAGCAATACCTGGGTCAGAAATTCATCACAGGCTATGTCGCGGTCAAGCGGGCCGAGCATGAAAACTTCAAGCGCGTGATCAGTTCGTGGGAGCGGGAATTCCTGCTCTTCGCCGTCTGATGCGCCGGGCGCGTCGTTCACACGGCGCGCCCTCACCGAAAAAGTCTAGGAGATCGGTATGTCCAGCAACAACCCGCAAACCCGTGAATGGCAAGCCTTGAGCAATGATCACCACCTGGCGCCGTTCAGCGATTTCAAGCAATTGAAAGAGAAAGGCCCAAGGATCATCACCAAAGCCCACGGCGTTTACCTGTGGGACAGCGAAGGCAACAAGATCCTCGACGGCATGGCCGGCCTGTGGTGCGTGGCGATCGGTTACGGTCGCGACGAACTGGCTGAAGCCGCCGCCAGGCAGATGAAAGAGCTGCCGTACTACAACCTGTTCTTCCAGACCGCTCACCCGCCGGTACTCGAACTGGCCAAAGTCATTTCCGACGTCGCACCCGCGGGCATGAACCATGTGTTCTTCACCGGTTCCGGCTCCGAAGGCAACGACACCATGTTGCGCATGGTCCGCCACTACTGGGCGATCAAGGGCCAGCCGAACAAGAAAACCATCATCAGCCGCAAGAATGGCTACCACGGCTCCACCGTAGCCGGCGCCAGCCTGGGCGGCATGACCTATATGCATGAGCAGGGCGATTTGCCGATCCCGGGCATCACCCACATCGCCCAGCCTTACTGGTTCGGCGAAGGCGGCGACATGAGCCCCGAAGAATTCGGTGTCTGGGCCGCCAACCAGCTGGAAGAGAAAATCCTGGAACTGGGCGTGGACAACGTCGGTGCCTTTATAGCCGAGCCGATCCAGGGCGCGGGTGGTGTGATCGTGCCGCCCGCCAGCTACTGGCCGCGCATCAAGGAAATCCTCGCCAAGTACGACATCCTGTTTGTCGCCGACGAAGTGATCTGCGGTTTCGGCCGTACCGGCGAGTGGTTCGGCAGCGACTTCTACGACCTCAAGCCCCACATGATGACCATCGCCAAGGGCCTGACCTCGGGCTACGTGCCCATGGGCGGCCTGATCGTGCATGACGATGTAGTAGCGGTGCTCAACGAAGGCGGCGATTTCAACCACGGTTTCACCTACTCCGGGCACCCGGTGGCGGCAGCGGTGGCCCTGGAAAACATCCGCATCCTGCGCGATGAAAAAATCGTTAGCCGTGTACACGATGAAACGGCACCGTATTTGCAGAAACGTCTGCGGGAACTGGCGGACCATCCACTGGTGGGTGAAGTACGCGGTGTGGGCATGCTCGGTGCGATCGAGCTGGTGCAGGACAAGGCCACGCGCAAGCGTTACGAAGGGAAGGGCGCGGGCATGATCTGCCGCACGTTCTGCTTCGAGAATGGCCTGATCATGCGCGCCGTGGGCGACACCATGATCATTTCGCCGCCGCTGGTGATCAGCCAGGCAGAAATCGACGAATTGGTGAGCAAGGCCCGCCAGTGCCTGGACCTGACTTTGGCGGCATTGCAGGGCTAAGTGCTAGGCTCAGTGCGCAGCGGCTTTTCGTGTGCTGCGCCTGTGTGGATAAATGTGGGGGCCGGTTGAAAGCGGGCCCCCGAACTTGCCAGACTGTCGTCCTGTTTTGTTGCCCTTTGGCTGGGCCCGAAACACCTACAACTTGCGGCCCAAAAAAGAAAAATCGGAGCATCACCAAATGAAGGCATTAGGTTTGAAGAACGCTGGCAAGACCCTCCTCGCCTTGTCCCTGATGGGCGCAATGGCGGGCGCGGCCCAGGCGGACAATAAAGTGCTGCATGTCTACAACTGGTCCGACTACATTGCACCGGACACCATCGCCAACTTTGAAAAAGAGTCGGGCATCAAGGTGGTGTACGACGTATTCGACAGCAACGAGACCCTGGAAGCCAAGTTGCTGGCAGGCAAGTCCGGCTACGACATCGTCGTGCCATCGAACAACTTTCTCGCCAAGCAGATCAAGGCCGGCGTCTACCAGGAGCTGGACACGTCCAAGCTGCCTAACTACAGCAACCTGAACAAATCCCTGCTCAAGGCCGTGTCGGTCAGCGACCCGGACAACAAGCACGCGTTCCCCTACATGTGGGGCTCGATTGGCATCGGCTACAACCCGGAGAAGGTCAAGGCCGCGCTGGGCGTGGACAAGATCGATTCGTGGGACGTGCTGCTCAAGCCGGAAAACATCGCCAAGCTCAAAAGCTGCGGCGTGAGCTTCCTTGACTCGCCGACCGAAATGCTGCCGATCGCGCTGCATTACCTGGGCCTGCCGACCGACAGCCAGAAGAAGGCTGACCTCAAGCAGGCCGAAGACCTGTTCCTGAAAATCCGTCCTTCGATTGGCTACTTCCACTCGTCCAAGTACATCTCGGACCTGGCCAACGGCAACATCTGCGTAGCCGTGGGTTACTCGGGTGACATCCAGCAGGCCAAGTCCCGTGCGAATGAAGCCGGTGGCAAAGTCAAAGTGGCCTACGACATTCCGAAAGAAGGTGCTGGCAGCTTCTTCGACATGGTCGCCATTCCCAAGGACGCTGAAAACGTCGAGGCCGCGTATGCCTTCATGAACTACCTGCTCAAGCCGGAAGTGATGGCATCAATCACCAACAGTGTGCGTTTCCCGAACGGCAACGAGAAAGCCACTGCGTTGGTCGACAAAGACATCACCAGCGACCCGGGCATCTACCCATCGGCGGAAGTGCAGGCCAAGCTCTACGCGATTGCCGACTTGCCGGCGGCAACCCAGCGTGAAATGACGCGCAGCTGGACCAAGATCAAGTCCGGTAAATAAGCCTTAAAACCTGTGGGAGCGAGCTTGCTCGCGAAAATCGTCAACGATAACGCAGCGCCTCTGGTCGCCCGCGTTGCCTGTGAGTTCTTCGCGAGCAAGCTCGCTCCTACAAAGAGCGGCAGCCGTACAGAAAATAAATGACAGAAAGTTTTGCCGGATCGGTTTATCGAGGGTAAGTTGCGCGCCGGTTTTGTTGCCGGGCAACAACTTTGGGCCCAACTATTTAAGAGGACCTCCACTTGCCAATTTCTTTATTTCGCAAAGCCTTGCTGGTGGGTGCAGGTATCACGCTGGCTGTCAGCGTGCAGGCCGCATCGACCGTGCATGTTTATAACTGGTCGGACTACATCGGCCCCGACACCCTGGCCAACTTCGAAAAGGCCACCGGCATCAAGCCCGTGTATGACGTGTTCGATTCCAACGAAACCCTGGAAGGCAAGCTGCTCGCCGGGCGTACCGGCTACGACGTGGTGGTGCCGTCCAACCACTTTTTGGGCAAGCAGATCAAGGCTGGGGCGTTCCAGAAGCTGGACAAGTCCCTGCTGACCAACTATGCCAACCTCGACCCGGCACTGCTCAAGCGCCTTGAGAAAAATGATCCGGGCAACGCGTACGCCGTGCCATACCTGTGGGGCACCAACGGCATCGGTTACAACGTCGACAAAGTGAAAGAAGTACTGGGCGTCGACAAGATCGACTCGTGGGCCGTGCTGTTCGAACCGGAAAACATGAAGAAGCTCGCCACCTGCGGTGTTTCGTTCATGGACTCGGCCGATGAAATGCTGCCGGCGGTGCTCAACTACATGGGCCTGGACCCTAACAGCACCAACGAGGCCGACTACAAGAAAGCCGAGGAAAAGCTGCTCAAGGTTCGCCCCTACGTGACCTATTTCCACTCCTCCAAATACATCTCCGACCTGGCCAACGGCAATATCTGCGTGGCGGCAGGGTTCTCCGGTGATGTGTTCCAGGCCAAGGCCCGCGCAAGCGAGGCGGGCAAGGGCGTGAACATCGCCTACGCAATTCCCAAGGAAGGCGGCAACCTGTGGTTTGACGTGCTGGCGATCCCCAAGGACGCCACCAACGTCAAGCAGGCGCACGCCTTCATCAACTATTTGCTGCAACCTGAAGTGATCGCTCAGGTCAGTGATTACGTCGGTTATGCCAACCCTAATCCCGGGGCGGACAAACTGATGGAGCAATCGATACGCACCGACGCAGCGGTTTACCCACCGCAGGCGGTTCTCGACCGGACCTTCGTCAACTTCGAGCTACCCCCGAAGGTGCAACGTTTAATGACCCGTAGCTGGACCAAGGTCAAGACGGGCAAGTAAGGCTCAAACTATCCAAAGTCCGCCTGCACCGGGTGGACTGCACTCTTTTTTGTTGGGAGTTTCGTAAATGGCAGTTGCCTCCGGCGCCTATAAGAAAGCCCTCGAGGGCGACCAGACACCGAAGAAGGTGCTGGTCAAAATCGACCGGGTCACGAAGAAGTTCGACGAGACGATTGCGGTGGACGATGTGTCCCTGGAAATCAAGAAAGGCGAGATCTTCGCCTTGCTCGGCGGTTCGGGTTCGGGCAAGTCCACCCTGCTGCGCATGCTCGCAGGTTTCGAACGCCCGACTGAAGGTCGCATCTACCTCGATGGGGTGGACATCACCGACATGCCGCCCTATGAGCGGCCGATCAACATGATGTTCCAGTCCTATGCCTTGTTCCCGCACATGACCGTGGCGCAGAACATCGCCTTCGGCCTGCAGCAGGACAAGATCCCCAAGGCGGAAGTCGACGCCCGTGTGGCCGAAATGCTCAAGCTGGTGCAGATGAGCCAGTACGCCAAGCGCAAGCCGCACCAGCTGTCCGGTGGCCAGCGCCAGCGTGTGGCATTGGCCCGTTCCCTGGCCAAGCGTCCGAAACTGCTGCTGCTCGATGAACCGATGGGTGCGCTCGACAAGAAGCTGCGCTCGCAGATGCAACTGGAGCTGGTGGAGATCATCGAACGTGTCGGCGTGACCTGTGTGATGGTGACCCACGACCAGGAAGAGGCCATGACCATGGCCGAGCGCATCGCGATCATGCACCTTGGGTGGATCGCCCAGATCGGCAGCCCGATCGACATCTACGAAACGCCTACCAGCCGCCTGGTGTGCGAGTTCATCGGCAACGTCAATATCTTCGACACCCAAGTGGTGGACGACGCCGAAGGCCACGCCGTGCTCAAGTGCCCGGACCTGGACCGCGATATCTACGTGGGCTACGGCATCGCCACTTCGGTGGAAGACAAGTCGGTGACCTACGCCATCCGCCCGGAAAAACTGCTGGTCACCACGCAAATGCCGACCTGCGAGCACAACTGGTCCAGCGGGAAGGTGCACGATATCGCCTACCTGGGCGGCCATTCGGTGTTCTACGTAGAGCTGCCGAGCGGCAAGCTGGTGCAATCCTTTGTCGCCAACGCGGAACGCCGTGGCCAGCGCCCAACCTGGGGCGACCAGGTGTACGTATGGTGGGAAGACGACAGCGGCGTGGTACTTCGCTCATGAACATGAAGAAATTCAAGCGGCGCTTGGATCGCATCGTGCCCAGTGGCAAGCAGGTGGTCATCGGGATTCCCTTCCTGTGGCTGTTCCTGTTTTTCGCCCTGCCGTTTTTCATCGTATTGAAAATCAGCTTTGCCGAAGCCGATGTGGCGATCCCGCCCTACACCGAGATCTACACTTACGTTGAGCAGAAGCTGCAAGTGGTGCTGAACCTGGCCAACTACAGCCTGCTGGCGGGCGATGAGCTCTACATCGCCGCCTACCTGGGCTCGCTGAAGATGGCTTTTTTCAGCACGCTGCTGTGCCTGCTGATCGGCTACCCGATGGCCTACGCCATCGCCACCGCGCGCAAGGAAATGCAAACGGTGCTGGTGCTGCTGATCATGATGCCGACCTGGACCGCGATCCTGATCCGCGTCTATGCGTGGATGGGCATCCTCAGCAACAACGGCTTGCTCAACGGCTTCCTGATGTCCATGGGGCTGATCAACGAACCGCTGCAGATCCTCAACACCAACATCGCGGTGTATATCGGCGTGGTCTATTCATACCTGCCGTTCATGATCCTGCCGCTGTACGCCAACCTGGTGAAGCATGATCAGAGCCTGCTGGAAGCGGCATCGGACCTGGGTTCGAGCACCTTCAACAGCTTCTGGAAGATCACCGTGCCGTTGTCCAAGAACGGCATCATCGCCGGCTGCATGCTGGTGTTTATCCCGGTGGTGGGCGAGTTCGTGATTCCTGAACTGCTCGGCGGCCCGGAAACCCTGATGATCGGTAAGGTGCTGTGGCAGGAATTCTTCAACAACCGTGACTGGCCGGTGGCCTCCGCATTGGCCGTGGTGATGCTGGCGATCCTGATCGTGCCTATCATCCTGTTCAACCGCAGCCAAGCCAAAGAGTTGGAGGGCAAGATATGAAGCGCTTCAGATTTTCAAGCTTCATGCTGGTGGTGGGGTTGCTGTTCATCTACCTGCCGATGCTGATTCTGGTGATCTACTCGTTCAACGAATCCAAACTGGTGACGGTGTGGGGCGGTTGGTCGATCAAGTGGTACGTGGGCCTGCTGGACAACACCCAGCTGATGGGCTCGGTGGCGCGCTCCCTGGAAATCGCCTGCTACACGGCGGTGGCCGCAGTGGCGCTGGGTACGCTGGCGGCATTCGTGCTGACGCGCATCAGCCAGTTCAAGGGGCGCACGCTGTTCGGCGGCCTGGTTACGGCGCCGTTGGTGATGCCGGAAGTGATTACCGGTCTGTCGCTGTTGCTGCTGTTCGTGGCCATGGCGCAGATGATCGGCTGGCCTCAGGAGCGTGGCATCGTCACCATCTGGATCGCCCATACCACCTTCTGCGCGGCGTATGTGGCGGTGGTGGTGTCGGCGCGCTTGCGTGAGCTGGACCTGTCGATCGAAGAAGCGGCGATGGACCTGGGGGCGCGGCCGTGGAAGGTGTTCTTCCTGATCACCATCCCGATGATCGCGCCCTCCCTGGCGGCGGGCGGTATGATGTCGTTCGCGCTGTCGCTGGATGACCTGGTACTGGCCAGCTTCGTGTCCGGGCCGGGCTCGACCACCTTGCCGATGGAAGTGTTCTCCGCCGTGCGGCTTGGGGTTAAACCTGAGATCAACGCGGTGGCCAGCCTGATTCTGCTGGCGGTGTCCCTGGTGACCTTCCTGGTGTGGTTCTTCAGCCGTCGGGCCGAGGAGCATCGCAAGAAGGCCATTCAGCAAGCCATCGAAGAAGCCGCCGCCGATGGCTGGCAGCAACCGGACAAACGCCGGGCGCCTGCGCCGGTCTGAAGCCTGGTGAGGTCCAAATGTGGGAGGGGGCTTGCCCCCGATAGCAGTGTTTCAGTCAGCTCATCTGATACTGGTACACCGCCATCGGGGGCAAGCCCCCTCCCACATTTGATTGGGTTTCAAGCCCAGGGCGATTTACGAATCACCTCCACAAAGTTCATCGGCTTGAACCCCGGCTCCTGATCCACCAGCACATCGGTCTTCACGTTGCCAAACGTGGTCTGCGGACGATGGCGCAAGCCGTCGGCGAAGGCGCAGATGATGCATTCCTTGAACCCCTCGCCCCGTGGATGCGCATGCACCACCGCCTCGCGCTGCACGCTGCTGAAGGCGGCGTAGTCCATGCCCAATACATCCATTTCCACCCCTGCAGTCACCAGCGCCACGGTCGGGCGCAGATGCTGCGGCACGCCCGGCGTGGTGTGCAGGGCAATCGATAGCCACACTTGTTCGATATCGTCATCACTGAGCCCATACGGCTTGAGGAAGGCCGCCGCCGCGTTGGCGCCGTCCACTTCGAAGCGCTCGTTGTCGCTGCGGTGGCCCTCCACCAGGCCCAGGTCGTGGAACATCGCGCCGACGTACAGCAACTCGGGGTTGTAGGCCAACTGCTTGCGTTCACCGCTCAATGCACCGAACAGGAACACCCGGCGGGAGTGGTGGTAGAGCAGGTCGGACTCGATGTCGCGGATATATTCCGTGGTGGCCCTGGCCAGGGCGCTGTCGGGGATCTTGATGCCGGCGATGGTGGTGCTCATGGTGGCTCTCCTCTGGAAAGCATCCAGTCTGGTCGCACCCTCGCCAAGGGGCCATCGCGGCGAAGGTGCGATCTCGGCCAATGTGCCGACACATCGTGCCAAGGCAAAATCGGCTAGGGTAAGGCTTGCGACAATCAAAATGTGGGAGGGGGCTTGCCCCCGATGGCGGTGTATCAGTATCCGCTGTGCTGACTGACCCACTGCTATCGGGGGCAAGCCCCCTCCCACAGGGTTTTGCGTTTTATTCAGCCAAAAAGGTATCTGTGTTCATGGGCAAAACCGTTGCGATCCTGATCTTCCCCGGTGTCCAGTCGCTGGACGTGACCGGGCCTATGGATGTGTTCTGCGAGGCGAACCGTTTCCTCGCGCCCGCAGACCACTACCAACTGGACGTCATCGGCTTTGCTCACGGCAGCATGGCGTGTTCCAACGGTCTGTCGTTGCAGGCTCACACGCATTACAGCCAGGCCCTGCGTGCCTATGACTTGTTGCTGGTCGCCGGAGGCCCGCAGTTACCGTTCGAGGATTTCGGCCCGGCGTTCGATGACTGGCTGCGCGCCGCCGCGGCCCGGGCGCAGCGCTTCGGTTCGATCTGCAATGGCGCCTTCATGCTGGCTCGCGCCGGTCTGCTCGACGGTAAAACCGTCACCACCCATTGGGGTGACGCCGCCGACCTGGCCCGGTTATGCCCCTCGACCCGCGTCGAAGCCGACCGTCTGTATGTGCAGGACGGCAACCTCTACACCTCGGCCGGGGTCACGGCGGGGATAGACCTGTCGCTCTACCTGCTGGCCCAGGATCATGGCCCGGAAGTGGCGTTGAGCGTGGCCAAGCGCCTGGTGGTGTTCACCCAGCGCTCGGGCGGGCAGTCGCAGTTCAGCCCGTTCCTTGCGCCCCATGCCGAAACCACCTCGGCGGTGGCGCAGGTGCAGTTGTACGTGCTGGCGAACCTGACCGGGGACCTGGGCATCGCCGACCTGGCCAGGGCGGCGAACATGAGCGCGCGCAATTTCTCCAGGGTGTTCGCCCGTGAAGCGCGGATCACGCCTGCGGAATTTGTGGAAAGGGCGCGGGTGGACGCGGCGCGGGTCATGCTCGAAAGCACGCACGCGCCGCTCAAGACAGTGGCCTACCAATGCGGGTTTCGCGACGCCCAGCACATGCGCAGTGTGTTCAACCGTCGGCTGGGGGTGACACCGCAGCAGTTCAGGCTCAATTTTGCAGCGCCCGCGTAGCGATAACTAAAAGGGGGCAAGCCCCCTCCCACATAACATAGCTATCTGGCCGGCAACAGTTTCAAGGTGCCACGGGTATTGGCCGTGATTTCCTCTTCGCTGAAATGCGCTTGCTCGTAGCCGCCTTCGATATAGGTTTGCGCCTGGTCACTGTAGTGCGTATCGAACGGCACGCCGCTTTGCCCCACCGGGTTGATGGTCAGGGCATGGGCTGCGTCGGCGAAGTCGATCAGGCGACGGGTCGAGGGGCCATAGGTCACCGGCCAGGGAGCCGGGCCGATCATGGCGGTCTGGTTGTTCGGCACTTCGTGGCTGCCCGGTGCGGCGAAGGGGCCCACGTTGAATAGCCTGTCCAGCGGCTTCTGCATGCCCAGCGGATGGCCGTGGGTCAGGGTGTGCGCTTTGCCCCACTGCCACAGGGACGGATCATCGCCGAAGGTGGCTTTCAGATGCGCCAGGCTGTTGTCCCAGGCCAGCTTGACGGTGGCCGCTCGCGTGCCGTTCCACCACGGTGAATCCGGCGAGGCCGCCAGGCGTGGCAAGGCTGCGTCGATCACGCGGGTGCCGAGCAGGGTCTTGAACAGGGCGTCGCCCAGTTTCGGGTGGAAGGTCGCGTCGGCGAGGTTGAACAGCAACTGGTTGAACAGGGTGGCGCTGGTGGAGTCCAGCGGGTAGTCGCCTTTCCAGTTTGCCAATTGCTCCACCAGCTTGAGCTGCGCCGGGTCTGTGACCACCTCACGCAGCACCGGCAGCAGCGGCGCCAGCAGGCGCGGGCCAAAGGCGGTGGTGGTGCCCAGTTGCAGGGCCTGGCTGTTGTACACGTTCCACTTCACGCTGTTGTCGCTCAACTGCGCGTTCAACTGTTGGCCACGGTCGGCCAGGTTGTAATAGCCGGGGATCTCCATGCCGGTGGGCGAGGCGGGTTGCGCATTGGCCGATACCACGTAGCCGCGCGCCGGGTTTTCTTCCTGGGGGTTGGCGCTGAAAGGGTAGAAGCCCAGCTTGTCGGCCTGGGCGGTGCTGCCGTCGAGGATGAACGCCGGGTTGACGCCGGCCGGGCGTATCGGCAACTGCGCCGCCGCCCACCAGCCGATATCACCCTTGGCATTGGCCCACACGATGTTCAGCCCCGGCGCCGAAACCTTGGACGCCGCAGCACGTGCCTTGACCAGGGAATCGGCCCGGTTGAGCTGGTAGAAACCTTCGAGGATCGGGTTTTCGCTGTCGAGGAACGCCCACCACATGGCGATGGGCGTGCTGCCGGCGTTTTCACCGAGTACGTCATTGACGATCGGGCCGTGGGGCGAGCGGCGCAGGGTGAGGGTGACCGGGGCCTGCCCCTTGACCTGGATCTGCTGCTCGCTGCTGCTCATGTCGACCCACTGGCCGTGATACCAGACCTGATTGGGGTTGGCCGGGTTGACCTTCTCGGCGATCAGGTCGAGGTCGTCGTTCTGGAACATGGTCAGGCTCCAGCCGAAATCCAGGTTGTGCCCCAGGAAGGCCACCGGCACCAGCGCGTTGTGGTAGCCATACAGCTCAAAGCCGGGCGCCGACAGCTGCGCCTCGTACCACACCGATGGCACCGAGAAACGAATATGCGGGTCGCCCGCCAGCAAAGGCTTGCCGCTCTGGGTGCGGCTGCCGCTGACGGCCCAGGCATTGCTGCCTTCGAATTGCGGCAGGCCGTTGTCGGCCAGAGCTTGCTCAGTCAGGTTGGCGAGGGCGCCCAGGGTCTTCCAGTCGTCGGCCGCCAGGTTGAGGGCGCCTTTGGGTTGCCAGTCGAGGTCGAAGACCTTGAGGTAGTCGCCGCCCAACTGGTCGCGTACGTAAGTCAGCAGGGGTTCGGTACGAAAGGCCGCGGCAAAGCTGTAGGCCATATACCCGGCGACACTGATGGAGTCCTCGGCGGTGAAGGGGCGCTTGGGGATGCCCAGTACGTCGAATTCCATCGGGCTGGCGTGGCTGGCCTGATACTGGTTGATCCCGTCCAGGTAAGCTTGCAGGGCCTTCGAGGAGGCCGACTCGGGGTCCATGTGCTCAACGTAACCCAAGGCGCGCTCGCGAATCTGCAGGCTGCGAAACAGCTTATCGGTCTCCAGCAGCTTGGGCCCCAGCACTTCGGCCAGTTCGCCACGGGCCAGGCGGCGCATGATCTCCATCTGGAACAGCCGGTCCTGGGCGTGCACATAGCCCAGGGCGCGGTACAGGTCGGCCTCGTTGCCGGCACGGATATGCGGCACGCCACGGTCGTCGTAGCGCACCGTGACCGAGCCTTGCAGGTGCGCCAGCGTGACCGTGCCCTGGCGGGTCGGTTGCTTGCTGTAGACGTACCAGCCGGCGCCGAGGGCGACCAGCACAACCAGTACCGCAAGAGCCTGCAAGACACGCTTCATCGACTTTCCTTAACCCAGAATGGACGGACTACGGATCCTTAGGCCACGAACAATAGCAGCCCACCGCCAGGGTGTGCGTGGCATTCACTTCGCGCCCGGCCTGCAGGGCCTTGAGGATGGGCTCGATAAAGCTGTTGCTGGAATTGCAGGTCAACCCTTCGCTGTAGGGGCCGAAATACGCCAGCTTGCCGGTACGGTCCCAAATGCCCACGGCGGGGCTTGCCGGTACCTGATCGGCGCCGGGCAGGGCGTCGAGGGTTTTCATCTGGCCCAGGTTGTCCGGCAGCACGCCGTGGCTGCCGGCTTTTTGCAGCGCGTAGAACTCGACACCTTGCGGCGCATATTGCTCGATCAGCTCGCCCAGGTGTTGCTGGTTGCCAACATTGCACGGGCAGGCCGGGTCCCAGAAGTGCACCAGGCGAATCGGGCCGGGGCCGCGCAGTGCGGCGGGCAGTTGCAGCGCGTCGCCGGAGAACACCGCCGTGTGCTCGCTGAAGGCGCGCAGGTAACGCCCCTGGAACCAGTCATACGCGGCCCACAGCACGCCGGCGCAGATAATCAGCACCAGGCTGGCGAACAAGGCAGTGCGGTAGGGTTGTCGCATTCAGATGTATCCTCGCGGGTCGCGTAGCTTGCCATGCTTGTCCTGACAGATGAATATCGCAGCTCGATATTCATCTTCACCGTCAGTCTGGAAGCCTTTATGCCCGTCACCTTTGACCCTGATCATCTGCGCGAGAGCTTGCGGCCGCTGGTGGATGCGCAGCCTCTGTCAGCCGAGGCGAGGGTCTATCAACGTTTCTATGGCCTCGACCTGGGCGCGCGCAAGGTGCCGGCCGTGAGCCGTCTGGGGCGCTTGGAGGTGGACGGGTTCGAGGTGGTGGCGCAGGTGTGGTGGCCGCCCGTGCCCGTGGCAACGATGTTCATGTTCCACGGCTTCTACGACCATATGGGGCTGTACCGCCACGTAGTGGAATGGGCGTTGGACCAGGGCTTTGTGGTGATCGCCTGCGACCTGCCCGGCCATGGCTTGTCCAGCGGCGCGCGCGCCAGCATTGATGAGTTTGCGGTGTATCAGGATGTCGTGCAGGCGTTGTTTGTCGAGGCCAAGACACTGCAGCTGCCGCAGCCCTGGCACCTGTTCGGGCAAAGCACGGGCGGGGCCATCTTGGTGGACCACCTGCTCAACCACGGCGCCGAGAGCCCGGCCCAGGGCAAGACCTTTCTGCTCTCGCCGCTGGTACGTCCGCGTGCCTGGGGCTGGTCCCAGCTCAGCTATTACCTGCTGCGCCCTTTCGTCAAAGGCATTGCGCGGCGGTTCAGCGACAACTCCAACGACCCGGCCTTCAAACCTTTTCTCGAAGCCGACCCGCTGCAACCGCGCCAACTGCCCACCGCTTGGGTAGGCGCCCTGGCACGCTGGATCAAGCGCATCGAAGCGGCGCCGGCTAGCTCACGGCGGCCGGTGATCGTGCAGGGCGAAGAGGATATGACGGTGGATTGGCAGCATAATTTGCAGGTGCTGCGCAGCAAGTTCGACCAGCCGCAGGTGCTGATGCTCAAGCGCGGCAGGCATCACCTGGCCAATGAAATTCCAGAAATTCGCCAAGAGTACTTCAGGTATCTGACAGACCAACTGAAGTAGCGCATTCCAAATGTGGGAGGGGGCTTGCCCCCGATAGCAATGGGTCAGTCAACTTATGTGTGGCTGACCCGGCGCCATCGGGGGCAAGCCCCCTCCCACATTTCTACTGCGTCAGGCTTGAGGTGCTTTGGCCCACAGCCAGCCCTGCGCGGATGGCGGCGAGCGCCGCCTGGTAATACGCCTTGCCTTCCGGCGATTCGGCGAACGTTGCGAATTCTTCCAGCTCCGGGTCAGACAAATCCCGGTAGACGTAGAGCAGCGTGTTATTCAGGTCCTTGTCGATCTGCTGCATCAGTCGCTCACGCTGGCCATTCAACATGCCTTGGGCCTGACCGCCGCCCAACAGGCCCGGGATCATCTGGCTCAAGCTGTCGGCCGCCACGCCGGCAATCGCCAGGCTGACTTCGGCGCCGGCTTCGCGTGCGGGCAGGGCCTGGGCCAGGTGGCCGATGATCAGGCTGCGAGTAGCGTCGGCTTGAATTTTCGGCAGGCCCTGTGCGTTCTTCGCCAATTGGTCGCGACGCGTGGCGAGCAATTCGGCGGCGACGATCTTGCGCCCCAGGGGCGACTGGAAAAAAGCCAGGGCCGGTTTCGGGTCCGCCAGGTGTTTGCGCAGTTGGGCCTCGGCACGCTGGTCCATGGCCTGGGCCGCGAAGCGTTTGCTGCTGTTGTCCACCAGCGCCTGGTACACCGCCGGCGGCAAGCTGTTGCGGTAACGCTGTTGGGCGGCGGCGAGGGCGTCATTGAAATGCGCACGTTGTTCGGCCCAGCCGGCGACCTTGTACAACTGGTCATGGCCGTCTGCCCAGGCGGGCAAAACGCAGAACATCAGCAAGGAAAAAAACAAACGACGCATAAGGACTCCTGTCAGTCGGCCACTATTGTCCGTGTCGGGCGTAGGATTTGTCGAGAAGTCCTATCAGTCACCTGACTAAAGTGTATTCAGACGCTCGACGGCGCTGTCGGATTCACAGGCGTATGGATACTATGCGCGCCATGCAAATACCCCTCGATCACCCGCTGCTGCAACGCATTGTCGACGACTTGGCCGAAAAAGGCTGGTCGCAGCAGAATGCCTTCCTGCCCCAGGCTCTGACCCTGGAGCTGGCGGCTGAGTGCCGTAAACGTGCGGCGCAAGGTGAACTGGCACCGGCAGGGGTGGGGCGCGGGCTGGCCCAGGAAATTCGCGAGGGGATTCGCGGCGACCACATCCAATGGCTGGAAGAGGGCGACGCCGTCGTCTGCGACACCTACATGGCGGTGATGGACAGCCTGCGCCTGGCGATGAACCGTGGCTTGTTTCTTGGCCTGGAAGATTTCGAAAGCCACTTCGCGATGTACCCGCCCGGGGCGTTCTACCTCAAGCACGTGGATCGTTTCCGCGATGATGACCGGCGCATGGTCTCGGCCGTGATCTATCTGAACGACGCCTGGCTGCCTGAACACGGCGGCCAGTTGCGCATGTACCTCAAGGGTGGCCTCGAACACGACGTGGTGCCCACCGGCGGTAGCCTGGTGGTGTTCCTCTCGGGCGAAGTGCCCCACGAAGTCCTGCCGGCCACGCGTGAACGCCTGTCCCTGACCGGCTGGTTCCGTCGGCGCGGTAACGAGCCGTTTTAACCGTGCGAAAGGTTCTGAAGAAAAATGTGGGAGGGGGCAAGCCCCCTCCCACATGGGTCACTGCGGTGTGCTTTTTTCGAACCACTTCTGTTCCAGCGCCTTCAAGCGTCCATCATCCTTCACCCGCTTCAACGCACCGTCCAGGCTTGTCTTGAATGCTGGGTTGCCCTTCTGGAACGGGATCACCAGCTCAGGCTTCTGGTGATAAGCCGCGCTGACATCGAACTGATCCTTAAGCTCGGCAGTCATAGCGATATGGTTAATCGCCACGTCATATTTGCCGGTCGCCACACCAGGTAGCAGGTCGGCGTCATCGGTGGTGATAAACGAGGAACGCACGTCCATTTCCTTGGCCAGCAGTTCACCCAGCTCGACTTCAAAGCCGGTGAGTTTCTCGCCTTCCTTGAAATTGTAGGGTGGGGTGTTGGCTTCAAGGGCAATGCGCAGCTCACCGCGATCATTGACGTCATCGATCAGCTCGGCATGAGCCAGCGAGCTTAGAAGGGGAAGCAGCAGTAACAGGCCAGGCGAAAAGCGCATGGTCACTCCTAAAGAATTCGTACGGGCGAGACGCCGTTCAGCATCGCTTTGCTATGGTATCGAGTGCCTTGGACAGCAATTTGTCGCGAAGTTGTCATAACCCTACAGATTTCACCAAAAACTGGAGAAGCGAATGAAAGCCTTTTTGTCCCGTGCAACCCTGGCCTCCCTGATGCTGGGTGCTTCGATGTTGGCCACTGCCGCCGACGGCATCCCGCGCAGCGCTCCACCTGAAGGCGCGAAAGTATTCATCGTCTCGCCTAAAGACGGCGCGACCGTCGACAAGACGTTCACTGTGAAATTCGGCATGGAAGGCCTGAAACTGGCACCGGCCACCGACCAGGCTGCCGGCACCGGCCACCACCACCTGCTGATCGACCAGAAAGCATTGCCGGATGCAAAACTGCCGATCCCGGCCACCGACACCGTTATCCATTACGGCAAGGCCCAGACCGAAACCGAACTGACCCTGACGCCCGGCAAGCACACCTTGCAACTGGTGGCTGGCGACAAACTGCACATGCAGTTCGACCCGACTGTAGCCTCGAAAGTCATCACGGTTAATGTGAAATAAAAAAAACGGGAGTCCCTTGCGGGGCTCCCGTTTTTTTTGCGGCAAGCTTCAAGTTACAAGCTGCAAGCGACAGCTTTTATCTTGCCGCTTGCAACTTGCCGCTTGCAACTGCTCTTAAAACAACACCCGGCTACGGATAGTGCCGTTGATGTGCTGCAGCTTCTCTTGCGCCAGGTCCGAGTACTCGGCGTCGACGTCGATGACCACGTAGCCGACCTTCTCGTTGGTCTGCAGGAACTGACCGGAGATGTTGATACCGTTTTCCGCGAAGACCTTGTTGATCTCCATCATCACACCTGGAATGTTCTGGTGGATGTGCAGCAGGCGGTGCTTGCCAGGGTGAGCCGGCAGGGCCACTTCCGGGAAGTTCACCGACGATACCGAGGTACCGTTGTCGCTGTACTTGACCAGCTTTTCCGACACTTCCAGGCCGATGTTGGCCTGGGCTTCAGCGGTGGAGCCGCCGATGTGCGGAGTCAGGATCACGTTGTCCAGGCCACGCAGCGGGCTTTCGAAGATGTCGTCGTTGGAGCGTGGCTCTACCGGGAACACGTCGATGGCGGCGCCGATCAGGTGCTTGTCCTTGATCGCGTCGGCCAGGGCGTCCAGCTCGACCACAGTGCCGCGCGCGGCGTTGATCAGGATCCCGCCCTTCTTGATGGCGCGGATTTCCTTCTCGCCGATCATCCACTGGGTTTCAGCGGTTTCCGGAACGTGCAGGGTGACGATGTCGGACATGCCCAGCAGTTCGGTCAGGCTCGAGACCTGGGTAGCGTTGCCCAGTGGCAGCTTGGTCAGGGTGTCATAGAAGAACACCTGCATCCCCAGGCCTTCAGCCAATACCGACAGTTGCGTGCCGATCGAGCCGTAACCGACGATACCCAGCTTCTTGCCACGGATTTCGAAGGAGTTGGCCGCGCTCTTGATCCAGCCGCCACGGTGGCAGGACGCGTTCTTCTCCGGGATACCGCGCAACAGCAGGATGGCCTCGGCCAGCACCAGCTCCGCGACGGAACGGGTGTTGGAGTAAGGTGCGTTGAACACCGCGATGCCGCGCTCGCGCGCTGCGTTGAGGTCGACCTGGTTGGTGCCGATGCAGAAACAGCCGACCGCCACGAGTTTCTTGGCGTGGTCGAAGATCTCTTCGGTCAGCTGAGTGCGGGAGCGAATGCCGATAAAGTGCGCGTCGGCGATCTTTTCCTTGAGCTGGGCTTCCGGCAGAGAACTGGTGATGTACTCAATGCTGGTGTACCCGGCGGCTTTCAGAACGTCGACAGCCGATGGGTGGACGCCTTCCAGAAGAAGGAACTTGATCTTGCTCTTATCGAGAGAAGTCTTGCTCATCTGCGTAAACCTGTATCCCGGAGAAAATTGGCAGGGAGTCGAGCAGCGCAAGCTGACCCGGACGGCAGGAAAGCCGTCACCGCAGAAACGCCCTTGGGCTCTGTCCTGCGGGGGCGGTATGCTAGCATACGCGCCCCGCTAAACACCTATTCCTGCGACGTGAAGCGTTCTCAGGATGACCATGAATTGTTCGAGAGTTCTGTCGATGACCCATCCTGCCCTGATTGATGAGCTGAAGACCCTGGTTGAGCCCGGCAAAGTGCTGACCGACGCCGACTCCCTGGAGACTTACGGCAAGGATTGGACCAAGCACTTCGCTCCAGCACCCACCGCCATCGTCTTCCCCAAGACCACCGAGCAGGTGCAGGCCATCGTCCGTTGGGCCAATACACACAAGGTGGCGCTGGTGCCATCCGGTGGTCGCACGGGCCTGTCGGCGGCGGCGGTTGCGGCCAATGGCGAAGTGGTGGTGTCGTTCGACTATATGAACCAGATTCTCGATGTGAACCTCACCGACCGCACCGCGGTGTGCCAGCCGGGCGTGGTCACCAAGCAATTGCAGAACGTCGCTGAAGAAAACGGGTTGTACTACCCGGTGGACTTTGCCTCGTCCGGTTCCAGCCAGATTGGCGGCAATATCGGCACCAATGCCGGCGGGATCAAGGTCATTCGCTACGGCATGACCCGTAACTGGGTGGCCGGGATGAAGGTCGTCACCGGCAAGGGTGATGTGCTGGAACTGAACCGCGACCTGATCAAGAACGCCACCGGTTACGACATGCGCCAGCTGTTCATCGGCGCCGAAGGCACCCTGGGCTTCGTGGTGGAAGCCACCATGCGCCTGGACCGCGCGCCGAAAAACCTGACCGCCATGGTGCTCGGCACCACCGACTTCGACTCGATCATGCCGGTGCTGCACGCCTTCCAGAGCAAGCTGGACCTGACCGCTTTCGAATTCTTTTCCGACAAGGCCCTGGCCAAAGTCCTCGGCCGCGGCGATGTGCCGGCGCCGTTCGAAACGGAGTGCCCGTTCTATGCGCTGCTGGAATTCGAAGCCACCACCGAGGAAGTCGCCAATCACGCCCTGGAAACCTTTGAACACTGCGTCGAGCAAGGCTGGGTGCTGGATGGCGTGATGAGCCAGAGCGAGACCCAGCTGCATAACCTGTGGAAGCTGCGCGAGTACATCTCCGAGACGATTTCCCACTGGACGCCGTACAAGAACGATATCTCGGTAACAGTTTCCAAAGTGCCGGCATTCCTGAGTGAAATTGACGCGATCGTCGGCGAGCACTACCCGGATTTCGAAATCGTCTGGTTTGGCCACATTGGCGACGGTAACCTGCACCTGAACATCCTCAAGCCGGAAAACCTGAGCAAGGACGAGTTCTTCGCCAAGTGCGCTACCGTGAACAAATGGGTGTTCGAGACCGTGGCCAAATACAACGGCTCGATCTCCGCCGAACACGGCGTGGGCATGACCAAGCGCGATTACCTGACCTACAGCCGCTCACCGGTTGAAATCGAATACATGAAGGCCGTGAAAGCGGTGTTCGACCCGAACGGGATCATGAACCCAGGCAAGATCTTCGCTGTTTAAGGACGCTTTTTAAGGAGTCGTTCCATGAGCTACCAGCACAAGTATGTCGACGGCACCAACATCCACTTTCCAGTGGGTAAAGTGGTGTGTATCGGGCGTAACTACGCCGAACACGCCAAGGAACTGGACAACCCGGTGCCGACCGAGCCGTTGCTGTTCATCAAGCCGGGCAGTTGCGTGGTGCCGCTGGAAGGCGGATTCACCATTCCTACCGAGCGCGGTTCGGTGCATTACGAAGCGGAAATCGCCGTGTTGATCGGCAAGCCGCTGTCGAACAAGCCAAGCCGTGAAGAAGTGCTGGACGCCATCTCCGGCTTCGCCCCGGCCCTGGACCTGACCCTGCGCGACAAGCAGGCCGAGTTGAAAGCCAAGGGTCTGCCGTGGGAGATCGCCAAGTCGTTCGACGGCGCGGCGGTGATCGCGCCCTTCGTGGTCGGCAGCACCTTTGCGGACGTGACCGATATCGGCATTCGCCTGACCATCAACGGCGAAGTCCGCCAGGACGGCAACAGCGCGCAGATGCTCAACCCGATCGTGCCGATGATCCAGCACATGGCCGGCTGCTTCTCGCTGCAGGCGGGTGATGTGATCCTGACCGGCACGCCGGCTGGCGTAGGGCCGTTGAATGTCGGTGATGAGCTGGTGCTGGAATTGTCGGGCGTGAATCGCTTCGAAAGCGTGGTGCGCTGACTGTCTGCATACATGCTGTAAAAAATGTGGGAGGGGGCTTGCCCCCGATAGCGGTGAGTCAGCTAAACATACACTGGCTGACACACTGCAATCGGGGGCAAGCCCCCTCCCACATGAGTTCTGTGTACATTTTTGGTTTTGCATTTTTTTCACACGCCATCCGCATAATTCGAGCTTCTTGCACGCAGGCCTTTGGGTCCTGTGCTATTCCCTACAGCTGACTTCCGGAAAAAGCCCTCAATGGCCGTGCCTCTGCCCACCTCCAAACCTACGCTTCGCTCTCGCTTGACCATGCGCTGGTATTCCTGGGTGTTTCTGGCCGGCGCCATCCTGTATGGCATCGCCTGGGCCATGCACTGGGATGATCGCGGTGTGTTGTGGGTGCTGGAGCGTTTCGAAAGCCCGGCCGAACGCCGGGACAGCGTGTGGTTGCCGGATTATCACGCGGTCATCGATGCCAAGCTGCTGCCCGGTATGGAAAAGGACGAGGCCTCGGACCTCTCCTACAACCCCAGCACCAAAACCCTGTTTTCCGTGATGGGCAAGAACCCGTTTCTGGTGGAGTTGAGCCTGCAAGGCGACGTGCTGCGCAAGATGCCGCTCAATGGCTGGAACAATCCGGAAGGCGTGACGGTGATGGAAAATGGCCTGTTGGCCGTGGTCGATGAGCGCGAACACAGCCTGACCATCGTCAAGGTCGACGCCGGCACCACAGCCTTGAACAAGGCTGATTTCCCCAGCTATGACCTGGGCCCGTCCAAGGACCAGAACAAGGCCTTTGAAGCGATCACCTGGGACAAGCGCAACCAGCAACTGGTGCTGGGCGAAGAGCGCCCGCCGGCCCTGTTTACCTGGAAGAGCGACGGTAGCCAGACGCTGACCGGCGACAAGCAGAAACGGGCCAGCACCGAGCTGGACGTGCGCAACCTGTCCGCCCTGGCCATCGACCCGCGTACCGGGCATATGCTGGTGCTGTCGGCGGACTCCCACCTGTTACTGGAACTGAATGAGACGGGTGAGCAAGTCAGCTTCATGACCCTGCTGGGCGGTTTCAACGGCCTCAAGGACACCATTCCCCGCGCCGAAGGCGTGACCATGGACGAGAGCGGTACGCTGTATATCGTCAGTGAACCCAACCTGTTCTATCGGTTTGAAAAGCAGAAATAACGCAGGTATTACGTCAGACTTTTCTCAAAAAAACGGTATCCACCAGACAGCCCGGTGCGTTTAAGCTTAAATTCAGGCGACCTTGATATCTATTCGCCAGTTTTTCTCTGAGCCCGCCACGATGCGCCGACTTGCCCGCCCCAAACCCGCTTTTTTTATCCTGCTTTGCATGGCGCTGGTTGCTGCCGTGATCGTTGCGCAGCAGTTCCGTCTGTTCGAACGCGCCTGGTTCAACTGGCAGGTGTGGCACCAGCCAGCGGCTGAACGTGGCATAGGCCTGGCCGATTACCGCGTCGTCCTGGAAGGCCAGGTGATCGAAGGGCTCGACGACGATGTGTCGGCGCTGACTTTCGATCCGGTGCGCAAAAGCCTGTTTACGGTCACCAACAAAAATGCCGAGCTGGTCGAGCTGTCCCTGCAGGGCAAGATCCTGCGGCGCATTCCGCTGGTGGGTTTTGGCGATGCCGAGGCGGTTGAGTTCATCAGCGATAACATTTACGTCATCAGCGACGAGCGCCAACAGCGGCTGATCAAAGTACACGTGGACGACGACACGCAGTTTCTCGACGCCGCCGATGCGGAGCAGATGACCCTGGGCGTGCACATCGGCAGCAACAAGGGCTTCGAGGGCCTGGCCTATGACTCGGTGGGCAAGCGCCTGTTTGTCGCCAAGGAACGCGACCCGATGGTGATTTATGAGGTCCACGGCTTCCCCCATTTCAAAGCGGAAAAAACCTACTCGGTGCACGTGATCAACAACCCCAAGCGCGATGCCGGGTTGTTCGTGCGCGACCTGTCGAGCCTGCAGTACGACGAGCGCAGCGGCCATTTGCTGGCACTGTCGGATGAGTCGTTTCTGGTGCTGGAACTGGATATCGACGGTCGCCCGTTGAGCAGTCTGTCGCTGCTCAACGGGCGCCATGGCCTGAAAAAACGTGTGCCCCAGGCCGAAGGGATCGCCATGGATGACGAGGGCACTTTGTACCTCGTCAGTGAGCCAAACCTGTTCTACGTGTTCAAGAAGCCCTGATCAGAACATCCACTGCACGCCCAGCGAGTAGCCGGTCTGGCTGCCCTCGGCATGGCCGAGCCGACCATTGACCTCGGCGTACACCCCCAGTTGCGGAGTAATCGCCAATTGGCTGCCGAGCTGCGCGCGACCAAAACTTTTGTCGACTGAGCCCAGTTTGGCGGTGCGGGCCTGGCCGTCGGCGCGGGCGGTCAGTTGCAGGTCGTCCAGACGCCCATTGGCCAGTTCCCTGACCCACGCGATAGTGCCGTAAGGCATCAGGCTCAGGCCGTAAGGCAGGGCGAGCGCACCGCGCACGCGCCAGCCCAGGCTGGCTTCCAGGGAATCGAACGACTGTTCTTCGTAGTCCAGCGCGGTGCGCAGGTTTTGCTTTTCGTGGAACTGATCGATGCGGTAGTGGCTGTAATCCAGCCCGGCAAAGGGGCCGCTCTGGAGGGCGCCGAAATCGAAGTCATAGCCGCCCAGCACCCGTGCGCCCAAGGACAAGGCGTCCGTCTTGCCGGTCAGTTGCTGGTCGAGCAGCACCGGCCCGCCGTTGGCCTGGATCAGCAGGTCGCGTTTGGAATCAAAACGCGTATGGCCGACGCTCAGGTCGCCGGCCAGCCAGCTCGGGCCACCGTCATTGAGCAGGGCGTAGGCGGCGGCCTGCCAGGTGTCGCTGTCGAGTTTGCCGCGGTGCTCCAACGCGTCGCGGCCGTTGCGGTAGCTCAGGCTGGCGCCGATGTTCAGGGCTGAACTGAGCTGGTAGTCGCCCAGCGCATGCAGGCCCAGCTGCCGAGCCTCTGGGTTGGGTGCACGGTCGAAGCCGCTGTCCGGGTTGTATTCGCCATCCACGCCGACCTCGCCATCGAAGCTGCCCACGTCGCGGCTGGCCGACTGCAAGGTCAGCCAACGGCGGTCATGCAGGCGCACATTGGCCTGGTGCTGGCGCTGCAGGTTGTCCTGCATGTTGCGCGCGACGGCGCCGCCCGAGGCGGTCGAGGCCATCAAGTCGGCGTTGGTCAGCTCCAGCACCAGGCGGCTGAGCAGGCGCGAGTAGTCGCGCAGGCGCTGGTCGATGCGCGCCTGGCCGAACGCATCGGTGAGCACGGCCTTGTTGTCTTCGTTCGGGTCGTGCCAGGTCGAGCCGCCGGGGATTTTCGGGTTGTCGGTCTGGGTGTAGCCATCCAGGTCGCCCAGCTCCCAATTGGTGGCCTCGATGTACAGGATCGGGATGTTCAGCGGTTCGAACGGTTCGCCATCGCTGCAGCAACCGGTGCCCTTGGGGTATTGCGGGTCCAGGCCGGGGTTGGTGAACAGCGGGATATTCAGTTCCCGGGCAATCTGGAAGGTATGCTCGCGCAACGCCGCCAGGCTGGGGTTGGTCGCGCTGTTCTGCCCGGCGTGGGCATACATCATGTCGCCGGTGATCAGGCTGTCGAGGTTGATCATCGCAAGCATATTGGCGCGCTGGCTCGCGCTCAGGGAGTCGACGAAGGCCTTGGAGCCGCGCAAGCCTTCTTCCTCCGCACCGAAGCCGACCACCTGCAGGCCGTTTTCCAGCTGCAGCCCGCCCAGGTTCTTCGCCACCTCGGTGAGCACGCTGGCGCCGGAACCGTTGTCGTCCAGGCCTTGCAGGGCAGGGCGGCCGAAGTAGGTGTCAAAATGCGCGCCGATCACCACATATTGCGGTTTAGTCCCGGCGGCGTAGGCCACTACGTTCTGCGAGGCGCGACTGCCGTTGTTCCAGGTGAAGTTCTGGCGGCTGAGGGTGTAGGCCGTGCCCATCTGGCTCTGCATCCAGTCGGCTGCCCCGGCGAAATTGGCGGTGCCGCGATAACGACCGGGGTAATCGTTGATCAGTTTTTCCAGGGTGGTGTTGGCGTGCTGGCCGTAATCGTAGGCCTGAAGGTGCGTGGACAGCAGCGTGCCGGCGACGCTGATCGCGAAGGCTAGGGGCTTTATCACAGGGTCTTCCTTGAGGTGATGGTCGGTTCAAGCCCATACGCTTTGCACAATGCGCGCCTCATTCCGTGGGCGGCTGCGAATTGGCGCATTGTTAAACGCGTGGGTCGCCTGGTTGTAATTTGTAACGGATTGGATACCAGGCGGGCCGTGACAGAGCGCACGGTTTTAGCGAGGAGTGCTGCGAAAAGTAGCGCTTTGCTTTTTGAATGTGGGAGGGGGCTTGCCCCCTCCACATTTGAATTGCGGTGTTATTAAGCTTTGAGGGTTTTCACGCCTTCCGGGGTACCCAGCAGCAGTACATCCGCCGGGCGCGCGGCGAACAGCCCGTTGGTGACCACGCCGACGATGGCGTTGATCCGGGTTTCCAGTTCCACCGGGTTGGTGATCTGCATGTTGAACACATCGAGGATGATATTGCCGTTATCGGTCAACACGCCTTCGCGGTACACCGGGTCGCCGCCCAGTTTCACCAGCTCGCGGGCCACGTGGCTGCGGGCCATCGGGATCACTTCCACCGGCAGCGGAAACGCACCGAGTACGGGCACCAGTTTGCTGGCGTCGGCAATGCAGATGAAGGTCTTGGCCACGGCCGCGACGATCTTCTCGCGAGTCAGGGCTGCGCCGCCGCCCTTGATCAGGTTCAGGTGCTCGTCGCTTTCGTCCGCGCCGTCGATGTAGAACTCCAGGTCGCTCACGGTGTTGAGCTCGTACACCGGAATGCCATGGCCTTTAAGGCGTGCGGCGGTCGCTTCGGAGCTGGCCACCGCGCCATCGAACGCGCCTTTATGCAGGGCCAGCGCATCGATGAAGCAGTTGGCGGTGGAGCCGGTGCCGACGCCGACGATGCTCTTGTCGTCGAGTTTGGGAAGGATTAAATCGACAGCGGCCTGGGCCACTGCCTGTTTGAGTTGATCCTGGGTCATGCGGGCTCCGGAACGGGCGGGGAGTTATCGAGGGCGGCGAGTATACCCCAACAAACCTTGGGATTCGTGTGGTCTCCCGGCCAAAAGCCGGGTTAGACTCCCTGGTCCTGCCCAACCCCTGAAGTAGATGCCTGCCGATGCTTGAACACTACGTCAAAAAGATCCTCACCTCGCGCGTTTACGACGTTGCCGTAGAAACACCCCTGCAGACTGCCCGCCAGCTTTCCGAACGGCTGGGCAACCAGATTTGGCTCAAGCGCGAAGACTTGCAGCCGGTGTTTTCGTTCAAGATTCGCGGCGCCTACAACAAACTGTGCCAGCTCAGCGCTGAGGAGCGCGCGTGCGGCGTGGTCACTGCCTCGGCGGGCAACCATGCCCAGGGCCTGGCCCTGGCGGCCAAGGTGCTGGGGGTCAAGGCAACGATCGTGATGCCCAAGACCACCCCGGAGATCAAGGTCGAAGGCGTGCGCTCGCGTGGCGGCAAAGTGGTGCTGCACGGTGATTCTTTCCCGGAAGCCCTGGCCTACTCGCTGAAGCTGGTCGATGAAAAAGGCTACGTCTACATTCACCCCTACGATGATCCGCACACCATTGCCGGGCAGGGTACCGTGGCGATGGAGATTCTGCGCCAGCATCCTGGGCCCCTGGACGCGATCTTCGTACCGGTGGGCGGCGGCGGGCTGATCGCCGGTATTGCGGCATACGTGAAATACCTGCGTCCGGAGACCAAGATCATCGGCGTCGAGCCGGACGACTCCAACTGCCTGCAGGCTGCGATGGCGGCGGGTGAGCGCGTGGTGCTGCCGACCGTTGGCATCTTCGCCGACGGCGTGGCGGTGGCGCAGATCGGCCATTACACCTTCGAGATCTGCAAGGACTACGTGGACGAAGTGATCACCGTCAGCACCGATGAAATCTGTGCGGCGATCAAGGATATCTACGACGACACGCGCTCGATCACCGAGCCGGCGGGCGCGTTGGGCGTGGCCGGGATCAAGAAGTACGTCGAGACCCGTGGCGTGAGCGGCCAGACCTTCGTCGCCATCGACTCTGGCGCCAACGTCAACTTCGACCGCCTGCGCCACGTGGCCGAACGTGCCGAGCTGGGCGAGGGCCGCGAAGCCATCATCGCCGTGACCATTCCCGAGAAGCCGGGCAGCTTCAAGGCATTCTGCGAGGCGGTGGGCAAGCGCCAGATCACCGAATTCAACTACCGCTATCACACCGGCAGCGAAGCGCACATCTTCGTCGGTGTGCAGACCCACCCGGAAAGCGACCCGCGCAGTGCGTTGATCGCCAGCCTCACCGAGCAGGGTTTCCCGGTGCTGGACCTGACCGAAAACGAATTGGCCAAGTTGCACATCCGCCATATGGTGGGCGGGCATGCGGCCAAGGTCAGCGACGAGCTGGTATTTCGATTTGAATTCCCGGAACGGCCGGGGGCACTGTTCAACTTCCTCAACAAGCTGGGCGGGCGCTGGAATATCTCGATGTTCCACTACCGCAACCACGGTGCAGCCGACGGCCGCGTGGTCGCTGGCCTGCAAGTGCCTGCCGACGAGCGCCACCTGGTCCCGGCTGCGCTGGCCGAGATCGGCTACCCGTATTGGGATGAAAGCGAAAACCCGGCCTACCAGTTGTTCCTCGGTTGAGCGACTACGCTGACTGAGCGGCCTTCAAGGAATCGAAATCATGGAAACGCTGACCACCCTCAAAGTCATCCACGTCATCGCCACGGTGTTGCTGCTGCTCAGCGGCCTCGGCCTGGCGATATTGGCCTGGCGCAAGCGCAGCACCGGGCCTGCGGTAACCGTGCAACGCCCGTGGGCATTCGTTTGGCTGCTGATGGGGGTTTGCCTGGTGAGCATGCCGTTTACCGGCTGGTGGATGGTGCACCTGGTGGGCTGGCCGCTGGGGCAGACCTGGATTCTGGGCTCCAGCATTCTCTACACCGTCGCGGCGTTGGCCTGGTTCTGGCTGGTGGCGCGGCTCAATCGGCTGCGCAAGGGCGAGGGCGGTAGCGTGAATTTTACCCTGGTGCTGGCGGTGGTCAGCCTGGTGGGGTTTGTCGCGATTGCTGGGTTGATGGGGGCTAAACCGGTTTAGGGCTTTAAACCGAGTTGACTTCATCGGGGGGCAAGCCCCCTCCTACACTTGGAATGCATTCAAATGTGGGAGGGGGCTTGCCCCCGATAGCTATATCAGCCGCGCAGCGTAATCACCGGCCAGCCACGCTTCTCGGCTTCAGCCCGCAGATTCGTGTCCGGATCCACCGCCACCGGATGAGTCACCTGCTCCAGCAGCGGCAAGTCATTCATCGAGTCGCTATAAAAGTAACTGTCTTCCAGGCTATGCCCAGTCTCTTCCAGCCAACGGTTCAAACGCGTCACCTTGCCTTCACGAAAGCACGGCACATCGGTGCTGCGCCCGGTGTAGCGGCCATTTTCCATCTCGCATTCGGTGGCGATCAGGGTTTCCACGCCCAGGCGTGCGGCAATCGGCGCGGTGACGAAACGGTTGGTGGCGGTGATGATCACCAGCTTGTCGCCGGCAGCGCGGTGCTTGGCCAGCAGTTCCACGGCCTTGGGCAGCATGATCGGCTCGATGCAGTCGCGCATATAGTCGCTGTGCCATTCATCCAATTGAGCCATCTCGGTGCGGCCGAGGATTTCCAGGCAGAAGTTCAGGTAGGCGGCGTTGTCCAGCTTGCCGGCCAGGTAGTCCTGATAGAACTCGTCGTTGCGCGCCTTGTAGGCGACCGGGTCGAGAATCTTGCGTTCACACAGGTAATCGCCCCAGGCGTGATCGCTGTCACCGCCCAGGAGGGTATTGTCCAAGTCGAATAAAGCCAGGCGCATTGCAGTTACTCGCTGAAAAGTCTGTAAAAAGGCGTCCAGAATACGGTCTTTTCACAAGAGTGCACATAAGGTAAGAAGCCTCGTTGCCGCTGGATGAAGCTTTGTGGAACAATGCGGTGACATGCGTTTGCGAGGTTGTTGCCGTGATCGACCCCGATGGTTTCCGTCCTAATGTCGGGATTATTCTTACGAATGATGCCGGACAGGTGCTATGGGCTCGCCGAATCAACCAAGATGCCTGGCAGTTTCCTCAAGGTGGGATCAACCCCGACGAAACCCCTGAAGACGCCTTGTACCGTGAGTTGAACGAAGAAGTCGGCCTTGAGCGCGAAGATGTGCAAATTCTGGCCTGCACCCGTGGCTGGTTGCGCTATCGTTTGCCGCAACGCCTGGTGCGTACCCACAGCCAACCGCTGTGTATCGGCCAGAAGCAGAAATGGTTTCTCCTGCGCCTGATCTCCAATGAGCAGCGGGTGCGGATGGATTTGACCGGTAAACCGGAGTTCGATGGCTGGCGCTGGGTCAGTTATTGGTATCCGTTGGGCCAGGTGGTGACATTCAAGCGCGAGGTTTATCGTCGCGCTCTCAAAGAGCTTGCCCCGCGCCTTTTAGCGCGCGACTGACGACGGAGTTCGACCCCGAGCCATGCTCAATACGCTGCGCAAGATCGTCCAGGAAGTTAACTCCGCCAAGGATCTCAAGGCGGCGTTGGGGATTATTGTGTTGCGCGTCAAGGAAGCCATGGGCAGCCAGGTCTGCTCGGTTTACCTGCTGGACCCCGAGACCAACCGTTTTGTGCTGATGGCCACCGAGGGCTTGAACAAGCGCTCCATCGGCAAGGTCAGCATGGCGCCCAATGAAGGTCTGGTGGGCCTGGTGGGGACGCGTGAAGAACCCCTGAACCTTGAAAACGCGGCCGATCACCCGCGTTATCGCTACTTTGCCGAAACCGGCGAAGAGCGTTACGCCTCGTTTCTCGGCGCACCGATCATTCACCACCGCCGCGTCGTCGGCGTACTGGTCATCCAGCAGAAAGAGCGCCGCCAGTTCGACGAAGGCGAAGAAGCCTTCCTGGTGACCATGAGCGCGCAGCTCGCCGGGGTTATCGCCCACGCCGAAGCCACGGGCTCGATTCGCGGCCTGGGTCGCCAGGGCAAGGGCATCCAGGAAGCCAAGTTCGTCGGCGTGCCGGGTTCGCCGGGTGCCGCCGTCGGTACTGCCGTGGTCATGCTGCCACCGGCCGACCTCGATGTGGTGCCCGACAAGAGCGTCGATGACATCGACGCTGAAATCAAACTGTTCAAGACCGCCCTCGAAGGCGTGCGCGCCGACATGCGCAACCTGTCGACCAAGCTTGCCACCCAGTTGCGCCCCGAAGAGCGTGCGCTGTTCGACGTGTACCAGATGATGCTGGATGACGCGTCCCTCGGTAACGAAGTCAAAACCGTGATCAAGACCGGCCAGTGGGCCCAGGGCGCGCTGCGCCAGGTGGTCACCGATCACGTCAACCGTTTCGAGATGATGGACGACGCCTATCTGCGCGAGCGTGCCTCGGATGTGCGTGACCTCGGTCGCCGCCTGCTGGCCTATCTGCAGGAAGACCGCAGCACCAACCTGGTCTACCCCGACAATACCATCCTGATCAGCGAAGAACTGACCGCCACCATGCTCGGCGAAGTGCCTGAGGGCAAGCTGGTGGGCCTGGTCTCGGTATTGGGCTCGGGTAACTCCCACGTGGCGATCCTGGCGCGGGCCATGGGCATTCCGACGGTGATGGGCCTGGTGGACCTGCCGTACTCCAAGGTGGACGGCATCGACATGATCGTCGATGGCCATCGCGGCGAAGTCTTCACTAACCCCAGCGAATTACTGCGCAAGCAGTACGCTGAAGTGGTTGAGGAAGAGAAACAGCTGGCGCTGGGCCTCGACTCGTTGCGCGAACTGCCATGCGTAACCCTCGATGGTCACCGCGTGCCGTTGCTGGTGAACACCGGCCTGCTGGCCGATGTGGCCCGTGCGCAACAGCGCGGCGCCGAAGGGGTAGGGCTGTACCGCACCGAAGTGCCGTTCATGATCAACCAGCGTTTCCCGAGCGAGAAGGAGCAGCTGGCGATTTATCGCGAGCAACTGCAGGCCTTCCACCCGTTGCCGGTGACCATGCGCAGCCTGGATATCGGCGGCGACAAGTCACTGTCGTATTTCCCGATCAAGGAAGACAACCCCTTCCTCGGCTGGCGCGGCATTCGCGTCACCCTCGACCATCCTGAAATTTTCCTGGTACAGACCCGTGCCATGCTCAAGGCCAGCGAAGGCTTGAACAACCTGCGCATCCTGCTGCCGATGATCTCCGGCACCCATGAGCTGGAAGAAGCCTTGCACCTGATCCACCGTGCCTGGGGTGAAGTGCGCGACGAAGGCGCCGACGTGCCGATGCCGCCGATTGGCGTGATGATCGAAATCCCGGCGGCGGTGTACCAGGCCAAGGAACTGGCGCGCCAGGTGGACTTCCTGTCGGTAGGTTCCAACGACCTGACCCAGTACCTGCTGGCCGTGGACCGCAACAACCCACGGGTAGCCGACCTTTACGACTACCTGCACCCGGCGGTGCTGCAAGCGCTGCAGCACGTGGTGCGCGACGCCCATGCCGAAGGCAAGCCGGTGAGTATCTGCGGTGAAATGGCCGGCGACCCGGCGGCGGCGGTGCTGTTGATGGCGATGGGCTTTGACAGCCTGTCGATGAACGCCACCAACCTGCCTAAAGTGAAGTGGATGCTGCGCCAGGTTGAATTGAGCATGGCCAAGGATCTGCTGGCCGAGCTGATGACCATCGACAACCCGCAAGTTATCCACAGCTCGCTGCAATTGGCGCTGAAGAACCTGGGGCTGACGCGGATGATCAACCCGGCTTCCGCCAAAACCCTTTAGACCTGCCAATGAACATCCAACTGTGGGAGGGGGCTTGCTCCCGATAGCGGTGTATCAGTACCCGATATTCTGACTGACATACCGTAATCGGGGGCAAGCCCCCTCCCACATTTGATTTTTGGTGGGGTTAGAGATTGAGTTCGACCTCGCCCAGCCTGCCACCCTGCGGGCCGAAACTGCGCTCCACCATCCGCCGCGTGCCGTCGGCATTGACGATTAACGCCGTGCTCGCCCGCGTTCCGTAACTGGGGCTGGCGATAAACACACTCGACAGCAAACTCTCGGTCGCCAGGCCGACGCCGGTGTCCGGCAGTTCAGCGAACGGTGCGGTCTGCGGGTCATTCAACATCCCCAGCAACGCTTGCGGCTGCGGATCGTCGAGGATTTCAGCCAGTGCCGCTTTGGCCTTGAGCAACTTCGGCCACGGCGTATCCAGCCCGGCATTGGACAAGCCATAGACACCCGGCTTCAACCGCGTCGGCGCGGTCTCGTTGGCGTTGTAATGCCAAAGCTCGTCCGGCGTGCCCACTAACAGGTTAAACCCGGCATATTCAATCGAACGTCCGTTAACGTCCGCCAGATATTCGTCAATCGGCAGCGAACCACTGAGAAAGCGCGCCACCAGCTCGCCACGGGACTTGCGTGACGGTGGCTGGTGCGGGTCGCGGATGTTGGTCAGCGCGGCAAAACGTCCATCGGCGTTAACCCCAAGCCAGGTGCCGCCCGCTTCCTGATCGCGGCCCGCGTAGACCTGCGGCGCATCCGGCCACTGAGCCAGCGGCAGGCTGGGCCGGGCGTAGAACTCATCGCGGTTGGCCGCGACGATCAGCGGTTGGGCATGGCCCGGCCGCCAGGCAAAGACAATCAGGCACATCGGGCGATCCCTTGTGTGTTTTTCCTCACTCTACCCACACAAACGCAGGCGTTCCATCGTAACGAAGTTGGGCCGCGCACCTTCCATCCGTTAACATGCCGGGCTGTTTGGTGTGTATGTGAACTTCTTAATTTGATCTCGCAGCTGTAACGCAGGCTTAATCGCGCATCGGCATGGTCCGGTGCGTCATGACTAAATGTTTTAACGAGGAGTCGCAATGCTGCCTTACCCGCAGATCGACCCGGTGGCCCTGGCCGTCGGTCCGCTGAAAATCCATTGGTACGGGTTGATGTACCTGATCGGCATCGGCGGTGCCTGGCTGCTGGCTTCCCGGCGCCTGAATCGTTTCGACCCGACTTGGACCAAGGAGAAGCTCTCCGACATGGTGTTCTGGATGTCGATGGGGGTGATCGTCGGTGGACGCCTGGGGTATGTGCTGTTTTACGATCTGCCGGCGTATATCGCCAACCCGACGCTGATCTTCGAGGTGTGGAAGGGCGGCATGGCGTTCCACGGCGGCTTTGTCGGCGTGATGATTGCCGCCTGGTGGTTCGGCCGGCGCAACGGCAAGTCGTTCTTCCAGTTGATGGACTTCGTCGCCCCGTTCGTGCCCATCGGCCTGGGCGCCGGGCGCATCGGTAACTTCATCAACGCTGAATTGTGGGGCAAGCCCACTGACGTGCCGTGGGCCATGGTGTTCCCGCCGTTCAGCGACCCGGCGCAGCTGCCGCGCCATCCGTCGCAGCTGTACCAGTTCGCCCTGGAAGGTGTGGCATTGTTCCTCATCCTTTATCTGTTCTCGCGCAAACCACGGCCGACCATGGCGGTGTCCGGGATGTTCGCGCTGTTCTACGGCATCTTCCGCTTCATCGTCGAGTTCGTGCGGGTGCCGGATGCGCAGCTGGGCTACCTGGCGTGGGGCTGGCTGACCATGGGGCAGGTCCTCAGCATCCCGATGATCCTGGCGGGCCTGGGCCTGTTGTGGTGGGCATACAACCGTCCGCAACCGCTGAAGAACGCCACGCTTTAAATTCGAATGCCAAGACCAGGAGGTCTTGGCTTCAACGATACGGGTAATCACATGAAGCAATACCTCGAACTCCTGCACGACGTCGTGACCAATGGCCTGACCAAGGGCGATCGTACCGGCACCGGCACCAAGGCCGTGTTCGCCCGCCAGTATCGGCACAACCTGGCCGACGGCTTCCCGCTGCTGACCACCAAGAAGCTGCATTTCAAAAGCATCGCCAATGAGCTGATCTGGATGTTGAGCGGCAACACCAACATCAAGTGGCTCAACGAAAACGGCGTGCGCATCTGGGATGAATGGGCCACCGAAGACGGCGACCTGGGCCCGGTGTACGGCGAACAGTGGACCGCCTGGCCGACCAAGGACGGCGGCAAGATCAACCAGATCGACTACATGGTCGAGACGTTGAAGACCAACCCCAACAGCCGCCGCATCCTGTTCCACGGCTGGAACGTCGAATACCTGCCGGACGAAACCAAGAGCCCCCAGGAAAACGCGCGCAACGGCAAGCAGGCCTTGCCACCGTGCCACCTGTTGTACCAGGCCTTCGTGCACGATGGTCACCTGTCGATGCAGTTATACATCCGCAGCTCCGATGTGTTCCTCGGCCTGCCCTACAACACCGCCGCCCTGGCGTTGCTCACCCATATGCTGGCGCAGCAATGCGACCTGATCCCTCACGAGATCATCGTCACCACCGGTGACACTCACGCCTACAGCAACCACATGGAACAGATCCAGACCCAGCTGGCGCGCACGCCGAAGAAGCTGCCGGAGCTGGTGATCAAGCGCAAGCCGGCGTCGATCTACGACTATAAGTTCGAAGACTTCGAAATCGTGGGCTACGACGCAGACCCAAGCATCAAGGCCGACGTCGCGATCTGACAGACTGCCCTGAGCCAAATGTGGGAGGGGGCTTGCCCCCGATAGCGGTGTGTCAGCCAGCATTTCCATGACTGACACACCGTAATCGGGGGCAAGCCCCCTCCCACATTAATGCCCGTGGCTTCTGCCTACGTGTGAGGGCTGCGCCTCGCTGGCCTGCACACTCCCGCTGACTTCCAGCCGCTGCAAGATCCCGCACTGCTCCCCACCGCCACAGCGCTGTCGCAAGTCCAGCAATTGCGCCTGCAACCCCAGCAGCCCATCGATGCGCGCTTTCACGTGGTGGATATGCTCGTCGATCAACGCATTCACGCTTTCGCATTGGTCCTGGGGGCTGTCACGCAGGCTGAGCAGGCTGCGGATTTCTTCCAGGGTCATGTCCAGGCTGCGGCAGTTGCGGATAAAGATCAGCCGCTCGGTGTGCACCTGGGTGTACACCCGATAGTTGCCATCGGTGCGCGCCGGGGGTGGCAGCAGGCCTTCCTTCTCGTAATAGCGGATGGTTTCCACGGGGCAGTCGGTCAGTTTGGCCAGTTCGCCGATCTTCATCGCAGCAATCTCCAAATGGGTGCTTGACCCTATAGTGGCTACAGGGTCTTTACTTGGCAACAGGCACTTCTTCGGACGCGACACCATGAGCGATTCCCTCCACACCCCGCACAAGCACGACCACGATCACGGCGAGCACAAGCTCAAACCGGTGCATGACCATGGCGGCGCCTGCTGCTCCGGCACCCCGGCGCCGGCAACGGTAAAGCTGAGCGAGGCCCCCACCGCCGGTTCGCGCCTGAGCACCTTTCGCATCGAAGCGATGGATTGCCCCACCGAACAGACGCTGATCCAGAACAAGCTGGGCAAGCTCGCCGGGGTGCAGCAGCTGGAATTCAACCTGATCAACCGCATCCTCGGCGTCACCCATGACTTGCCGAGCACGGCGCCGATCATCGAGGCGATCAAATCCATCGGCATGCAGGCCGACCCCATCGAAGAAGGCGCCCCCGCCGCCGCGCCGCCCGCCAAGAAGCATTGGTGGCCGCTGGCCGTGTCGGGCGTGGGTGCGTTGGGCGCCGAAGTCCTGCATTTCAGCGGCGTGGCACCGACCTGGGTGATCGCCCTGGTGGCGCTGGTGTCGATCCTCAGCGGCGGCCTCACCACCTACAAAAAGGGCTGGATTGCCCTGAAAAACCTGAACCTGAACATCAACGCGCTGATGAGCATCGCGGTGACCGGCGCCGTGCTGATTGGCCAATGGCCGGAAGCGGCGATGGTGATGTTTCTGTTTACTGTGGCCGAGCTGATCGAAGCCAAGTCCCTGGACCGGGCGCGCAATGCCATCAGCGGCCTGATGCAAATGACCCCGGAGCAGGCCACGGTGCGGCAGGCCGATGGTTCCTGGTCGGAACAGGAAGTTAAAAGTATCGATCTGGGCGCCATCGTGCGGGTAAAACCCGGCGAGCGCATCGGCCTGGACGGCGAAGTCACAGCTGGGCAATCCACCATCGACCAGGCGCCGATCACCGGTGAAAGCCTGCCGATCGAAAAGACCGTGGGCGATAAAGTCTTCGCCGGTACGATCAATCAGGCCGGTTCCCTGGAATACAAGGTGACGGCTGCGGCCAACAATTCCACCCTGGCACGGATCATCCATGCGGTGGAGCAGGCCCAGGGCGCCCGGGCACCGACCCAGCGTTTTGTCGACAGCTTCTCCAAGGTCTATACGCCCGCTGTGTTTGTGTTTGCCCTGGGCGTGGCGCTCATACCGCCGTTGTTCATGGCAGGGGTCTGGTTCGACTGGATCTACCGCGCCCTGGTGTTGCTGGTGGTGGCCTGCCCGTGCGCCCTGGTGATTTCCACCCCGGTGACCATTGTCAGCGGCCTCGCGGCGGCGGCGCGCAAGGGCATTTTGATCAAGGGCGGCGTGTACTTGGAGGGCGGTTACAAGCTGGACTACCTCGCCCTGGACAAGACCGGCACCATCACCCACGGCAAGCCGGTGCAAACCGACTACTTGCCGCTGTTCGCCACCGTGCAGGACAGCGCGCCGGCCCTGGCGGCGAGCTTGGCGGGCCGCTCCGACCACCCGGTGTCCCTGGCAATCGCCAACGCGGCGGCGGATAAAAACCTGCCGTCCCACGTTGTGGATAACTTCGCGGCGTTGGCCGGTCGTGGTGTGCGCGGTGACATAAACGGCGAAACCTACCACCTGGGCAACCACCGTCTGGTGGAAGACCTGGGGCTGTGCTCGCCTGCGCTGGAAGAAAAACTCTTCGCCCTGGAAAAGCAGGGCAAGTCCGTGGTGTTGCTGCTGGACAAGTCGGGCCCGCTGGCACTGTTCGCGGTGGCTGACACCGTCAAGGACAGCAGCCGCGAAGCCATCCAGCAACTGCATGACCTGGGCGTCAAGACCCTGATGCTTACCGGCGACAACACCCACACCGCCCAGGCGATTGCCGCTCAGGTCGGTATCGACCAGGCCCAGGGTGACTTGCTGCCCACCGATAAACTGCAAGCGATCGAAACGCTCTACGGCCAAGGCCGCCGCGTCGGCATGGTCGGCGACGGCATCAACGACGCCCCGGCCCTGGCTCGCGCCGAAATCGGCTTTGCCATGGCCGCGGCAGGCACCGACACCGCCATCGAAACCGCCGACGTGGCGCTGATGGACGATGACCTGCGCAAGATTCCGGCATTCATTCGGCTCTCCAGGCAAACGTCGAGTATCCTCAAGCAGAACATCGCCCTGGCGCTGGTGATCAAGGCCATCTTCCTGGCTGTCACCTTCCTGGGCATGGCGACCATGTGGATGGCGGTGTTCGCTGACATGGGCGTCAGCCTGCTGGTGGTGTTCAATGGCCTGCGCCTGTTGCGCAAATAGACGATGAGAGGGTGGTGTGCTGAGTGCTGAGCTGAAGGCGTTTTTCATGGTTGCCCGCCTGGGCAGCATTACCCAGGCGGCGAAGAAACTCGGCCTGAGCCAGCCTACGGTCACCACCCAGATCCGCAACCTGGAAAGCCAATACGGCGTTGAACTGTTCTACCGTGGCGGCCGCCGCCTCACCGTCAGCGATGAAGGCGCGCGGCTGTTGCCGATGGTCAAGACGCTGCTGCAGCAGGAAGCGGATATCGAGTTTTTCCTGCGCAACAACGGGCAGGTCCAAGGCGCCTTGCGGATTGCCGCCACCGCGCCGTATTACATCCTGGATCTGGTCAAAGCCTTTCGCGAACGCCTGCCGCAGGTGGAGGTGTCGGTGGAAATCGGCAATTCCCAGCAGGTGCTCGAAGCGCTGGACGACTACCGCGTCGACGTCGCCGCCTCGTCGCAATTGCTGGAAGACACCCGTCTGGTCCGCCGCGTGCTGGGCACTGATCCTCTGGTGCTGGCGGTGCATCGCAACCATCCACTGGCCAAGCTCGACCATGTGCCGTTGACGGCGCTGGCCGGGCACACGCTGTTGATGCGTGAAGCGGGCTCCACCACCCGCCGGCTGACGGAAGAGATGCTGCAGGGCGCGGGCGTCAGTTATGGGCCGCTGCTGGAGATTGGCAGTCGTGAGTCGATCCGCGAGGCGGTGCTGCGTAATATCGGCATCAGCATCATTGCGCGCCAGGAGGTGCCCCATGATCCGCAGTTGCGGGTGCTGACCCTCGAGAACGCGCCGCAGATTCCGGAGTACCTGTACTGCCTCAAAGAGCGAAAAGCCGCACGCCTGCCGGCGGCGTTTCTGGGGCTGGCGCAGGAAATGTCGCCCATCTAGAGGCTTGTGGCTGACTTGAAGGCCAATCGGGGGCAAGCCCCCTCCCACACTCGACTGCATTCACAAATCGAAATGTGGGAGAGGGCTTGCCCCCGATAGCAGTAGGCCAGGCACCTCAGTCTGTGAGCCCTACCCAAATCCACCAATACCCCTATCACTCCCTTTTGCCTTCCTGCCACATCCGCGACGCATTCCCTCCCTAGCATGGCCTTCATCCGTTCGATGAGGTGCCTAGCATGAACACAGCCCTGACCCAGCCCGGCGCGCCGATGAAGGTGCGCGGTATCCAGAAACGCTTCGGCGCCTTTACCGCCTTGGACAATGTGTCCCTGGACGTTTCCGCTGGCGAACTGGTGTGCCTGCTGGGCCCGTCCGGCTGCGGCAAGACCACCTTGCTGCGTTGCATCGCCGGCCTTGAGCGCCAGGATAGCGGCGAGCTTTACCTGGGCGAGCGCGATGTTTCCGCGCTGCCACCCCAGGCGCGGGACTACGGCATTTTGTTTCAGTCCTACGCGCTGTTTCCCAACCTGACCGTTGAAGCGAACATCGGCTACGGCCTCACCGGCTGTGGTCGTGATGAAGTGCGCACGCGCGTCGGGCAAATGCTCGAACTGGTGGGCCTGCTCGGCAGCGAAAAGAAATACCCCGGCCAACTCTCCGGTGGCCAGCAACAACGTGTCGCCCTGGCGCGGGCCCTGGCGCCTGCGCCGTCGTTATTGCTGCTCGATGAACCCATGTCGGCCCTCGACGCGCGGGTTCGCGAGCACCTGTGTACCGAGCTGCGCCAACTCCAACGCCGCCTGGGCATCACCACGCTGATGGTCACCCACAATCAGGACGAGGCCATGTTGATGGCCGACCGCATCGCGGTAATGAACAACGGCAAGGTCGAGCAGTACGCCACACCGCAGGAAATTTACGACCGCCCGGCCACGCCGTTCGTGGCCGAGTTCGTCGGCCAGGGCAACTGGCTGCCGTTCAGTCGCAACAGCGCCAGCCATGCCCAGGTCGGCGGCATGAATATGCGCCTGGCCGACGACGCCGGCCAGGCCGCCTCCGGTCGCCTGTTCTGCCGCCCGGAAGCGATCAGCGTGAACCCGCCGGTGCATGAAGAAAATCTGTTCCCGGCCAAAGTCCGCGAGATTACCTTTCTGGGCAACCGCTGCCGCATGAGTTTCGAGCTGGAGCAGTTGCCGGGCCACCCGCTGCTGGCCGAGCTGGCACCGGAAGCCATGCCGCGTCTGGGCGCCCAGAACATTCTGGTGGCCTTGCCGCCGCGCAGCTTGCAGGTGTTTGCCTGAGATGGCCGTGGACAGCGCATTGACGCTACCGCGCACGGTCTCCCGCGCTGAAATGGGCGACCGCCTGTTCGTGGTCGGCGGCAAAGTACTCTGGCTGGGCCTGTTGGTCGTGGCGGTGCTGCTGCCGCTGCTGGCGATCTTCTGGCGCGGCTTCAGCAGCGAAGCCGGGCAGGGCGGCGGCCTGGTGGCCGCACGGGAACTGCTGAGCAGTGCCAACTTCCACTGGTTACTGGGCAACAGCCTGAAAGTCTCCCTGAGCGTCGCGGCCTTCGTCGTACCGCTGGCCTATCTGTTTGCCTACGCGCTGCAGCGCACGTTGATTCCGGGCAAGGTGATCTGGCGCGGCGTGTCGCTGCTGCCGTTGATGGCGCCTTCGATGTTGCCGGGCATCGCGCTGGTGTATCTGTTCGGCAACCAGGGGCTGTTGCGCGGTCTGCTCTCGGACAATATCTACGGCTTCTGGGGCATTGTGCTGGGCGAAGTGATTTACACCTTCCCACATGCCCTGATGATTCTGCTGTCTGCCTTGTCGCTGGCGGATGCGCGCTTGTTCGACGCCGCCTCCAGCATGGGCGCCAGCCCCGCCCGGGCGTTTCGCAGCATCACCTGGCCGGCCACGCGCCAGGCGGTGTTCGCGGCGTTCTGCCTGGTGTTCACCCTGACCATCACCGACTTCGGCGTGCCCGTGGTGGTAGGCGGGGACTATCAGGTGCTGGCGCTGGAGGCCTACAAAGCGGTGGTCGGCCAGCAACAGTTCGGTCGTGGCGCCTTGATCGGCATGGTGCTGCTATTGCCGGCGCTGTTCAGCTTTGGCGTGGATGCGTGGTTGCGGCGCCGTCAGGGTGATGCCATGAGCGGCCGCGCGCAGGTGTTCCAACCGCTGCCGTCGCGTTCAAGGGACGGCTGCTACCTGGCGGTCGTGCTGCTGATCTGCGCGGCACTGCTGTTGGTGTTCGGCATGGCCGTGTACTCCTCGCTGGTCAAATTCTGGCCCTACAACCTGTCGCTGTCGTTGAACCACTACCAGTTCGAAGACACCGCCGGCGGCGGCTGGCTGGCCTACCGCAACAGCCTGACCCTGGCGCTGTGCACGGCGCTGATTGGCAGTGTGCTGATTTTCACCGGCGCCTACCTGATGGAAAAAACCAGGGGCCAACAGGGCCTGAACCTGGCCCTGCGCCTGCTCAGCTTTGTGCCGATGGCTGTGCCTGGCCTGGTGTTGGGCCTGGGCTACGTGTTCTTTTTCAACCTCGGCGGCAACCCGCTGCACGTGTTCTACGGCAGCATGGCGCTGCTGGTGGTGTGCACCATTGCGCATTATTTGACCACTGCGCAGATGACCGCCACCACCGCGCTGCGCCAGCTGGACGTCGAGTTCGAAGCCGCCGCACTGTCCCTCAAGGCGCCGCTCTACCGCCATTACCTGAAAGTGACGGTGCCGATCTGCCTGCCCGCGCTGCTGGACATCCTGCGGTACCTGTTCGTGTCGGCTATGACCACCGTCTCTGCCGCGATCTTCCTCTACAGCCCCGACACCATCCTCGCCGCCGTCGCCGTGTTGAACATGGATGACGCCGGCAATGTGGGCGGCGCGGCGGCCATGTCGACTCTGATTCTGTTCACCTCAGGCAGCGTCTCGCTGTTGCTGGCGTGGGCCTCACGTGGCGCCTTGCGCCGCTCCCAAGCCTGGCGCCAAACCGCGCCCGGGCAATGACTCTTCAAAGGAGGTATTCGATGTTCAAGCCACTGGCGCTGGTCGCTGCCGTACTCACTGCATTCAGCCTGAATGCGTTCGCCAAAACCGAACTGACTGTGTACACGGCCCTTGAAGCCGAGCAATTGAAAACCTACAAAAAGGCCTTCGAGCAGGCCAACCCGGACGTCGAGATCAAGTGGGTGCGCGATTCCACCGGCATCATCACCGCCAAGCTGCTGGCCGAAAAAGACCGCCCGCAGGCCGATGTGGTGTGGGGCCTGGCCGCCTCCAGCTTGGCGATTCTCGATCAACAAGGCATGCTCGACAGCTATGCCCCGAAAGACCTGGACAAGATCGGCAAGAACTACCGCGACGCCGCCAACCCACCGGCCTGGGTCGGCATGGACGTGTGGGCCGCGACCATTTGCTTCAACACCGTCGAAGCCGAGAAACAGGGCCTGAGCAAGCCGGTGAGTTGGCAGGACCTGACCAAGCCTGAATACAAAGGCAAGATCGTCATGCCCAACCCGGCGTCCTCGGGCACCGGCTTTCTGGACGTGAGCGCCTGGTTGCAAACCTTCGGCGAGAAACAAGGCTGGCGGTACATGGACGACCTGCACCAGAACATCGGGCAGTACGTTCACTCCGGCTCCAAGCCGTGCAAGCTGGCGGCGTCCGGGGAGTTTCCGATTGGTATTTCGTTTGAATACCCAGCCGTGCAGTTGAAGCGTCAGGGGGCTCCGCTGGACATCATCTTGCCGAAGGAAGGCCTGGGCTGGGACATCGAAGCCACGGCGGTGATCAAGGGCACAAGCCACGCCGATGCCGCCAGAAAACTCGCAGACTTTTCCGCCAGCCCGGCGGCGATGGAACTGTACAAGGACAACTTCGCGGTGCTGGCCCAGCCAGGGATTGCCAAGCCGCAGACCGAGTTACCCGCCGATTATGAGCAGCGGCTGATCAAGAATGACTTTGCCTGGGCGTCGAAGAACCGCGACAGCATCCTGACTGAATGGCGCAAGCGCTATGACGGCAAGTCGGAGAAGGTGGCGGGTCAGTAGGCTTTTCCGTTAGGGCTGATGGCCTTATCGGGGGCAAGCCCCTCCCACAATTTGATAGCGAACACAGTCAAATGTGGGAGGAGGCTTGCCCCCGATAGCGGTCTCGAAAACAGGACATCACCAAATGACACACCACACCGATCTGCTGATCATCGGCGCGGGCATCCTCGGCCTCTCCCACGCCTACGCCGCCGCCAGGCGCGGACTGAAGGTCAAGGTCTTCGAGCGCAGCGCCACCCCGCTGGGCGCCTCGGTGCGCAACTTCGGCCAGGCGCTGGTCACCGGTCAGCCGCCGGGGCCGATGCTCGACCTGGCACGGCAAAGCCGCGATATCTGGGCGCACTGGGCGCAGGTCGCCGGCCTTGAGCTCAAGCGCAATGGCTCCTACCTGTTCGCGCGCACCGAAGCCGAAGAGCACCTGCTCGAAGCCTTCTGCGCCGGGCGTGCCCGTGAGCACGGCTACAACGTCGAGCTGCTGCAAGGCGCGGCGTTGAACGACCTGTACGGCGGCCAGTTCCGCCATCACCGTGCCGCGCTGCATGGCAAGGACGACCAGCAACTGTATTCGCGAGAAGCGATCCCGGCGCTGATCAACTACCTGGCCCAGGAACTGGGCGTGGAGTTTCATTTTTCCACCCTGGTGCGCGACGTCGAACCAGGCCGCTTGCACAGCACGGCGGGCAGCTTTCGCGCTGAGCAGATCCTCGTCTGCTCCGGGCACGACTACCAAACCCTGCTGGCCGAATCCATCGCCCCGCTCAACCCGCAGATCTGCCGCCTGCAAATGCTGCGTGCGCGGCCCGCGCGGGCGCTGAACCTGCAGCACGCCTTGCTGACGGGCCTGAGTTGCGTGCATTACGGCGCGTTTGCCGACCTGCCGCAAGCCGCACCGGTACAGGCGCAGATCCTGCGCGAAGCACCACACCTGCATGCCCACGGTATTCACCTGCTGATCAGCCCCACGCCCCACGGCGACTTGATCATCGGCGACTCCCACGACTACGGCAGCGATGCTTCGCCATTCAATGCCGAGCAGGTCGACGACTGGCTGATACACCTGGCCGAGCAGACCCTGGGCTGCCCGATCCAGGTGGTGGAGCGTTGGCAGGGCGTGTATGGCTCGCGTGGGCCCGGGCCGTTTTCGTTTGTGCAGGTGGCTGCGGGGATGAGCATTGCGCTGATGCACACTGGTGTAGGCATGAGCGTGGGGCCGGCGATGGCCGAGCGAAACATCACGGCATTGTGGGGGCCGGCGTCATGAGTCGCGAGCGCGTGATTGCCGAAGTGTTCGGCCTGTACGAGCGGCATGGCACGGCAGATTACATCGGCGAGCCGGTGTCGCAGGTCGAGCACATGTCCCAGGCCGCACAGCAGGCGATGGCCGAAGGCTTTGACGATGAAGTGGTGCTGGCGGCGTTTTTCCACGATATCGGCCACCTGTGTGGCCAGGGCGAAGCGAACATGGGCGGTTATGGCGTGGTCAGTCACGAGCGGCTGGGCGCCGATTACCTGCGTCGTGCGGGCTTTGGCGAACGCATGGCGACGTTGGTGGAGTACCACGTGCAGGCCAAGCGTTACCTCACCTTCGCCCAGCCGGACTATTTCGCCCGGTTGAGCGAGGCCAGCCGGCGTACGTTGGAGTACCAGGGGGGCGTGATGAGCGCGCAGGAAGCGCAGGCCTTCGAGCAGCATCCGCTTTGTGACATCAGCCTGCGCCTGCGTCACTGGGATGAGCAAGCCAAAGACCTGCACGTCTCGTTGCTCGACCTTGAAATACTCAAGGCCAAGGCCCTGCAGCTACTGGCCGATCAGGCGTCGTCCAGCCGTTGAGCCAGCGCCTCGACTTGCTCCTGGCGCTCGGCCTGGCTCAACTTGGGGTGCGGGTTGAGGGACGACCATTGCGGGTAGGCGCGGGCCTTGTTCAGCGCGTCTGGCAGCTTGCCTTCGCGCCAGGTTTTATCCTGGGGCGTGTCGACCTTGATGCTGTGCATCGCCGCGTGCCCGCGCAGGTTCAAGGCTTTGAGCAACTGACGTTGGCGCAGGGCGAGCAGGCGCAGCACGCTGTCGTCCACGGTCAGTTCGCGCTGGCCCTTGATCTTGCCCATCAGGCGGCTGCCATAGCTGCGCGCGGTTTGCAGGGCGCCGCCGGCAATCGCGCCGGCCAGCGCGGCAGCGCCCAGGGTTAAACCGCCCACCAGCAGGTCGACACCGGCCCCGGCCGCCGCGCCCGCGGCAATCCCGCCACCCACGCGCACGCCAAGTTGCTTGAGGGTTTCAGGATTGAACAGGTCGTCACCCCAGCGCCCGTCCAGCAGCGGCAAGTCGCTGGCGGCGGCGTCCTGGGGTCGGAAGCCGAACAGCTTGAGCAGGGCTTCCACGCACTTTTGTTCGCGCTGGCGCACGGCCTTGCGCAAGTCGCTGACGGCCTGTGGCTCATCCTCGGTCACCACGCTGCGTCGGCACGCGGCACAGTCGATCAACAATTCGGCGATCAAACGCGCAGCGCTCTGCTGGCGGGCCTGGCGTTGGGCTTGCTGATCGAGGATCAGCCGCTCCAGCTGCGGCCGCGCGTTTTCCAGCAACAGGGCCAGGCTTTCATACAGCCGACGCTCGCCATCTTCCGGCGGCGCCACGCTGTCAAAACGCACCAGCGCATGCAGGCCAAGGCGAGCCAGGGCCTCGCGCCAGTCGGGTTCGCGGTGGTCGTTGCTGCTGACGAAATTGAGCACCGGCAGCAAGGGCTTGCCGCAGCTGGCCAGCACTTGCAGCTCGTCGCGGTACTTGGCCAGCACCGGCTCGCGGGCATCGATCACGTACAGGCCGGCATCCGAGGCCAGCAGTTGGCGCAGCACCTTGGCTTCCTGTTCGAAGCGTTGACGCGCCTCGCTGCCTTCCAGAAAGCGCGTCAGGCGTGCCGGGCCATCCAGGCGTTCGCCGGGGCGGTCCAGGCGTTCCAGGTAATCGAGCAGGGCGATGGCATCTTCCAGGCCGGGGGTGTCGTACAGCTCCAGCAAGGCTTCGCCGTCCACCGATAGGCGCGCCCCTTCCACATGCCGCGTGGTGCTGGGGCGATGGGACACTTCGCCAAAACCGACATCGCGGGTCAGGGTGCGCAGCAATGAGGTCTTGCCCACATTGGTATGGCCGACCACGGCGAGCTTGAGGGGTTTAGTCATGACCGCTCTCCAGCCAGTTCAACGGCGCACAGTCGGCGAAGGGCAGCTCAAGCTGCTGCAGCGCGCTGTGCCAGTCGCCCAGGCGTTCGGCGTCCAGCGCCTGGCCGGGCGGCGCTTGCAGCAGCCATACCCGCGTCGCCGCCGCACTGCGCGCCAGCTCGGCGATCAGCGCCAGGCTGCCACGGTCGGGCGAGCGACGCGGGTCGCAGGCAATGGCCAGGCGTGCAGGCGGGAAGCGTGTGAGCTGCTCCAGCAGTTTGTGGCGCGACTCCCGGCTGTCGAGGATGCCGGCATCCTTGACCGTGCCGGGCAGTTTGGGCGGCCAGGGGCGTTGGTCGTCCAGTTCGATGGCCACCAGCAGTGCGCCGTCGCTTTGCAGTTCACTGACGCCGCCCGCCACCTGGTGCAATTGTTCCGGCGCCGCATCGTTGACCCCCAGCCGTTCGCTGCTCGGCATCAGGCGCTCGCGCAACTGGGCGTAGCCGGGCAGGTTGAGGTCCAGGCGCAAGGCCGCGCGCCCGCGTTTCCAGCGCCACAGGCACAGCAGCGCGAATATCAGCCGCGGCAGCAGGCCGTACACCAGCAACACCCCCATCAGCCACGCGGCCCAGGCCTGGCGGGCGCTTTCGATATTCAGCGCGGAATCGCCACTGGCGCGGATCATCTCCACCGTCGGTACACTGAAGCCGAGCAGGGCGGGCAGGGTGCCGAGGGCCTGGGTGACGGCGATGAAGGTGTCCGCACCGAGGATGGTGGTTTCCCACACAAAGCCGTAACGCCGGGTGGCGAGCAGCATCAGCAGAACCAGCAGGGCGCTGAACAACGCCAGCAACCACAGGCTGTTTACCAGCACACCGACGGCCCAGCGGTTGAGTTTCTGGCGCTGCAGCAACAGCAGCAGGGCCGGTGCCAGCTGCGCGGCCTTGGCATCGCGCGCGAGTTTTTCGCTGAGCCACAGCCACAGGCGACCGAGGCTGGCACTGTGTTCGCCGGCAAACAGCAGGCCCAGGGCCCAACTGAGCAGCAGGATCAGGTTCAGGCCGAGCAAACTGCCCAGGGCCCAGAACACATTCACCGGCGTCAGGCCATTGCCCAGCGCGGCAAACGCCAGGCCGGCGCCGCTGACCACCGCGACGATCGCCAGCAGCACCACAGCCAGGCGCGCGCCTTGCAGCCAGCGACTGAGGGCGCCGGTCAGGCCATCGCGTTCGGCCAGGTGCAGGGCACGCTGTGCGATGCGCGTTGGCAGGTCGCCACCGGCCGCACGGGCCAGGCGGTTGGCTTCGAGGTCTTCCAGGGGGCCGGCGTGTTCTTCGCGCAGGCGCACGGTTTCGGTCAGCCAAAGTGTGTGCAGCGGGTTCAGTGCAGTCACGCGCCATCCTGTTGTGTTCGTGAGGTTGGAGCATAACCGCTGACTCGCAGCTCTGGTATTCTCGTCGCCATGAAAAAGACTCTCCCTTTAAGCCTGATCGCAGCCCTCGGTGAAAACCGTGTGATCGGCGTCGACAACAGCATGCCCTGGCACTTGCCGGGGGATTTCAAATATTTCAAGGCCACCACCCTTGGCAAGCCGATCATCATGGGGCGCAAGACCTGGGATTCCCTGGGCCGACCGTTGCCGGGGCGCCTGAACATCGTGGTCAGCCGTCAGGCCGACTTGGTGCTTGAAGGTGCGCAAGTGTTTGCGTCATTGGAGGCTGCGGTCGAACGCGCCGAGGCGTGGGCGCTGGAGCAGGGCGTCGACGAGCTGATGCTGATCGGCGGCGCGCAGTTGTATGCGCAGGGGCTGGAGCATGCGGATCGTCTGTATCTGACGCGGGTGGCGTTGAGCCCGGAAGGGGATGCGTGGTTTCCGCAGTTCGATGCGAGCCAGTGGAAGCTGGTGTCGAATGTGGAGAACCCGGCCGAAGGCGATAAACCCGCTTACAACTTCGAAGTCTGGGAGAAAGCTTAAAAGCATCGGGGGCAAGCCCCCTCCCACACTTGAATGTATTCACACATCAAAATGTGGGAGGGGCGGTTCGACGATTCGACTTGCCCCCGATAGCGGTCTATCAGACCTGAGCTAACTCAGCATGCTCATCGGCATCGAGCAGCGCCTTGTCCGTCTGCCCCATGATCTGGCTGGTAATTGCCCCCGCCGTCATCGAACCATTCACGTTCAACGCCGTGCGGCCCATATCAATCAGCGGCTCCACGGAAATCAGCAGCGCCACCAGCGACACCGGCAGCCCCATGGCCGGGAGCACGATCAATGCGGCGAACGTCGCCCCACCGCCCACGCCCGCCACACCGGCCGAACTCAGGGTCACAATCGCCACCAGCGTCGCGATCCACAGCGGGTCCAGTGGATTGATGCCGACGGTCGGCGCAACCATCACTGCCAACATCGCAGGATAGAGCCCGGCACAGCCGTTCTGGCCGATGGTCGCACCAAACGAAGCGGCAAAACCGGCAATGGACTGCGGGATGCCCAGGCGGCGGGTCTGCGCTTCGATGCTCAAGGGGATCGAGGCGGCGCTGGAGCGGCTGGTGAAGGCAAACGTCAGCACCGGCCACACCTTGCGGAAGAAGCGCAGCGGGTTGACCCCGGCCAGCGACAGCAACAGGCCGTGCACCACGAACATCAGGCCCAGGGCCAGGTACGACACCACCACGAAACTGCCGAGCTTGATGATGTCCTGCAGGTTGGAGCTGGCGACCACCTTGGTCATCAGCGCCAGTACGCCGTACGGGGTCAGCTTCATGACCAGGCGCACCAGGCGCATCACCCAGGCTTGCAGGGTGTCGATGGCGTTGAGCACTTTCTGGCCTTTTTCCACGTCATCCTTGAGCAGTTGCAAGGCGGCAACCCCCAGGAACGCAGCAAAAATCACCACGCTGATGATCGACGTCGGTTTGGCCCGGGCCAGGTCGGCGAACGGGTTGGCCGGCACGAACGACAGCAGCAACTGCGGGATATTCAGGTCGGCGACCTTGCCTGCGTAGTCGTTCTGGATGACTTGCAGGCGCGCCATTTCCTGAGTGCCGGCGACCAGGCCTTCGGCGGTGAGGCCGAACAGGTTGGTCAGGCCGATACCGATCAGCGCGGCAATCGCGGTGGTGAACAGCAGGGTGCCGATGGTCAGGAAGCTGATCTTGCCCAGGGACGAGGCGTTGTGCAGGCGCGCCACGGCACTGAGGATCGAGGCGAACACCAGCGGGATCACGATCATTTGCAGCAACTGCACATAACCGTTGCCGACCAGGTCGAACCAGCCGATGGAGGCCTTGAGCACCGGGTGGCCGGCGCCATAGATAGCGTGCAGCACCACACCGAACACCACGCCCAGCACCAGGGCGAACAGCACCTTCTTGGCGAGGCTCCAGTGGGTACGGCCTGTTTGTGCCAGGCCCAGCAACAGGGCCACGAACACCAGTAAGTTGAGAATCAGTGGAAGATTCATTGAAGCTCCGTTGAGAAGGCAGCCAATCGCGTGAGCCTGCGATTGCGAACCGGGAAGCCTAACAGCTTGAAATATAATGATTTAATACCGATATGGAATGTCGACTGTCGTTTTTGGAATAAGGGTTTGACGCTCTGGCGTATGGTCGTGGCGGAATCAGGATGCAGGCGGTCGCGCTCAACGCGGGGACTGTCACACAGATTTGTTAGCGTCGGTGTCTTTCACTCAGGAAGTAAACGCTTATGAAGCTCGCGCCGAAATTGCTTGCCGCCGCTCTGTGCCTGGGACTTGCCAGCCAGGCGTTTGCCGCCACCGAGTTGAAACACTGGCCGGCGCCGGCCGCCAAACAACTGAACGAAATGATCGCCGCCAACGCCAACAAGGGCAATTTCGCGGTGTTCGACATGGACAACACCAGCTACCGCTACGACCTTGAAGAGTCCTTGCTGCCCTACATGGAAAACAAGGGCCTGATCACCCGCGACAGCCTCGACCCTTCGCTCAAGCTGATGCCGTTCAAAGACACCGCCGAGCACAAGGAAAGCCTGTTCAGCTACTACTATCGCCTCTGCGAAGTGGACGACATGGTGTGTTACCCGTGGGTGGCCCAGGTTTTTTCCGGTTTCACCCTCAAGGAGCTCAAGGTCCAGGTCGACGAGTTGATGGCTTCGGGCAAACCCGTTCCGGTCAGCTATTTTGAAGGCGACACGGTGAAACAGTCCGAAGTGCAGCCACCAAAAGTCTTCACCGGCCAAGCCGAGTTGTACAACAAGTTGATGGAAAACGGCATCGAGGTGTATGTGATGACGGCCGCCTCGGAAGAACTGGTGCGCATGGTCGCCGCCGATCCGAAGTACGGCTACAACGTCAAACCCGAGAACGTCATCGGCGTGAGTACGTTGCTCAAGGACCGCAAAACCGGCGAGCTGACCACCGCGCGCAAACAGATCGCCGCCGGCAAATATGACGAGAAGGCCAACCTCGGCCTGGAACTCACCCCCTACCTGTGGACCCCAGCCACCTGGATGGCCGGCAAGCACGCGGCGATCCTCACCTACATCGACGAATGGAAAAAACCGGTGATCGTCGGCGGCGACACCCCGACCAGCGATGGCTACATGCTGTTTCATGACGTGGACGTGGCCAAGGGCGGCATCCACCTGTGGATCAACCGCAAGGACAAATACATGACCCAGCTCAACGGCATGATGGCCAAGCATGCGGCGGCGCAGGCCAAGGAAGGCTTGCCGGTAACGGCGGACAAGAACTGGGTGATCGTCAAGCCGGATGAAATCCAGTAACAGGCTGAACGCGGTTAAAAATGTGGGAGGGGGCTTGCCCCCGATAGCGGTCGTTCAGTCAGCTCATCTTTAGCTGACACACCGATATCGGGGGCAAGCCCCCTCCCACATTGGATCTTCATTGTCTTGGGGTTATCGCGAGGCAAAAAAATGCCCCCGCCAAGTGCGGGGGCATTTTCATGGGCGGGCTTACAGGCCGTCGAGCATGGCCTTGTTGCGAACGGCGCCCTTGTCGGCGCTGGTGGCCAGCAAGGCGTAGGCTTTCAGCGCGGTGGTCACTTTACGTGGACGCTTCTCTACCGGCTTCCAGCCTTTCTTGTCCTGCTCGACCCGGCGCGCGGCCAGTTCTTCATCGCTGATCAACAGGTTGATCGAGCGGTTCGGGATGTCGATCAGCACCTTGTCGCCATCCTGCACCAGACCAATCGCGCCACCGGCAGCGGCTTCCGGCGAAGCGTGGCCGATGGACAGGCCCGAGGTGCCGCCGGAGAAGCGACCATCGGTAAGCAAGGCGCAGGCTTTGCCCAGGCCCTTGGATTTGAGGTACGACGTCGGGTAGAGCATCTCTTGCATACCCGGGCCGCCCTTGGGGCCTTCGTAGCGAATGATCACGATGTCGCCTTCCTTGACTTCGTCAGCCAGGATGCCGCGCACCGAGCTGTCCTGGCTCTCGTAGATCTTGGCGCGGCCTTCGAAGACGTGGATGGACTCGTCCACGCCGGCAGTCTTCACCACGCAACCGTCGAGGGCGATGTTGCCGTACAGCACGGCCAGGCCGCCTTCTTGCGAATAGGCGTGCTCGACACTGCGGATGCAGCCGTTTTCACGGTCGTCGTCCAGGGTGTCCCAACGGGTCGACTGGCTGAACGCGGTTTGCGTCGGGATGCCGGCCGGGCCTGCCTTGAAGAAGGTGTGCACGGCTTCGTCGTCAGTCTGGGTAATGTCCCACTTGGCGATGCCTTCGGCGATGGACGTGCTGTGCACGGTCGGCAGGTCGGTGTGCAGCAGGCCGCCACGGGCCAGGGAACCGAGGATCGAGAAGATCCCGCCGGCGCGGTGCACATCTTCCATGTGGTACTTCTGGATGTTTGGCGCGACCTTGCACAGTTGCGGCACGTGACGGGACAGGCGGTCGATGTCGCGCAGGTCGAAATCGATCTCGGCTTCCTGGGCGGCAGCCAGCAAGTGCAGGATGGTGTTGGTGGAACCGCCCATGGCGATGTCCAGGGTCATGGCGTTCTCGAACGCCTTGAAGTTGGCGATGTTGCGCGGCAACACCGACTCATCGTTCTCGCCGTAGTAACGCTTGCACAGCTCGACGATGGTGCGGCCGGCCTGCAGGAACAGCTGCTCGCGGTCGCTGTGGGTGGCGAGCGTCGAGCCATTGCCCGGCAAGGCCAGGCCCAGGGCTTCGACCAGGCAGTTCATCGAGTTGGCGGTGAACATGCCGGAGCACGAACCGCAGGTCGGGCAGGCGCTGCGCTCGTATTCCGCGACCTTCTCGTCAGAAGCGCTGGAATCGGCGGCGATGACCATGGCGTCGACCAGGTCGAGGCCGTGGGAGGCCAGCTTGGTCTTGCCGGCTTCCATCGGGCCGCCAGAGACGAAGATCACCGGGATATTCAGGCGCAGGGCGGCCATCAGCATGCCGGGGGTGATCTTGTCGCAGTTGGAAATGCACACGATAGCGTCGGCGCAGTGGGCGTTGACCATGTATTCCACGGAGTCGGCGATGATCTCGCGGCTCGGCAGGGAATACAGCATGCCGTCATGGCCCATGGCGATGCCGTCGTCGACGGCGATGGTGTTGAATTCTTTTGCCACGCCGCCAGCGCGTTCGATCTCGCGGGCGACCAGTTGGCCCAGGTCCTTGAGGTGGACGTGGCCGGGAACGAACTGAGTGAACGAGTTGGCAATCGCGATGATCGGCTTCTTGAAGTCGTCATCTTTCATCCCCGTGGCACGCCACAATGCGCGCGCGCCGGCCATGTTGCGGCCGTGGGTGGATGTTTTCGAGCGGTAATCAGGCATTGGAGCACTCCGGGCGGCTAATCAGGTACTAAGGGAAGTGAGCTTCTATTAACGTCTGGAACACTCAGAAAATGGCCGTGTGTCCGGAAGTTGCCACTCGCGTCGCGGGATCGCCGCTTGCTTGGGCCTCGAGCTCATAAACCCGCCGGGGATGACTGGCGATGAATAGGGCCGATTCTACACCGTCTTCCTGTAGGAGCGAGCTTGCTCGCGAAAAACGTCAACGATAACGCAGCGCTATCAGGCAGCGCGCATCGCCTGTTGGTTTTTCGCGAGCAAGCTCGCTCCTACAGGGGCAAGACATATTCAGAACCATTGTTTACAGGCTAGTCGACGCTTCGGCTCCTACCGTTTCTCTTCCAATCACACAAGAGGACGAAGGAATGTCCACCCAGCAAAATGCTCATCGGCTGCGCACTGGGCGCTATTCAGAATCGGGTCGTATTTACCTGATTACCGCGGTTACCCACCAACGGCAGTCAATTTTTCAGGACTGGCGCATAGGACGTCTGCTCGTCAGCGAATTCAGGAAAGCTCAGGAAGAGGGTGAGGCGACTTCGCTGGCTTGGGTGGTCATGCCTGACCACTTCCACTGGCTGGTGGAGTTGCACAATGGCGACTTGCCCAGACTGATGCGAATCACCAAGTCGCGAAGTGCCCGCGCGATCAACAGTGCAAGATGCTCTTACGGGACGCTTTGGCAGAAAGGCTATTTCGACCGGGCACTACGTCGGGAAGAGGACTTGAAGGCAATGGCCCGCTATATCGTGGCCAACCCCTTGCGTGCAGGTTTGGTCGAACATATCGGCCAGTACCCGCTATGGGACGCCATTTGGTTGTGATCGTCGTCCCTGTAGGAGCGAGCTTGCTCGCGAAAAACGTCAACGATAACGCAGTGCTATCAGGCAGCCCGTGTCGCCTGCTGGTTTTTCGCGAGCAAGCTCGCTCCTACATGGGGAGGTTCCAGTCTTAGCTGTTCGGCAACAACCGGCACGTAATGCTCTTGATATACCGCGTCTCGGCAATCGCCGGGTGCACCGGGTGGTCCGGGCCCTGGCCGCCGCGTTCGAGCATCTGGATATTGCGGTCCAGGTGGCGGGCGCTGGTCAGGAGGATGTTTTGCAGGTCGTCTTCCGGCAGGTGCATGGAGCACGAGGCGCTGACCAGGATGCCGTCCTTGCTGAGCAGGCGCATGGCTTGCTCGTTCAGGCGGCGGTAGGCGCCTTCGCCGTTCTTCATGTCTTTCTTGCGTTTGATGAAGGCCGGTGGGTCGGCGACGATCACGTCGAAGCGTTCTTCGCTGGCTTTGAGTTCCTTGAGCGCTTCGAACACGTCGCCTTCGATGCAGGTCATTTTCTCGGCGACGCCGTTCAGCGCGGCGTTGCGCTCGACGCCATCGAGGGCGAAGGCGGAGGCGTCGACGCAGAACACTTCACTGGCGCCGAATGCGGCGGCTTGCACGCCCCAGCCGCCGATGTAGCTGTACAGGTCGAGGACGCGCTTGCCCTTGGCATACGGCGCCAGGCGGGCGCGGTTCATGCGGTGGTCGTAGAACCAGCCGGTTTTCTGGCCCTGGATCACCGGGGCTTCGAATTTCACGCCGTTTTCTTCCAGCGCTACCCACTCCGGCACCAGGCCGAACACGGTTTCGACGTAGCGGTTGAGGCCTTCGGCGTCGCGCGCGGCGGAGTCGTTCTTGAACAGGATGCCGCTCGGCTTGAGCACTTGGGTCAGCGCGGCGATCACGTCTTCCTTATGGGCTTCCATGGTGGCCGAGGCGATCTGCACGACGAGGATGTCGCCGAAACGGTCGACCACCAGGCCCGGCAGCAGGTCGGAATCGCCGTAGACCAGGCGGTAGAACGGCTTGTCGAACAGGCGATCACGCAGGGACAGGGCCACGTTGATGCGGTGCACCAGCAGCGACTTGTCCAGCGGCAACTTGATGTCGCGCGACAGCAGGCGGGCGCAGATCAGGTTGTTCGGGCTCATGGCCACGATGCCCAGGGTCTTGCCGCCGGCCGCTTCCAGGATAGCCTGGTCACCTGCCTGGAAGCCGTGGAGTGGGGTGGCGGCCACGTCGATTTCGTTGCTGTAGACCCACAGGTGGCCGTTGCGCAAACGACGATCGGCGTTGGCTTTGAGACGCAGGCTTGGCAGGGACATGACGTCGCTCCGGAAAAAAGAGCGGGAGTATACCCTTTGCGCCCTCGTTCATGTGGGAGCTGGCTTGCCTGCGATGCAGACGGCGCGGTGTATCTGACGTACGGCGGTGATGCTATCGCAGGCAAGCCAGCTCCCACCTTTGATCGCGTTTCAATTCGGGCTTTTGAGGTGTCAGTCAACTTGGCTTAGGGGGTAGAATTCCCGCCTAGCCCAGAGTGTGTACTTATGTCCCAAGAGCTTTCCGCCGAGCAGATTCAGCAGGTCCTGCAAGGCATCAGCGTGCCGCCCCAGCCGCAAATCATGGTGGATTTGCAGATGGAGCAGTACATGCCCGACCCGGACCTGGAAGTGATCGCCCGGCTGATCGCCCAGGACCCGGGCCTGTCCGGTGCGTTGCTGAAAATCGTCAACTCGCCGTATTACGGCCTGAGCAACAAGGTCGCCTCGATCCAGCGCGCGGTGAACCTGCTGGGCAGCCGCTCGGTGATCAACCTGATCAATGCCTTGTCGATCAAGGGCGAGATGAGCGACGACACCATCGTTACGCTCAACCGCTTCTGGGATACCGCCCAGGATGTGGCCATGACCTGCCTGACCCTGGCCAAGCGCACCGGCTCCCAGGCGGTTGACGAAGCCTATGCCTTGGGCCTGTTCCACGATTGTGGCGTGCCGCTGATGCTCAAGCGGTTCCCGAACTACATGACGGTCCTGGAGCAGGCCTACGCCAATGCCGGCGCGGATTGCCGGGTGGTCGACACCGAGAACAACGCGTTCAACACCAACCATGCGGTGGTGGGCTACTACACCGCCAAGTCCTGGCGCCTGCCGGAGCATGTGACCGACGCCATAGCCAACCACCACAATGCCCTGGCGATTTTCAGCGATGAGACGTCGCGTAACCCGGTGCTTAAAAACCTGCTGGCGATCCTGAAAATGGCCGAGCACATCTGTTCGTCCTATCGGGTGCTGGGCAACCAGAGCGTCGACCGTGAATGGGATGCGATCGGCCACCTGGTGCTGGATTACGTGGGCCTGTCGGACTACGACTTCGAAAGCATGAAGTTGTCGATCCGTGAACTGGGCGCGCACTGAGCCTTTCTCCCCGAGGTATACATGCCTGAGTTACCAGAAGTCGAAACCACCCGGCGCGGGATTGCCCCGCACCTGGAGGGCCAGCGCGTCAGCCGTGTGGTGGTGCGTGAGCGCCGCCTGCGCTGGCCGATCCCGGAAGACCTCGATGTGCGCCTGTCCGGGCAGCGCATCGTGCTGGTGGAGCGGCGCGCCAAGTACCTGCTGATCAACGCCGAAGTGGGCACCTTGATCAGCCACCTGGGCATGTCGGGCAACCTGCGCCTGGTGGAAGTCGGCATGCCCGCGGCCAAGCATGAGCATGTGGATATCGAGCTCGAGTCCGGCCTTGCCCTGCGCTACACCGACCCTCGGCGTTTTGGTGCGATGCTCTGGAGCCAGGACCCGCACAACCACGAGCTGCTGATTCGCCTGGGGCCGGAGCCGTTGACCGAGCTGTTCGATGGCGAGCGGCTGTTTCAGCTGTCGCGGGGCCGGTCGATGGCGGTCAAGCCGTTCATCATGGACAACGCGGTGGTGGTGGGCGTGGGCAATATCTATGCGACGGAAGCGCTGTTTGCGGCGGGGATCGATCCGCGTCGTGCGGCGGGCGGCATTTCCCGTGCGCGCTATTTGAAGCTTTCGGTCGAGATCAAGCGCGTGCTGGCGGCTGCCATCGAGCGCGGCGGTACTACGTTGCGCGACTTTATTGGTGGCGATGGGCAGCCAGGGTATTTCCAGCAGGAACTGTTCGTCTACGGCCGCGGGGGCCAGGCGTGCAAGGTGTGCGGGACCGAGTTGCGCAATGTGGTGCTGGGGCAGCGGGCGAGTGTGTTTTGCCCCAGGTGCCAGAGCTGATTGCTATGTGATGGCTGATAGCGCCATCGGGGGTAAGCCCCCGATGAGGCCCTTACAGGCACTAAAGAAGCTCAAGCCTTCCCGGTAATCTTCCGGTACTTCTCCATCAACTGCGCTTGCGTCTCAGGATGGGCTTCATCCAGCGGAATGCAATCCACCGGGCACACCTGCTGGCACTGGGGTTCGTCATAGTGGCCGACACACTGGGTGCACAGGTTGGGGTCGATCACGTAGATCTCTTCACCCTGGGAAATCGCAGCGTTCGGGCACTCGGGTTCGCAGACGTCGCAATTGATGCAATCGTCGGTGATGATCAGGGACATGAAAACTCCTGCCAGGGCTGTCAGCCAAGGCATCTGAAAACTAATGCGCGCAATTGTGCCGCATTGGCGCCCGCAGTGCGAGCGGGCGCCGATCGAGCGGTCTTACTTCTTGAAGCGCAGCGTCAGCGCGTCGGCAACGGCCGGATGCACGAACTTGGTGATATCTCCGCCTAAAGCCGCGATTTCACGGACCAACGTCGAAGAAATGAACGAATAACGTTCCGACGGCGTGAGGAACAGGCTTTCCACGTCCGGCGCCAGTTGGCGGTTCATGTTGGCCAGCTGGAATTCGTATTCGAAATCCGACACCGCGCGCAGGCCGCGCAGGAACACATTGGCGTTCTGCTCCTTGGCAAAATGCGCCAGCAGTGTTGAAAAGCCCACCACTTCCACGTTAGGCAGGTGCTTGGTGACCTCACGCGCCAGCTCCACGCGTTGTTCCAGCGGGAACAGCGGGTTTTTCTTGGGGCTGGCGGCAACCGCGATGATCACGTGGTCGAACAGGCGAGAGGCGCGTTCGACCAGATCGCCATGGCCTTTGGTAATCGGGTCGAAGGTACCTGGGTACAACACTCGGTTCATCGCGTCGTCCTGGCGGAGTCCGTTGGGGAACCGGATGGTATCGCAGCCATCCCGGTCGGCCAAGTCGACTTATGTAGATAGATGCCGTGAATCGAACGCTTTTTCACGCTGTTTTCAGACGTTCGGACAAAGCTGACGCCAGTTGCGCGGTCAATCCATACACCGACAACTGGGGGTTTGCCCCAATGCTGGTGGGAAACAAAGAGCCATCGTGTATCGACAGATTGTGCAGTTGGTGGTGGCGGCCGAGGCTATCGGTCACGGCGTTTTTCGGGTCTTCACCCATGGCGCAACCGCCCATCACGTGGGCGCTGCCCAGGGTGGTTCGATGCAATTCGAGGTTCAAACCGTCAATCACACTGCGTGCCTCCGCCAGGCTAGTCACGTACCGAGCGTCGTGATGCAGCGGCTTGACCGATTTGGCGCCCGCCGCGAACTGGATCTCGGCCATGCTGTGAAAGGCCCGGCGCAGGCCGTCCCAGGCGTAGGGCGAAACCTGGTAGTCGAGCACTGGCGTACCGTCACCGCGCAATTCCACGGCGCCACCAGGGCTGTCGGGGTGAAAGCCGTCGCGCAACAGCGCGAGCATGGCGTGGGTATGAGGCAATCGGCTCATGTCCAGCGCGTTCTGCGCGCCGTAGCCGCCAAACAGGGTGCTTGCCAGCCCAGGATGCAAGGGCGGCGCTTCGAGCTTATAGGACATTTTGCCGGTGGTGCCGTCCTGCCACTGGAAATGGTCGGAATAGATCGACTGCGGCGCCCCGTAGAACGGGTTGATGACCTCGTCGAACAACCCCGCGGAGAAATTCACCAGGTGCAGGAAGGTGCGCTTGCCCAGGCGTGAGTGCGGGTCGGGCGCGTCCGAGCGCATCAGCAGTGCCGGGCTGTTGATGCCGCCGCCCGCGAGTACGTAATGCCTGGCCTTCACGGTGATCTTGCGCCCGGTAGGCGCCACGCAGCGCTCGTCCATGGCCACGCATTCCAGGCTGCTGATCGTATCGCCACTGTAGTTGAGGCGCTCGGCACGGGCCAGGTAGAGCAACTCGCCGCCTTTCTCCAGGGTGGAGGGGATGGTGGTTACCAGCATCGATTGCTTGGCGTTGACCGGGCAGCCCATGCCGCAATAGCCCAGGTTGAAGCAACCGCGCACATTGCGCGGGATCACGTGCCAGCTGTAGCCGAGCTTTTCGCAGCCTTTGCGGATCACGTCGTTATTGGCATTCGGTGGCAGGGCCCATGGTGCGATGCCCAGGCGTTGTTCCATGCTCTCGAACCACGGCGCCATCTCGGCGCTGCTATGGCCCTTCACCGCGTATTCACTGGCCCAGTGGGCGAGGGTGGCGTCCGGCGTGCGGAAGCTGGAGGTCCAGTTGATCAGCGTGGTGCCGCCCACCGCACGGCCCTGCAGGATAGTAATCGCACCGTCCTTGCTCATGCGCCCGATCCCTTCCTGGTACAGGCTGGCATAGGCTTCGTCTTCCAGCAGCTTGAAGTCGCTGCTGGTCTTGAGTGGGCCCTCTTCGATCAGCAGCACCTTGTAGCCCGCGGCGCTGAGGATTTCTGCCGTGGTGCCGCCACCGGCGCCGCTGCCGATGATGGCCACGTCGGCTTCCAGGGTCAGGTCGTTGTCGAGGGCGGCACCGTTGTGGGTTTTCCAGCCACGGGCCAGGCCATCGCGGAACAGATCGGGTACGGGCATCAGGTTCGTCTCTTGTTTTTATTGTCGGGGATGCAATCAGATGTTCGGCGGGCCGGGGTAACCGCAATGGGCCCAGGACTCGGGCCGGAAGTACCAGGCCATGATCACCAGCTTGAGCAGCGAGCCCTGGCCCATGCGCAGCAGGTTCAGGTAGCTGTTCTCCCAGCGGTGCAGGAAGTTGCGGACCTGCTCCGCGCTGGCGTTTTCCCAACTGCCCCAGATACCGGTCAATGGGCCTCGGGTAATACCCATGCCGAGCACATCGAACAATTGCTGGGTGAGCTTGAACATCTCCGGCGACAGGTGCTGCAGGCTGTAGTCGAGCTTTTTCAGGGTGTCTTCAATCCCGGCGCTCACGGCCTGGGCGCTGGCCGCGCCTTCCAGCAGTACGGGGATAACTGCGCGCAGGAATGGCAAGTCACTGCTTCGCAACAGCGCAAAGCCGCTGGCCGGCGTGCTGCTTGAGCAACCGCTGAGGCTGGCGCCGAGCCCGGCGGTCGCCAGGAAGGCGCTGGCGCACAGGCCGATTTTCAAGACGCCGCGCCGCGACAGCGCAGGTGTTTCAGTCAGGCTGGGGTTCATTGTTTTTATGGTCCCATAGGTGGCGTTATCAGCGGATAAACAGCTTCTGGATCAACGTCTGGATGGTTTTTCCGTAGGGCGGGTAGATCAGCTTCGCCGCGTTCAGGCGCTGTTTGACCAGCACCCCCTTGGCCTTGCTGAAGGTCAGAAAGCCTTCGTGAGCGTGGTAGTGGCCCATGCCGGAGGGGCCGATGCCGCCAAACGGCATGTCGTCCTGGGCCACATGCAGCAGGGTGTCGTTCAGGCACACGCCGCCGGAGTGGGTCTCGTGCAGCACACGGTTCTGTTCACGCTTGTTGTAGCCGAAGTAATACAGCGCCAGTGGGCGAGGGCGCTGATTGATGTAGGCAAACGCCTGGTCGATGCCGCGATAGGGCACGATGGGTAACAGCGGGCCAAAGATCTCATCCTGCATCACCGTCATGTCGTCGTTCACATTCAGCAGCAGGCTGTGGGCCATGCGCCGTGCCTGGCCTTGGTCGTACAACGGAATCAGGGTGGCGCCCTTGTCGGTGGCGTCCTTGGCGTAAGCATTGAGCCTGGCCAGTTGGCGCTCGTTGATGATGGCGGTGTAGTCCGGGTTGTCGGCCAGGGTCGGATAAAACCCGCGAATGGCGTTGGAGTACGCCTCGACAAACCCGTCCACACGGTCTTCCGGCACCAGCACATAGTCGGGTGCCACGCAGGTCTGCCCGGCGTTCAAGGACTTGCCGAAGGCGATGCGTTCGGCGGCGTCCTTGAGCGGCACGTCGGCGGAGACAATGGCCGGCGATTTACCGCCCAGCTCCAGGGTGACCGGCGTGAGATGTTCAGCGGCCGCCCGCATCACATGCTTGCCGATGCTGGTGGCCCCGGTGAACAGCAGATGATCGAAACGCAACTTGGAAAACGCCATGCCGACGTCGGCTTCACCGAGTACCACACATACCAGATCCTCGGGAAAGATCTTCGCCAGCAATGCCTTGAGCAACTCGCCGGTGGCCGGTGTGGATTCACTGAGCTTGAGCATCACTCGGTTGCCGGCGGCCAGGGCCCCGACCAGCGGGCCGATGGCCAGGTACAGTGGGTAATTCCACGGCACGATCACGCCGACGACACCCAGCGGTTGATAAATGACTTTGGCCGACGCGGGCTGAAAGGCAATGCCTACAGCGCGTCGGGAAGGTTTCATCCAGCCTTTGAGGTGTTTGCTGGCGTAGTGAATGCCATGCAGGCTGGGCATCAGTTCGGCGAACAGGGTTTCGTCCGCGCTGCGATGGCTGAAGTCCTGGCTGATCGCGTTGATCAGCGCCTGGCGTTCAGCGCTGAGCAGGTCGCCCAGGGCCTTGAGCCATTGCAGGCGTTGCGCGGCCGGCGGCATCGGGTTGGCGGCATAGGCGCGACGTTGGGCTTCGAACAGGTCCTGGAGTTGATCCAGTGCCTGGGATTCTTGCAGGTAGGCAACGTTGGCAGACATGGCGCGGTCCCGGTTGTTATAGGTCTGCCTGGATTTTTAGAGTCATTACTCTAAATTGTCAAATAACATCGCAGTCATATGCAGATTTATCCGGGCCCGGATAGGCCGTAAGATGCCCCATCCCGTGTTTGGAAGCTGATCCCTATGGCACCACGAGTAAAGACCAGCGAGCGCATTGTGCAAACCAGCCTGGAGCTTTTTAACCAGCAGGGCGAGCGCAGTGTGAGCACCAACCATATCGCCGCCCACATGGAAATTTCCCCAGGTAACCTCTACTACCACTTCCCCAACAAGCAGGCGATTATCGCCGTGCTGTTCCGCGAATACGAAGCGCTGGTGGACAGTTTCCTGCGCCCGCCCCAAGGGCGAGCGATGAAGGTCGAAGACAAGCGCTTTTACCTGCAGGCCGTATTGGCCGGCATGTGGCGCTACCGCTTCCTGCACCGCGACCTCGAACATTTATTGGAAAGCGACCCGGAACTGGCCACGGGCTACCGACGCTTCTCCCAGCGCTGCCTGACCCAGGGCGGGGCGATCTACCAGGGTTTTGTCGATGCTGGCATTCTGACCATGGACCCGGTGCAGACCGAGGCCCTGACCCTCAATGCCTGGATCATCCTCACCTCCTGGGTGCGTTTCCTGTGTACCACCAACGAAAATTCCACCCATTTGAGTGCCGAAGCCATAAAGCGTGGGGTGTATCAGGTGCTGGTACTGGAGGCGGGGTTTGTCACGCCTCAGGCAAAAGTGGCGGTGGATGCGTTGTTCAAAGAATTTTACGTGCCGTTGAATCAGGCATTGGAAGAAGTGAAGTAGGACCTTTCCCCTTTGTATTTGCAGGAGTCAGTCATGCCGCTTGCCCAACTGATCACCCCCCAGTCATTAGCCGAGCGTCAGAAAGCGGCCGGGCTGGTGATACTCGATTGCCGCTTTGCCCTGGAAGACCCGGATTACGGGCTGTGCAGCTATGCCGAAGGGCATATCGAAGGGGCGCAATATGCCGACCTGGAACGCCATCTGAGCGGCCCGGTGATCAAGGGCACGACGGGCCGTCACCCGCTGCCGGCAGCGAATGCACTGATTGAGCAATTGCAGGCGTGGGGCATCAGCGCGGACACCGACGTGGTGCTGTATGACGATGGGCCAGGGGCTTTTGCGGCTCGGGCATGGTGGCTGCTGGCCTGGCTCGGCAAGCGCGACGGCGTGTTCATCCTGGACGGCGGTCTCAAGGCCTGGCATGCGGCGGGCTTCCCGTTGAGCCTGGATGCGCCGTTGGTCGAGCCCGGCACGTTTGCTGGTACACCGGATGATTGTTTGGTACTGGATGCCGAGCAGTTGCACAAGCGCCTGGGCGAACCGGGCATGACCTTGATCGACGCGCGTGCCCAGGCGCGTTTTCGCGGCGATGTGGAGCCAATCGATCCAGTTGCCGGGCATATCCCCGGTGCGCAGTGCGCGGCGTTCAATGAAAACCTGGGCAGCGATGGCCGCTTTTTACCGGCTGAGCAGCTCAAGCAGCGGTTTGCCGCGCAGTTGCAAGGGCGGTCGCCGGATGAGTTGGTGGCGTATTGCGGTTCGGGTGTGACGGCGTGCCACAACTTGTTCGCCCTGAGTCTGGCGGGGTACCCGTTGGGTAAGTTGTATGCGGGGTCGTGGAGTGAGTGGATTACCGATCCTGCGAGGGAAATTGCAACTGGCGGCTAAATGATTTGGTATGTAAACCCAATCCAAATGTGGGAGGGGGCTTGCCCCCGATAGCGGTCGATCAGTCGGCTTATCTTTAGCTGACCCACTGCAATCGGGGGGCAAGCCCCCTCCCACATTTTTTTAGCTGTGTTGTGTCAGTAGCCATTGGGGGATGCGCCGCTCCAGGTAATAGCTTGGGCGCTTCAGTGAACCATCGACAAACCCGACATGCCCGCCCTTGGCCGTCAGCTCGAACTCGGTACAGTCTGATAACTCACTGGCTTCGGGCAGGCTATGGGCGAACACGAACGGGTCGTCCGCCGCCTGGATAATCAGGCTTGGCGTACGAATAGCGCCCAGGTAATAGCGACTTGAAGCACGGCGGTAGTAATCCTCGGCATTGAGGAAGCCGTGCAGCGGCGCAGTCACACGCCCATCGAAATCCCAGAACGTGCGCATTTTCTCCAGCGAACCCAACGCCTCCAAGGCGTTGAGCCCGTCTTGCCGGCCGTCCTGCAAAAACTGGCGCTGCTTGATGCGGATATAGGCCAGCATCTCGCGCATGAAGTGCTTCTGATAGATCCGCGAAAAGCCCAGACCGATACGGTCTGCACATTGATCCAGGCGAAACGGTACCGACACCGCCGCCGCGCCATGCAGGCCGGAGGCTTCGCCGGTTTCCCCCAGGTGCTTGAGCAGCACGTTGCCGCCCAGGGAATAACCCACCGCATACAGCGGCGCCAACGGCCGCTTGGCACGCAGATGGGCTATCGTTTCGGCCAGATCTTCGCTGGCCCCTGAGTGATAGCTGCGGGCCAATAAATTTGGCTCGCCCGAACAGCCGCGCCAGTTCAACGCCACGCTGGCCCAGCCCTGTTCGCCGAGGACTTTTTGCAGGCCGGCGACGTAGGGCGAATTGGGTGAGCCGGTCAGCCCGTGCAGCACCAGCACCAGGGGCGCTTGCACGTCATGGGGGCCATGCCAGTCGAGGTCCAGAAAGTCGCCGTCTTCCAGCCACAGGCGTTCGCGCTGGCGCTCGATATGAGTGGTGGGGCGCCATAGCGGCCCCCACAGCGTTTGCAGATGGGGGTTGCCCAGGCCGAAAGCGGGTTTGAAGCGGTCCACAGGTGCAGTCATGAAATACTCGCTGCCGGACGAGCCTGCCCTGGCTCCAGTAGGAGCGAGCTTGCTCGCGAAAAACGTTAACGATAACGCAGCGCTATCAGGCCGCCCGTGCCGCCTGTTCGACCTTCGCGAGCAAGCTCGCTCCTACAGGGTGCGGTGCCACAACGCGTAATAGACCCGCCCGGACTTCTGCTCACGGTGCAAGCGCCAGCTCCCCGGCAGGCCAAGCGTCGAAGGCGCCGTCTCGCTTTCAGTGTAGACCCACGCATCCGGCGCCAGCCATTGGCGTTCTTCCAGCAACGCGCACACGGTCGGCAGCAGGTTCTGGTTGAACGGCGGGTCGAGGAACACCACGTCGTATTCGCTGGCCGTCTGGGTTTCCAGGTAGCGCAACGCGTCGGCGGTTTGCACCTGGCCGTTGGTGCAGCGCAACGTGCCCAGGTGTTCCTTGAGGCTGGACACCGCCACATTGCTCGCGTCCAGCGCCTGTGCCTGGGACGCGCCACGGGACAGCGCCTCCAGGAACAACGCGCCACTGCCCGCAAACGGGTCGAGCACCTTGGCGCCGCCGATGTACGGCGCAAGCCAGTTGAACAAGGTTTCGCGCACGCGATCCGGCGTCGGGCGCAGGCCCACGACATCGGGGAAGCTCAGCTTGCGGCTGCCCCATTCACCGCCAATGATGCGCAGTTGGCCCACACCGTTATGCACGTTGTGGACGGGTTTTTTCGGGCGAGATGAACTGGCCATTAATGCTCCGGAACCCCGAGCGGCTGCTCGGCGGGTTTATCAGTGGGGGGCGGTAGTGGCTTCTGCGCAATCGTCGGGCCGGCGGTCACGATGACCATCTTGTCGGCGCTCAAATGTTTGTTCATGGCCGCCTTGACCTGCTCTACGGTCAGGGCCTGGGATTGTTTCATGAAATCTTCCAGATAGCTCAGCGGCAGGTTATAGAAACCCATGGCGCCCAGTTGCCCGACGATATCGGCGTTGCTGGCGGTGGACAGCGGGAAGCTGCCGGCCAGTTCGCGCTTGGCGTCATCCAGCTCTTTCTGGGTGGGGCCGGTCTTGAGGTAGTCTGCCACGACGTCTTCGACCAGGCGCAGCGTACCGCCGCTCATTTCGGCGCGGGTCTGCAGGTTGATCATGAACGGACCACGTACCTGCATCGGCGAGAAACCGGAGTACACGCCGTAGGTGAGGCCGCGTTTTTCGCGCACTTCGCTCATCAGCCGCGTACCGAAGCCGCCACCGCCCAGAATCTGGTTGCCCAGAGACAGTGCCGCGTAGTCCGGGTCGGCGCGATCGATGCCCAACTGGGCGAACAGCAGGTGCGTCTGCTTGGAGGGAAACTCGATGCGGCTCAGGCCGGCCTTTGGCTCGGTTGGCTGGGCAATCTTCGCCAGGGCCGGCCCCTTGGGCAGCGCGGCGGAGACCTTGGCGGTCATGGCTTCGGCTTCGGCGCGGGTCAGGTCGCCCACCACCGCGATCACGGCATTGCCGGCTGCGTAAGCCTTGGCGTGGAACGCCTGCAGCTGTTGCACGGTAATGGCCGGAACGCTTTCAGGCGTGCCTTCGCTTGGGTGGGCATAGGGGTGGTCGCCATACAGGCGCTTGAACAACTCGATGCTCGCCAGCTTGGCGGGGTTCTGCTTCTGGTATTCGAAGCCGGCCAGGATCTGGTTCTTGATGCGTGCCAGTGAGTCGGCCGGGAACGTCGGCTTGCCGATCACGTCATCGAACAGCGCGAGTGCCGCATCGCGCTTGTCGCTGTCGCTCAGGCTGCGCAGGGACACCAGCGCCATATCGCGGTAGGCGCCATTACCAAAGTCGGCACCCAGGCCTTCGAAGCCGCTGGCGATCTGGCTGACGTCCTTGCCCGGCACACCTTCGTTGAGCATGGCGTTGGTCATCAAGGCCAGGCCCGGTACGTTGCCGTCCTGGCTGCTGCCGGCGGCGAACAGGATGCGCACGTCGAACATCGGCAGCTCGTGTGCTTCGACAAACAGCACCTTGGCGCCTTCAGCGGTGGTCCAGGTTTGCACATCGAGCTTGCGGTTGGTGGGGGCCTTGCCGTCCAGCTCCGCCAGCGATTGCAGCTTGCTGGTCGATTGGGCCTTGTCCAGGGCCTGGCTGGCGACCGACTCGCTGGGGCGCAACAGGTATACGGCGCTGGCCGCGACCAGGGTCACGGCGATCAGGCCGGGCAGAATCAGGCGATTGCTTTTGCGGTCACTCATGAGCGGTCTCCTCAGGCAAAACATGGGCGACGCTCAGACGTTCGCGGGTGAAATAGGTGCGCGCAGCCTTTTGGATGTCTTCCGGGGTCACGCTTTGCAGGTCGGCAAGCTCGGTGTCCATCAGCTTCCAGGACAGGCCGACGGTCTCCAGCGAGCCGATGGACGTGGCCTGGCTGGTGATGGAGTCACGCTGGTAGACCACGCCGGCAATCACCTGGGCTCGGATGCGCTCCAGCTCTTCGGCGGTTGGCGGCTTGGCTTTGAGTTCTTCCAGCAAGCGCCACAGGCCGGCTTCGGCTTGGGCGACGGTCTTTTTCTTCTGCTGGTTGGGCGTGGCGGTCAGCATGAACAGGGTGTCGCCACGGGTATAGGCGTCGTAATCGGTGGAAGCGGCCGAGACCAGTTCTTCACCACGCTCCAACTGCTCGGAGATGCGCGCGCTGTAACCGCCGTCGAGCAGGGCCGAGATCAGGCGCAGGGCCTGTACCGAGCGCTTGTCTTCGGCCGTGGCCAGGCCGGGCACGTTGAAACCCAGGAACACGCTGGGCAGCTGGGTTTGCACGTGCAGGGTCAGCAGGCGCTCGCCGGGCTCGGCCAGCTCCATCGGGACCTTGGCGGGCGGTACGTCGCGCTTGGGGATCGGGCCGAAGTAGCGCTGGGCGAGGGTCTTCACCTCGTCTGGGGTGACGTCGCCGACCACCACCAGGGTTGCGTTGTTCGGCACGTACCAGGCCTGGTACCAGTGGCGCAGTTCCTCGACCTTCATGCGTTCCAGGTCGGCCATCCAGCCGATGGTGGGCGTGTGATAGCCGCTGGCCGGGAAGGCCATGGCCTTGAAGCGCTCGTAGGCCTTGGACATCGGGTTGTCGTCGGTGCGCAGGCGGCGCTCTTCCTTGATTACCTCGATTTCGCGGCTGAACTCATCGGCCGGCAGGCGCAGGCTGGCCATGCGGTCGGCTTCCAGTTCAAAGGCCACGCCCAGGCGGTCGCGGGCCAGCACCTGGTAGTACGCGGTGTAGTCGTCACTGGTGAAGGCATTTTCTTCGGCGCCCAGGTCGCGCAGGATCAGCGAGGCTTCGCCGGGGCCGACCTTGGCGCTGCCCTTGAACATCATGTGTTCCAGGGCATGGGACAAGCCGGTCTGGCCCGGGGTTTCGTAGCTCGAACCCACCTTGTACCAGACCTGGGAAACCACCACGGGCGCGCGATGATCTTCACGCACGACAACTTTGAGGCCGTTGTCCAGCGTGAACTCATGGGTGGGTTGTGGATCGGCAGCCAGGGCTGAAAGAGGCAGACAAACTGTACCGAACAGCAGGCCTGCGGCGCGGCGGGCTAGAGCATTCATTCGTTTTTAAACCTGTTGGACTGCCCGCTTGGTCTTAGCGTCGGCGGGCGAGGAGGTGCTAGGATACTGATCCGACCTAGGGACGGCCACTGTGGCTGTCTTGTTAAGGCTCTATTTTGGCCTTACAAAATGTTGCGCATGAACGAGCTGGCTAAAAAACAGTCTGTTACGCATCGAATTTTATTTACCGAAGCGCCTGCTGGCGCGTCGCTACCTTGAGATAGCCGTCTCCATGTTTGGTTCCAACGACGACAAGAAGACCCCAGCTGCGGCTGGCGAGAAAAAAGGCCTGTTCGGATGGCTGCGCAAAAAGCCGCAGGAAACCGTCGTCGAACAGCCGCAGGTCCAGCCTGAATCCATCCCCGCGCCTATAGTAGAAGCCGAACCGGTTGCCGAAACACCGGCGCCGACGGTGTTGCCGATGGCCGAGCCGGTGCTGCAGCCTGCCGTGGAGCCAGAGCCAGAGCCAGAGCCAGAGCCAGAGCACAAGCCGTGGCCGGAACTGCCGGTGGCTGAAGAACCGGTGGCGCTGGTTGAGGATGTGCAGGTCGAACACGTAACGTCGCCGATTCCCGCCGTGGTCGAGCCTGTACAGGCAGTCGCCCCGGCGTCACCTGCCGTCCAAGCCCCTGTGCCGGCAGTGGTTGCGGCGCCTGTCGTCGTCGAAGAACCGGCCGCTGAAACCAGCAAGACCGGCTTTTTCGCTCGCCTCAAGCAAGGCCTGAGCAAAACCAGCGCCAGTATCGGCGAAGGCATGGCCAGCCTGTTCCTCGGCAAGAAAACCATCGATGACGAGCTTCTTGAGGACATCGAAACCCGCCTGCTCACCGCAGACGTGGGCGTCGAAGCCACCGCCGTGATCATCCAGAGCCTGACCCAGAAGGTCGCACGCAAGCAACTGACCGACGCCGACGCGCTGTACAAATCCTTGCAGGCCGAGCTGGCCGCCATGCTCAAGCCCGTTGAAGCGCCGCTGGTGATCACCCCGAAGAAACCGTTCGTGATCTTGGTCGTCGGCGTCAACGGCGCCGGCAAAACCACTACCATCGGCAAACTGGCGAAAAAGCTGCAGTCCGAAGGCAAGAAAGTCATGCTGGCCGCCGGCGACACCTTCCGTGCGGCTGCCGTCGAGCAACTGCAAGTGTGGGGCGAGCGCAACAAGATCCCGGTGATCGCCCAGCACACCGGTGCCGACTCTGCTTCGGTGATCTTCGACGCCGTGCAGGCCGCCAAGGCCCGTAACATCGATGTGCTGATCGCCGATACCGCCGGTCGCCTGCACACCAAAGACAATTTGATGGAAGAGCTGAAAAAAGTCCGCCGCGTGATCGGCAAGCTCGACGCCGACGCCCCCCATGAAGTGCTGCTGGTGCTGGACGCCGGCACCGGGCAGAACGCCATCAGCCAGGCCAAGCAATTCAACCAGACGGTACAACTGACCGGCCTGGCATTGACTAAGCTCGACGGCACGGCCAAGGGCGGTGTGATTTTCGCCCTGGCCAAACAGTTCGGGTTGCCGATTCGTTATATCGGCGTCGGTGAAGGCATCGACGACCTGCGCACCTTTGAAGCCGAACCCTTTGTACAGGCACTGTTTGCCGAGCGGGAGCGTTCATGATTCGATTCGAACAGGTCGGTAAACGCTACGCCAACGGGCATGTGGGCTTGCATGAGCTGAGCTTTCGAGTACGGCGCGGCGAGTTCTTGTTCGTCACCGGCCACTCCGGCGCCGGTAAAAGCACCTTGTTGCGCCTGTTGCTGGCCATGGAGCGCCCGACCACCGGCAAGCTGCTGCTGGCGGGGCAGGACCTGGCCACCATCAGCAACGCGCAGATCCCGTTCCTGCGCCGACAGATCGGCGTGGTGTTCCAGAACCACCAGTTGCTGTTCGATCGCACGGTGTTCAACAACGTTGCCTTGCCCCTGCAGATTCTCGGGCTGTCCAAGGCCGAGATCATCAAGCGAGTGGATTCGGCCCTGGAGCGCGTGGCGCTGTCGGACAAGACCGACCTGTACCCCGGCGACCTGTCTACCGGCCAGCAACAGCGCGTCGGTATTGCTCGCGCCATTGTCCACCGCCCGGCCTTGCTGCTGGCGGATGAGCCCACCGGTAACCTCGACCCGCGCCTGGCGGCCGAGATCATGGGGGTGTTCGAAGACATCAACCGGCTGGGCACCAGCGTGTTGATCGCCAGCCATGACCTGGCGCTGATTGCCCGCATGCGCCATCGCATGCTGACCCTGCAACGCGGTCGTCTGATTGGTGACGGGGAGGCTGGCGTATGAGTGCGACACGCAGTCCTAAAGTATCCGAACGCGTAGCGCCGAAACCGGCCGATCCGCAACCGAAAAAGAAAAAACACGACGAAGACGACGGCCCGGACTTCGGCACGTTGTTGCGTGCCTGGATCGAAAGCCATCGCGCCAGCCTGCTCGACAGCCTGCGCCGCCTGGGCAAGCAGCCGATCGGCAGCTTTTTCACCTGCCTGGTGATGGCCGTGGCCCTGAGCCTGCCGATGGGTTTGTCGTTGCTGCTCAATAATGTGGAGCGCCTGGGCGGTTCCTGGCAGCGCGCGGCGCAGATTTCGCTGTACCTCAACCTCGACGCCAGCACCAAGGAAGGCGAGGGGCTGCGCGACGACATCAAGAATCTGCCCGGCGTAGCGGATGCCGAGTACATCAGCCGCGATCAGGCGCTTGAGGAGTTCCAGCAGCAATCCGGCCTGGGTGAGGCGCTCAAGGAGCTGCCGCAGAACCCGCTACCGGGCGTGGTGCTGGTAACGCCAAATGAAGTGGACAAGCCGGCCCTGGGTGCCCTGCGACAAAAACTCGCAGAGATGCCCAAGGTGCAACAGGCTCAACTTGATCTAGTCTGGGTAGAGCGCCTGGCCGCGATCCTCAAGCTGGGTGACCGCTTTGTGTTCGGGTTGACCGTGTTGTTGGTGTCTGCATTACTTTTGGTGATAGGTAATACCATTCGTCTTCATATTGAAAACCGTCGCACCGAGATAGAAGTGATTAAACTGGTCGGCGGCACGGACAGCTATGTGCGTCGTCCTTTTCTGTACATGGGCGCGCTTTATGGCTTTGGTGCCGGGATTTTATCCTGGGGCGTGCTGGCCTTTGGCCTCGACTGGCTGAACGACGCGGTTATCGGGCTTGCCGGTTTGTACGGCAGCGATTTCGCCCTGGCCGGCGTGCCGGTAGCCGATGGTCTGAGCCTCTTGCTCGGCGCGGTCTTGTTGGGGTATATCGGTGCGTGGATTGCGGTCGCACGGCATTTACGTGAGCTGGCACCGAAGTAGTTAATGTCAGGGTAATGTGGTTTCGTTTGTATTGACCGTATCAGTGGTTTAGGGAACTTGTCCTACGGTTCCCGGTCAATTTTCGCAGTGCTGAACTGCACGAGTTATGTGAGTCGGAGGTTTTTTCGTATGACCACTTCTTTGCAACCTGCTTATGCCTTGGTCCCGGGTGCGAACCTGGAAGCCTATGTGCACACGGTCAACAGCATTCCATTGCTGACGCCCGAGCAGGAGCGTGAACTGGCCGAGAGTCTCTACTATGAGCAGGATTTGGGGGCGGCTCGGCAGATGGTGCTCGCCCACCTGCGTTTTGTCGTACATATCGCCCGTAGCTATAGCGGCTACGGCCTGGCCCAGGCTGACCTGATTCAGGAAGGCAACGTCGGCCTGATGAAGGCGGTGAAGCGCTTCAACCCGGAAATGGGTGTGCGCCTGGTGTCTTTTGCTGTGCACTGGATCAAGGCGGAAATTCACGAGTTCATCCTGCGCAACTGGCGCATCGTGAAGGTCGCGACCACCAAGGCCCAGCGCAAGCTGTTCTTCAACCTGCGCAGCCAGAAGAAACGCTTGGCGTGGCTGAACAACGAGGAAGTCCACCGTGTGGCCGAAAGCCTCGGTGTGGAGCCCCGTGAAGTGCGCGAGATGGAAAGCCGCCTGACCGGCCATGACATGGCCTTCGACCCGGCTGCCGAAGCAGACGACGACAGCGCTTTCCAATCGCCGGCCAACTACCTGGAAGACCACCGGTACGACCCGGCGCGTCAGCTGGAAGACGCCGACTGGAGCGACAACTCCAATCACAACCTGCACGAAGCGCTGGAAGTGCTGGACGACCGCAGCCGTGACATTCTCTACCAGCGTTGGCTGGCAGAAGAAAAAGCCACGCTGCACGACCTGGCGCAGAAGTACAACGTGTCGGCCGAGCGGATTCGTCAGCTTGAGAAAAGCGCGATGAACAAGCTGAAGCTGTCGATCGCCGCTTAACATTGTGGGAGGGGGCTTGCCCCCGATGGCAGAGTGTCAGTCAACACCAATGTGACTGATCCACCGCTATCGGGGGCAAGCCCCCTCCCACATTTTTTTGTGTTGCGTCAGTCGGACCAGGGAGCCTTGCGGGAGTTGTTGAGCTCCGCCAGGTAGCCATCCCCGCCGAGCTGACTCATCTGCTGGCGAATCCACGCCGCGCGCCGCGCTACGTATGCGGTCGGATGACTGGCGCTCCACACTCGCGGATTCGGCAACACGGCCGCCAGGTAGCTGGCCTGCTGTCGCGAAAGCCCCTTGGCGCTCACTCCGAAATGATGCCGCGCCGCTGCCTCTGCCCCGAATACGCCCTCATCCCATTCCACGCTGTTGAGGTACACCTCAAGAATGCGCTGCTTGGGCCACAGTACTTCGATCAACCCGGTAAACCAGGCCTCCAGGCCCTTGCGCAGGTAACTGCGGCCGGCCCACAGGAACAGGTTCTTCGACACCTGCTGGCTCAACGTACTGGCGCCCCGGATCGAACCGCCGCGCTCGTTATGCACGATTGCTGCCTGGATCGCGCCAAAGTCAAAACCCCAGTGCTGCGGGAAGCGCTGGTCTTCACCGGCCATCACCGCCACCTTGAGGTCACCGGAAATCTCGTCCCACGACACCCAGCTGCGCTGCAGGTCGATAGGCTCGCCGTCGATCCAGGATTCGACCTTGCGCTCCACCATCAGCGCGGTGAACGGCGGCGGTACGACGCGAAACAGCAGCACCAGCAGCACACTGCCGATGGCGAACCATTTGACGACGTTGAGAAAGCGTTTGAAGAGGATACGCAGCATAGAGATGGCTTGGCCGAACCCGTTGAGCGGGCCATTATACAGACCCTGCCCGATGAGTCTGACTGGAGTTCCTGATGCTGCGTAGCTTTCTGATGCTGGCTGCTTTTTTCGGTTTCACCGGCGTTGCCCTGGGCGCCTTCGCCGCCCACGGCCTGAAGAACCGCCTGAGCGCCGAATACCTGGCGATCTTTCACACTGGTGTGACTTATCAACTGGTGCACACCCTGGCTTTGTTTGGCGTGGCGCTGCTGGCCGCGCACATTCCCGGCCGACTGGTCACCTGGGCGGGTATCTCATTTGTGGTCGGGATCCTGTTGTTCTCCGGCAGCCTGTATGTGTTGACGATGACCGGGATCAGCAAGCTCGGCATCATCACGCCGTTTGGCGGCCTGGCGTTCCTGCTCGGCTGGTTCTTCCTCGGCTTGCTCGCCTGGCGCCTGCAACTGACCGCTTGACGCTTGGAGCTGACCTACAGGTTCCAATCGCGTTAGAATGCCGGCCCCTAAAAACGATGGCGGCCTGCGGCATGCGCATTCAGTTGAACGGCGACCCCTTTGAATTGCCCGACGGTGAAACCGTTGCGGCCCTGCTGACCCGCCTGGACCTCACCGGGCGTCGTGTCGCAGTGGAACTCAACCTGGATATCGTCCCGCGCAGCCAGCATGCCAGTACCGCGCTCAAAGAAGGTGACCAAGTCGAAGTGGTCCACGCCATCGGCGGTGGCTAGTCGCCCAGCCCTTACGCATTCTGCGAAACCTCACCCATTGCGAGAATTCCCATGAGCATTGTTCGTAGCGACAAGCCCTTCGTCCTGGCTGGTCATACCTACCAGTCCCGTTTGCTGGTCGGCACTGGCAAATACCGCGACATGGAAGAAACCCGTCTGGCCATCGAAGCCTCGGGCGCCGAAATCGTGACCTTCGCCGTACGTCGTACCAACCTCGGTCAGATCGAGGGCGAGCCGAACCTGCTCGAAGTGCTGTCGCCGGACCGCTACACCTTCCTGCCGAACACCGCCGGCTGCTATGACGCCATCGAGGCTGTGCGCACCTGCCGCCTGGCCCGTGAGCTGCTCGACGGCCACAACCTGGTGAAGCTGGAAGTGCTGGCCGACCAGAAAACTCTGTTCCCCAACGTGATCGAAACCCTCAAGGCCGCCGAGACCCTGGTCAAGGAAGGCTTTGACGTGATGGTCTACACCAGCGATGACCCGATCATCGCTCGCCAGCTGGCGGAAATCGGCTGCATCGCGGTGATGCCGCTGGCGGGTCTGATCGGCTCCGGCCTGGGTATCTGCAACCCCTACAACCTGCAGATCATCCTTGAAGAAGCCAAGATCCCGGTGCTGGTGGATGCGGGCGTGGGCACGGCCTCCGACGCAACCATCGCCATGGAGCTGGGCTGCGACGCGGTGCTGATGAATTCGGCCATCGCCCATGCCCAGCAACCGATCATGATGGCCCAAGCCATGCAACACGCGATCGTCGCGGGCCGCCTGGCCTACCTTGCCGGGCGCATGCCGAAAAAACTCTATGCCAGCGCCTCTTCGCCGCTGGATGGCCTGATCAAGTAAGAGCTATTGATGACTGAATCAAACGAAACGCCGAACACCCTGGAAGCGGGCGACGAGTCCAAGCACCGCCGCATCAAGAGCTTCGTGATGCGCGCCGGTCGCATGACCGAAGGCCAGCAAAAGGGCCTGGAGCAGGGCACGCCACTGTTCGTATTGCCCCTGGCCGACGCCCCGGTGGACTACGACCAGGTGTTCGGTCGTTCGGCCCCGCGTTCCCTGGAAATCGGCTTCGGCATGGGGCATTCCCTGCTGGAAATGGCGGCAGCCGCGCCGGACCAGGACTTCATCGGTGTGGAAGTGCACCGCCCAGGCGTCGGTGCGCTGCTTAACGGCGTGCTGACCCAGGGCCTGACCAACCTGCGGGTGTACGACTGCGACGCGATTGAAGTGCTCAACCGCTGCATCGCCGACAACAGCCTCGACCGCCTGATGCTGTTCTTCCCCGACCCATGGCACAAGGCTCGTCACCACAAGCGCCGCATCGTCCAGGCCTCCTTCGCGGAACTGGTGCGCAGCAAGCTCAAGGTGGGCGGCATCCTGCACATGGCCACCGACTGGGAACCGTATGCCGAATACATGCTGGAAGTGATGAATGTCGCGCCGGGCTACCGCAACATCGCTGAAGACGGCAAATGCGTGCCGCGTCCTCCAGAGCGTCCGATCACCAAGTTCGAACGCCGTGGCGAGCGGTTGGGGCATGGGGTCTGGGATTTGAAGTTCGAAAAGCTGGCGTAACCCGCCTGCACCGTTGAAATGCAGTAAAAATGTGGGAGGGGGCTTGCCCCCGATAGCGGTGTATCAGCCTGGTAATTCTTGGCTGGCCCACCGTCATCGGGGGCAAGCCCCCTCCCACATTGGTTTTGTGTTGGGTTTGAGGTCAGCGGCGGTCGGCGACGACGCCAATCAACACCAGTACCACCACCAGCACCGGCGCCAGGCTGTAGTTATTGAACTGGCTCAACCCGCGCACAATCCACGGCGTGGCGTAGATCAACGCGGCACCACTGCCGATCATGCACACCAACGCCATCAGCGGTACGCGCAGGGCGCCAGCGATGCTGCCCAGGCGCGCTTCGACCCAGCCTTTGATGTCGGCGCCGAACAGCACCAGCAAGCAACCGACCAGGGCCAGGGAGATTTCCGACAGGTTGCTGCGGCTCCAGCGGGACACGGTGGCGAGCAGGTCGAGTACCAAATCCATTCGATTTCCTTAAGAGCGATCAGCTCAAAAACTTTTGCAGCAGGTCATTGAGAAAGAGTTGCCCGCGGTCGGTCGCCGCCAGGCGTGACGGTTCGACCTGCATTAAGCCACTTTGTTCTGCTTCGCGGCGGCCTTCGTCGAGGCTCGCCAGCTCAAGGCCGGTGCGCTCGGCGTACAGCTTGGCGTCAACGCCTTCGGTGAGGCGCAGGGCGTTCATCAGGAACTCGAACGGCAGCTCTTCATTGGTCAGCTCTTTCGCTCCGGCCTGGAAGCTTTTGGCCGGGTTGAGGTAGTCCTTCGGGGCACGGGTTTTCCAGGTGCGAACGATGCGCCCGTCCGGATGGCTGAGCTTGCCGTGGGCACCCGCGCCGATACCGATGAAGTCGCCAAAGCTCCAGTAATTGAGGTTATGCCGCGCCGGGCGACCCGGTTGGGCGTAGGCCGACACTTCATATTGCGCGTAACCGTGCTCGGCGAGCAGCGCCTGGCCGGCTTCCTGGATGTCCCACAGGGTGTCGTCTTCCGGCAGCGCAGGTGGCTGGTTCCAGAACACGGTGTTGGGTTCCAGGGTCAGTTGGTACCAGGACAAGTGCGTCGGCTTGAGTGCAATGGCTTGGCGCAGGTCGGCCAGGGCATCGTCCAGGGACTGATCGGGCAAGCCGTGCATCAGGTCCAGGTTGAAGTTGTCGAACCCGGCCTGGCGTGCCATATCTGCGGCGCGTATGGCTTCATCGCCGTTGTGGATGCGGCCCAGGGCTTCGAGCTTTTGCTGCTGGAAACTCTGGATGCCGATGGACAGGCGGTTGATTCCCAGCGCGCGATACGCCACGAACTTCTCTTGTTCAAAGGTGCCGGGATTGGCTTCCAGGGTAATTTCGATATCGTCGGCAAACGGGATGCGCGCTTGCACGCCTTTGAGCAGCCGCCCCAATGCCGCAGCACTGAACAGGCTCGGGGTGCCGCCGCCAAAGAAGATCGAACTCAGCGCCCGGCCATAGACGGCGTGCAGGTCCCGGTCCAGGTCCGCCAGCAATGCGTCCACATACTCTTCTTCCGGCAACACCTTGCTGGCGGTGTGGGAGTTGAAGTCGCAGTAGGGGCACTTGCGCACGCACCATGGGATATGGATGTACAGCGCCAGGGGCGGCAGCACAGGCAGCGCCGCCCGAGGGGTTTGCGCGCCACCGTGGATCAGTGGCAGCGCCTGGGTGTCGTGGGTCATTTCAGGCTCAGGCGTTGGCGCAGCAAATCCATTGCGCGGGCGCGGTGGCTGATCTGGTTCTTGTCGGCCGGGCTCAGTTCGGCGCTGGAGACGTTGCGCTCCGGCACCCAGAACAGTGGATCGTAGCCAAAGCCATGCTCACCACTGGCAGCATGCAGGATGCGCCCGTGCCACAAGCCTTCGCAGAGGATCGGCAGCGGGTCGTCCGCATGACGCACCAGTGCCAGCACGCAGACGAACTGCGCACTGCGCATCGCGTCCGGTACATCCTTGAGTGCGTCGAGCAGCTTGGCGTTGTTCGCCGCGTCGCCCTTGCCGTCGGCGTAGCGTGCCGAATAGATGCCCGGTGCGCCACCGAGGTAGTCCACCGCCAGGCCCGAGTCGTCCGCCAGGGCCGGCAGGCCGGAGAGGCGTGCGGCGTTGCGTGCCTTGAGGATGGCGTTCTCGACGAATGACAGGCCGGTTTCTTCCGGTTCGACCTGGCTGAACTCACCGATCGAGCGCAGTTGCACGGCGTCACCGAGCATGGCCTGCAGTTCTTTGAGTTTGCCGGCGTTATGGCTGGCCAGTACGAGTTGAGTCAGGTTCATCATTCGGCCGGAAACAGTTCTTGGTTGAATTGGAAACCATGGGCCTTGCCGCCGGTTTCAACGTTGATGGTAAACGTCTTGTATTCGCGCTGGGTCACGGAGTAGGGCGCGAGGTAGCTGACCCCGCCTTTCTCTTCGATTTGCTTGAACGTCAGGATCTCGCTCTTGCCGCCCAAGTCCTTGATGGTGCCGGTTACTTGGGCCGTGACAGGGGTTACGCCCTTGATCACGGTCACATTGATCAAGCCCTTTTCCTTGCTGCGCACCACGCCGACGTTCTGGGCGGTTTCCGGAGACAGGAAGCTTGAGGTGAAGGTGTTGTAGTGAACGGTGATATCGCCGAAGTCTTTCTTGCGGTTCGCGTCGATAGCGTCCGCGGCCATGGCGCTGGCGCCCAGGCAGGCGGTCAATAGGAAAATAGCCAAACGACTCATGAGCGTCCCTCTTGAAGATAATTAGACGGCAATCTTGTGGTCGGTCAGGCCAGGGCTGCTGACCCGGTAGATACCGATTTCGCCCAACAGGTTGGGCCATAGCTTACTCGCCCAGCCGTGGCGGTGCTGTTGATCGACGGCAAGGCGGTTGATCACCTTGGCCTCACGCTCGCCACACAGGGCTTCGAAGTCTTCGAAGGTGCAGAAGTGGATGTTCGGCGTGTTGTACCAGGTGTACGGCAGGAAGTCCGACACCGGCATGCGGCCCTTGGTGGCCAGGTACCAGCGGCAGCGCCAGTGCCCGAAGTTGGGAAAGGTGATGATGCACTGGCGACCGACGCGCAGCATTTCGTCGAGGATCCGGTCCGGGTAGTGCACCGCTTGCAGGGCCTGGGTCATCACCACGATGTCGAAGCTGTTGCTGGCAAAGTTGCCCAGGCCCTTGTCCAGGTCCTGCTCGATCACGTTGATGCCCTTGGCCACGCACTGGGCGATGTTGTCCGGGTCGTTTTCCAGGCCATAGCCGGTGACTTGCTTGTTGTCGCGCAGCCAGCTCAGCAGCTCGCCATCGCCGCAGCCCAGGTCGAGCACGCGGCTGCCGGCGGGGATCCAGTCTTGGATGATTTCCAGGTCGGCTCTCATGGCGTTCTCACAGTGCTATACGGTTCATGTAGTTACTGAACGCCTGCAGATAACGGGGAATCGGAATCAGGAAGGCGTCGTGGCCTTGCGGTGCATCGATCTCCAGGTAGCAGACGTCTTTACGCGCAGCCATCAGTGCGTCCACCAGCTCGCGCGAGCGGGCCGGCGAGAAGCGCCAGTCGGTGGTGAACGACATCACGCAGAACTTGGCCGTGGCGTGCTCGAAGGTTTTCGCCAGGTCGTCGTCGTGGTTCGCCGCCGGGTCGAAGTAGTCCAGCGCCTTGGTCATCAGCAGGTAGGTGTTGGCGTCGAAACGCCCGGAGAATTCCTCGCCCTGATACCGCAGGTAGCTTTCGACCTGGAACTCGACGCTGTGGAAGTCGTAGTTGAGCTTCTCGCTCTTGAGGCCACGGCCGAATTTTTCGCCCATGGAATCATCGGACAGGTAGGTGATGTGCCCGACCATCCGCGCCAGCATCAGGCCACGCTTGGGGATCACGCCGGCTTCCTGGAACGAACCGCCGTGGAACTCGGGGTCGGTGAGGATGGCTTGGCGCGCCACTTCGTTGAAGGCAATGTTTTGCGCAGACAACTTGGGTGCCGAGGCGATGGCCAGGCAGTGGCGCACGCGGTCCGGGTAGGTGATGGTCCATTGCAGGGCCTGCATGCCGCCCAGGCTGCCACCGATCACGGCCGCCCATTGGTCGACGCCCAGGCGGTCGGCGAGGCGTGCCTGGCTGTGCACCCAGTCTTCCACGGTCAACACCGGGAAGTCCGCGCCGAACGGCTTGCCGGTTTCCGGGTTGAGGCTGCTGGGGCCGGTGGAACCGTTGCAGCCGCCGAGGTTGTTCAGGCTGACCACAAAGAACTTGTTGGTGTCGATGGGCTTGCCTGGGCCGATGCAGCTGTCCCACCAGCCGGGCTTGCGCTCGTCAACGCTGTGGAACCCTGCCGCGTGATGGTGGCCGGACAAGGCGTGGCAAATCAGCACGGCGTTGCTCGCGGTGGCGTTCAGTTGGCCGTAGGTTTCGTAGATCAGGTCGTAGGCAGGCAGCGAACGGCCGCAGGCCAGGGCCAGCGGTTCGCCGAAGTGCGCCACTTGGGGCACGACCAGTCCAACGGAATCGGGGGGGAAGGCAGTTGGCATCGACCCTGCTCTCGTTTAAATGAGGCGTAAGTCTAAAGAGCGGGGGACCGAGCGGCAAGCAATGGTCTGCGCACATTCAATTCAATACACAGATGTAAAATGTGGGAGGGGGCTTGCCCCCGATTGCGGTGGGTCAGTTATAAATAAGCTGACTGATCCACTGCTATCGGGAGCAAGCCCCCTCCCACATTTTCCAGCGTATTGTCAGATCAGGCCGAACAGCTCTTTAGGCATGAATGCATAGAACGCCAGGCGCGGGATCACCCAGCTCTGGAGCAACTGGATCGCGATAAACGCGAAGATCGGCGAAATATCCAGGCCGCCCAGGTTGGGGATCAGGCGACGGAACGGCGCCAGCACCGGTTCAGTGATCTGGTAGACCAGTTCGGCGCCGGGGCTACGGCTACCCGGTGCGACCCACGACAGGATCACGCTGATGATCATCGACCAGAAGATGATCTTCAAGAACAGCGAGAAAATGCCGATCAGCGCCCACGGCAACAACAGCACCGTGAAGGCCTGGTAGCCGTTGAGCATCAGGATCACCACAAACAGCAGGATCTGCAGCAGCAGCGCCAGTACCAGCGACGACATGTCCAGCCCGAACAGGCTCGGGATCACCCGACGCAGCGGCTTGAGCAGCGGTTGGGTGGCCTTGACCACGAACTGGCACAGCGGGTTGTAGAAGTTCGCCCGCACCAGTTGCAGGATAAAGCGCATCAGCACGATCAGCAGGTACAGGCTGCCCAGGGTCTGGATGATGAAGACGGCAGCGTCATTGATTCCGAGCATGTTTGATTACCTTGGTAAGGGACGACTATTTACCCAGCTGTTCGGCCATCTCGGCCGAACGATGTGCCGCGGCACCCAGTGCTTTTTCCACCAGGGCTTCGAAGCCGCCGGCCTGGAACGATTCGATGGCCGCTTGCGTGGTACCGCCCGGAGAAGTCACGCGACGGCGCAGCTCGGCCGCATCCACATCGCTGGACACCGCCATCTTCGCGGCGCCCAGGGCGGTTTGCTCGGCCAACTGCTCGGCAACGTCGGCAGGCAGGCCCAGTTTCACGCCGGCGGCGGTCATGGCTTCGATCAACAGGAAGAAGTACGCCGGGCCACTGCCGGACACGGCGGTGACCGCGTCCAGTTGCGACTCCTGCTCCAGCCACAGGGCGATGCCCACGGCGGATAACAATTGCTGAGCCTGCGCACGCTGTGCGCTGCTGACTTCGGCGGTGGCGTACAAACCGCTCACGCCCTGGCGCAGCAAGGACGGGGTATTGGGCATGCAGCGCACGATTGGCTGGGCGCCGAGCCAGTTGTTCATGCTGGCGCAGGTGATGCCGGCGGCGATGGACACCACTAGTTGATGGGCCTGCAGGCTCGGGCGCAGGCTCTCGCACACCGCCTTCATCGCCTGAGGCTTGACCGCGAGTACGATCACATCGACGCCCTGGATGGCCTCGGCGTTGTCGGCAAAGGTCTCGATGCCGTGTTCGGCGCTGACGCGGGCGCGGGTTTCGGCGCCCGGATCGCTGGCGCGGATCTGCGTGGCTTCCAGGCCCTTGGCCCGCAGGCCTCCGATCAGGCTGGCCGCCATGTTACCGGCGCCGATAAAGGCAATACGCGTGTCTTTCATGACAGGTCCTTAGCTAAATGAACGTCAGCCATTTCACGGCTGGCTGTAGTCGCGGGCGCCAAACAGCGCGGTACCGATCCGCACCCAGGTGGCACCCTGAGCGATGGCCGACTCGAGGTCGTGGCTCATGCCCATGGAAAGTGTGTCCAGTGGCAGGTTCAGGCTGGCTTGCAGCTCGCGCACCGTGGCGAACGCCGCATCCTGCGCCGCGCGGTCTTCAGTGGGCTCGGGGATCGCCATCAAACCGCGCAGCTTCAGGCGCGGCAGGGCGCTGATGGCGTTGGCCAGGGCCGGCAGGTCGGCGGGCGTACAGCCGGACTTGCTGGCTTCGCCACTGACGTTGACCTGGATGCAGATATTCAGCGCAGGCAGGTCGGCAGGGCGTTGTTCGGACAGGCGTTGTGCGATTTTCAAGCGGTCCACGGAATGCACCCAAGCGAAATTCTCGGCGATGGCGCGAGTCTTGTTCGATTGAATGGGGCCGATGAAGTGCCAACTCAAGGGCAGGTCGGTTAATTCGGCCTGTTTGCCCAGGGCTTCCTGCAGGTAGTTTTCGCCAAAGTCATGCAAGCCGGCGGCAAACGCTTCGCGCACGGCTTGCGCCGGTTTGGTCTTGCTCACGGCCAGCAGGTGGATGCCGCTTGCGTCACGCTGCACGGCGTCGGCGGCGGCGCGGATGCGCTGGCTAACCAGGCCGATGTTGTCTGCTATCGTCGACATTCAAGTTGCGCCCGTGGATATGGAGTCCGCGGCATTCTACTGGAAATGGAAAGCCCTATGGATATCACTGAATTACTGACCGCCAGCGTGCGCCGCGGCGCCTCCGACCTGCATCTGTCGGCCGGCCTGGCACCGATGCTGCGCATTGACGGCGAGGTCTGGCCGCTGGAAAGCCCGGTACTGGCCGGGTCCCAGGTAGCGGATTTATTGAGCCCTTTGCTCAATAAATACCAACAAAAGGATTTCGAAACGTCTCTTGAAACGGATTTTTCATTCGAGCTGCCCGGCCTGGCTCGCTTTCGCGCCAATGTGTTCCAGCAGGAGCGTGGCGTAGGGGCGGTATTTCGCACCATCCCCAACGAAATCCAAAGCCTGGAAAGCCTTGGCCTGGGCGAGGTGTTCCAGCGTATCGCGCAGCTGCCGCGTGGTCTGGTGCTGGTGACAGGGCCCACCGGCTCCGGCAAGTCCACCACGTTGGCGGCGATGATCGATTACCTGAATCAGCATCGACGCCAACACATCCTCACGCTGGAAGACCCCATCGAATTTATCCACCGGCCGAAACTGGCCTTGATCAACCAGCGCCAAGTGCATCGCGATACCCACAGCTTCTCGGCTGCCCTGCGCTCGGCGTTACGCGAAGACCCGGATGTGATCCTGGTGGGTGAACTGCGTGACCTGGAAACCATCCGCTTAGCGCTGACGGCCGCTGAGACCGGGCATCTGGTATTTGGCACCTTGCACACCACCTCGGCGGCAAAGACGGTAGACAGGCTGGTGGACGTGTTCCCTGCCATGGAAAAGGCCATGGTGCGGTCGATGCTGGCGGAATCCCTGCAGGCGGTGGTTTCCCAGGTGTTGGTGAAGAAGGTCGGCGGCGGCCGTATAGCGGCCCACGAAATCATGCTGGGCACGCCGGCCATTCGCAACCTGATCCGCGAAGACAAGGTGGCGCAGATGGTCTCGGCTATCCAGACCGGCGGGGCGTTGGGCATGAAGACGCTGGATATGAGCTTGAAGGCGCTGGTGAGCGAGGGGTTGATCAGCGCAGAGGAGGCGCGGGGGAAGGCGAGGGTGCCGGCAGACATATGAGATTCAGCAAACAATGAAACCAAATGTGGGAGGGGGCTTGCCCCCGATAGCGGTAGATCAGCCAACAAATCTGTTGACTGACACTCTGCCATCGGGGGCAAGCCCCCTCCCACATTATTTACCGTATTGAGCTTGGAATCAGCGCTGCACGATCCGCAGGTTGTTGTTCTGCTCTTTTGGCAGCACCCGCTTGGCGATCACGTAGTTCTTGTCCCAGAACGGCTTTTTCAGCGTGTCGATGCTCACCGACTTGCCGCGACGCGGTGCGTGGATAAAGCGGTCATTGCCCAGGTAAATGGCAACGTGGTTGACCTGGCGGCTCTTGAGCTTGAAGAACAGCAAGTCGCCTGGCTTGAGGTCTTTGCGATCAACTTTCAAGCCGTGGCCGGCCGCCATGGCATTGGACGTGCGTGGCAGATCCACTGCCTTGACGTCGTTGAAGGCATATTTCACCAAACCGCTGCAGTCGAACCCTTTACTTGGGCTGCTGCCGCCCCAACGATAAGGAGTACCGAGTACATTCACGGCACGGCTTAAAACGTTGCTGCTTTGCTTGGTATTGACGGCCAGCTGGGTGGAAGGCGTTTTACCGTGGGCCTTGCTCAGTTGAGTCGGGCGGCTGACGGTCGGCTTTACCGATTTTGCGGTGCTGGGCGTGCTATGAACTTTAGGGGTGAAACCGTTAACGTTTGGAAGACGTTGCTCACGATTGGTGGCGTGGGCGGCCAGTGGCATTAATAGGCAAATGGTTAGCCATGTCTTGAAAAATGGTCGCATTAGGCGTGGCTCTTATGGGTTTGCGCGCAACTTTATAACAGGTTTTTGTGACGTTCCCAGGCCGTTTGTCGACTGAACCTGGGGGTCAAATTCAGGAAAAACGCGACGATTCGTCGCAATTGTCCTACACAAGCCAGGCGGTATAAGGCTTTGAGGCGAGGAAGATAGCATTTACCGTGCGTCGGGCGCCCGTAAAAAAGTCACAAAAAAAATGAACAAATTTATCTATCGAGTGAAAAGAGGTATTCCATGAACACCTATCAACAGGTTGGTTCGCAGCAAGACACCCACAGCAAGGTGATCGGTTACCTGCTGTGGATTTTTGGTTTTACCGGAGCCCATCGCTTCTATTACGGCAAGCCGGTCACCGGAACGATCTGGTTTTTCACCTTTGGCCTGCTGGGTATTGGCTGGCTGATCGACCTGTTCCTGATCCCGGCCATGGACCGCGAAGCCGACCTGCGTTTTACCGCCGGGCCCATCGAATACAACGTGGCCTGGATCCTGTTGGCGTTTTTGGGTGTGTTCGGTGTGCACCGGATGTACCAGGGCAAATGGATCAGCGGCCTGATCTACCTGCTGACCGGTGGTTTGTTCCTGATTGGGGTGCTGTATGACTTCTGGACGTTGAACAGCCAGATTTCGATCCGCAATGCCGAGCGCAATAACGGGCGTTGATCGCTTAGGCCTAATAAAGAACCAATGTGGGAGGGGGCTTGCCCCCTCCCACATTTTTTGTATTCGCTTCAGATCGGCTTCAAGCCTGGTAGCTGATCCGCCCATCCATCAGCGTGTACCGCACCGTGGCCGGCAGGCTGTGGCCGATGAACGGGCAGTTCTCGCCCTTGGACAGCCAGTGTTCCCCGGCCACCGTTGAACTGGCCGGATCAAACAGCACCAGATCCGCCGCCGAACCCACCGCCAGCTTACCCGCCGGCAGGCGCAGGGCCTCGGCCGGGCCGGTGCTCAGGCGTGCCAACAGGGTCGGCAGGTCCAGCAAGCCATCTTCCACCAATGTCATTGCCAGCGGCAGCAGCAGTTCGACGCTGCTGATGCCTGGTTCGGTGGCACCAAACGGCGCCAGCTTGGCATCGCGCTCGTGGGGCTGGTGGTGGCTGGAAATCGCCGAGACCACGCCCGATTTCACTGCCGCGCGTAAACCCTCGCGATCGGCCAGGGTGCGCAGCGGCGGCTGCACGTGATACAGGCTGGAGAAGTCGATCAGCGCCTCATCGGTCAGGATCAACTGATACAGCGCCACGTCCGCCGTCACCGGCAAGCCGCGGGCCTGGGCCTGGGCGATCAGGGCGACGCCACGGGCACTGGTCAGCTGGCTGAAATGCGCGCGTACGCCGCTTTGCTCCGCCAGCAACAGGTCACGGGCCAGGGCCACGGTTTCGGCGGTTTCCGGGATGCCCGGCAAGCCGAGGAAGCTAGCCACCGCGCCTTCATGCGCCAGGCCACCTTCAGCCAGGTCACGGTCCTGGGAGTGAAAGATCACCGTCAGGTCGAAGGTGGCCGCGTATTCCAGGGCGCGGCACAAGGTGCGGGTGCTGCGAAAGCTTTCCAGGCCGTTGCTGAACGCTACGCAACCGGCATCGCGCAAGGCGATCAGTTCGGCCAGTTGCTCGCCCTCCAGGCCTTTGCTCAGCGCGCCGACAGGGAACACTTTGCAATTGCCCGCTTCACGGGCGCGGTCGAGGATCAGCTCGGTGACCGCCGAGGTGTCCAGGATCGGCTTGGTGTTCGGCGGGCAGCACAGGCTGGTCACACCGCCGGCGGCGGCGGCGCGGGTTTCGCTGGTGATGTTGCCCTTGCGGCTGTAGCCCGGCTCGCGCAGGGCGACGTTGAGGTCCACCAGCCCAGGCGCGGCGATCAGGCCTTTGGCGTCGATACTCTCCACGGCGCTGAAGCCTGCGGGCGCGGCGCCAATGGCGATGATCTTGCCGGCGTCCAGGTGAAGGTCGGTAACGTGATCCAGGCCGCTGGCCGGATCGATGACTCGGGCGCCGAGAATGCTGAGCTTCACTGGGCGTTCTCCTGCTCGAATTGACGTTGCGCGGTTTGCCCGCTCATGGCCATGGACAGCACGGCCATGCGGATGGCGATGCCGTAGGTCACCTGGTTGAGAATCACCGACTGCGCGCCGTCGGCCACCGCCGACTCGATTTCCACCCCGCGGTTGATCGGGCCGGGATGCATCACGATGGCATCCGGCTTGGCACCGGCCAGGCGTGCGGTGGTCAGGCCGAACAGGCGGTAGAACTCGCCCTCGCTCGGCAGCAGGCCACCGGCCATGCGTTCGCGTTGCAGGCGCAGCATGATCACCACGTCGACACCCTTGAGGCCTTCGGCCATGTCGGTGTAGACCTTCACGCCGTACTGCTCGATACCGATGGGCAGCAGGGTTTTCGGTGCGATCACGCGAATGTCCGGGCAGCCGAGGGTCTTCAGGGCCAGCATGTTCGAGCGTGCAACCCGCGAGTGCAGGATGTCGCCGACGATGGCCACCGAGAGGTTTTCAAAGCTGCCCTTGTGCCGACGGATGGTGAGCATGTCGAGCATGCCTTGGGTCGGGTGGGCGTGGCGGCCATCGCCGCCGTTGATGATCGCCACGTTCGGGCAGACATGTTCGGCGATGAAATGCGCCGCGCCGGAGTCGCCGTGGCGTACCACGAACATGTCGGCGGCCATGGCTTCCAGGTTGCGCAGGGTGTCGAGCAGGGTCTCGCCTTTGCTGGCCGACGAGGTGGACACGTTCAGCGTGATCACGTCGGCTGACAGCCGCTGGGCCGCCAGTTCAAAGGTGGTGCGGGTGCGCGTGGAGTTCTCGAAGAACACATTGCAGATGGTCTTGCCGCGCAGCAGCGGGACTTTCTTCACCGCCCGGCCGCCGACTTCGAGGAACGAGTCGGCGGTGTCGAGGATTTCGGTGAGCAGTTCGCGGGGCAAACCATCGAGGGACAGAAAGTGTTGCAACTGGCCCTGAGCATTGAGCTGCAGCGGGCGCTTGGCATCTAAAGGCGTCATCGCGGGGACTCTTTACAAGGCGGTTTAAAGGGCAAGGTCTTGCAGTTCGAGTTCGAGCGGCGTGGGACCGGACAATTTTACCCGCTGGTGGGCCTCCAAAGACAGTGTCGCACCGACAACATCCGGGCTGATCGGCAATTCGCCAGCATCCAGGTCGAGCAGGCACACCAGGGAGATACTGGCCGGGCGGCCGTAGTCGAACAGCTCATTCATGGCCGCGCGGATGGTGCGCCCGCTCATCAGCACGTCGTCGATCAGCACCAGGTGCTGGCCCTCGATCTCGAACGGCAGCTCTGAAGGGCGCACTTGCGGATGCAAGCCGTTCTGGCTGAAATCGTCACGGTAGAAGGACACATCCAGCGTGCCCAGGGGCGCATCGCTGTCCAGCTCTTGCAGCAGTGCCTGGGCCACCCACACACCGCCGGTGCGGATGCCGATAAAGCGCGGTTCGCTGATGCCACGGTGTTCCAGGTGCGCCTTGAGGCGTATCGCCATCTGGCTGATCAGTTCGGCGGGATTGGGCAAGCTCATGGTGGCTCCTTATTAAGTGTGTAGGAGCGAGCTTGCTCGCGAAAAACTCATGGGCACCGCGTTCATCCAGCCTTCACGCGGTATCGTTAACGTTCTTCGCGGGCAAGCCCGCTCCCACAGGATCGCGGCGGGTCAGGATTCAAATAAAGCGGTGTTTTCATCCAGCCAGCCCTGCAACAACAGGGCGGCGGCGATGGCGTCCACCGGGTTGTCGCGGTAGCTGCCTTTCTGGCCGCCACGGTCACGGCGCTCACCCTTGGCTTCAAAGGTGGTCAGGCGTTCGTCGTGGGTATAGAAGGGCAGGTTGTAGCGGCCATTGAGGCGACGCGCGAACTTTTCCGCGCGCAGGCACATATCGCTGGGCGTGCCATCCATGTTCAGGGGCAGGCCGACCACGACCGCATCGGGCTTCCACTCCTTGATCAGTGCTTCGACCTGGTTCCAGTCCGGCACGCCGTTCTGGGCCTTCAATGTGCACAGCTCGCGGGCCTGGCCGGTAATCACCTGGCCCACCGCCACGCCGATCTGCTTGGTGCCGTAGTCAAACCCCAGGATCAGACGCAAGGCCATCAGGCGTGCCCCGCCTGGCTGGTCAACAGATTGAGGTTGACCCGCAGCTTGGCGGCGGCGGCTTCCAGGCGCAATTCGCTGGCGGTGTTGAACAGAATGTCGGCGTCGAAAGGGCACGTCAGCCAGGCGTTGCTGGCCAGTTCAGCCTCCAGTTGCCCGGCTTCCCAACCGGCATAGCCCAGGGTAATCACGCTTTGCTCGGGGCCGACGCCGTCGGCAATCGCGAACAACACGTCCTGGGATGTGGACAGTGAGACACCTTCAAGGTCGACCGTGGCCTGGAACTTCGGCCCGGTGGGGTGCAACACGAAACCGCGATCGGTCTGCACCGGCCCGCCGATGTAGATCGGCACGCCCTCGCAGCTGGCGGGAGGGTCGATTTCCGGGCGCAGTTGCTCAAGGATATCGGCCAGGCTCAGCTCCTGCGGGCGGTTCACCACCAACCCCATGGCACCATTGGCGGTGTGCTCGACGATGTAGGTCAAGGTCTGCGCAAAGTTCGGGTCGGCCATATGGGGCATGGCGATCAGGAAGTGGTGCTTGAGGTAGGTCGGGCTGACATTTTTCATGCCCACTAGTGTGGCGTTGGAGGGGCGAACTGACAAGTGTAGGAGCGAGCTTGCTCGCGAAGATCGTCAACGATTATGCGCTCGTTCTGAATGGACGCGTCGGCCTTGCGTTTTTCGCGAGCAAGCTCGCTCCTACAGGAGACGAGGCAATTTAATTGCTGGAAAGCCGATCACCCCTGGCAAATTTCCAGGTGCGGATGATCTCCAGGCGGTCCACGTCGTTCAAGTCGCCGGTAAACGGCGCAAAGGGCGCGGCCAGGCGCACGATGCGCTGGGCGGCCTGGTCCAGCAACGGCTGGCCGGACGATTCCAGTACCTGCACTTCATAGAGTGAACCGTCGCGGTTGATCGACACCAGCAAGCGCAAATTGCCATAGATCTGCTGGCGGCGTGCCTCTTCCGGATAGTTGAGGTTGCCGATGCGTTCGACTTTCTTGCGCCATTCGTCCTTATACCAGGCGCCTTTGTCGCGCATGGTCGAGGCGGCGTTCAAGCGGTAGATGCGCGGGCGCTTCGCGTAGAGCTGTTGTTCGTGGGCCAGTTCGGCTTCCAGGCTGGAAATTTCGTCGGACAGCGTCGAGCTGTCGAACGTTGGCGCCGGCTTGACGGGCTCGGGTGTGGGTTCGGTCTTGGTCTTTTCGCGCTGGGTCGGGGCTTTTTGCGGTTTGGGCGCAACCGTGGTCACGGCAGCCTTGGGCGTGGCCTGTTTGACTTGCGGCTTGGGTGCCGGCGGCGGGGTGACTTTGTTGACCTTGTTGTCCTGGAACGGCGCCACTTCGGTGGTCTTGGGCACGGCCTTCTTGTCGAGGGTGCCGCTGCCTTGCTGGTTTTCCTGGGCGAGAAAGTCGGCCTTCTCGGGCTTTTTATCGCTCTTGAAGGTGGCCAGCGTGATTTCCAGGGTTTTGGTGATCTGCTTGGGTTCGACCAGGGTGAAGCCCAGGCCGAGGATCAGTGCCAGGTGAATCAGCGCCGCCAGAAACAGAGTAAATCCGAGCCGATCAGCCGGGCGCACGCCGCTGTGGGAGAGTTCGGGGGGCAGTTCGGACGGGAGCGTCATGACAAGAAAACCAACATCGCGCGTTTCACAGGTGGCGCATGATAACGCAATGTTGGTTTGTGTCCGGCTGTTCTATGTCACTTGGCTTGTAGCTTGCGCTCAATGGCCGCCATCAGCATTTCGCCGATGTTCGTGCCAAATGCATTATCAATCTCGCGAATACAGGTTGGGCTGGTGACGTTGATTTCGGTGAGGTTCTCGCCAATTACGTCAAGTCCTACGAACAGCAGGCCTTTTTCGCGAAGGGTCGGGCCGACTTGAGCGGCGATCCAACGGTCCTTATCCGACAGCGGCCGCGCCTCACCACGACCACCGGCCGCCAGGTTGCCACGGGTCTCGCCGGCCGCCGGAATACGCGCCAGGCAATAATCCACCGGCTCGCCGTCGATCATCAGGATGCGTTTGTCGCCGTCCTTGATCGCCGGCAGGTAGGCCTGGCCCATGATCTGCTGGGTGCCCAGGGCGGTCAGGGTTTCCAGGATCACCGACAGGTTGGGGTCGCCGGCGCGGTGACGGAAGATCGAGGTGCCGCCCATGCCGTCCAGCGGCTTGAGGATCACATCACCGTGTTTGGCGGCGAATTCACGCAAAACGTCGGCGCGGCGGCTGACCACAGTCGGCGGCGTGCACTGCGGGAATAGCGTAGCGAACAGTTTTTCGTTGCAGTCGCGCAGGCTCTGCGGCTTGTTGACGATCAACACGCCAGCGCGTTCGGCCTGCTCCAGCAGGTAGGTGGAATACACGAATTCCATGTCGAACGGCGGGTCCTTGCGCATCAGGATCACGTCCAGATCGCTCAGGGGGCTGTCGATTTCATCCTGCAGTTCGAACCACTTCTCAGGGTTGGCGAATACCTGCAGCGGGCGCATCCGCGCACGGGCCTCGCCATCGCCCTGGTAAAGGTCGCGCTGCTCCATGTAGAACAGGGTCCAACCGCGGGCCTGGGCGGCCAGGAGCATGGCCAGCGAGCTGTCCTTTTTATAGGAAATGCTGGCGATAGGGTCCATGACAATGCCGACGCGAACGCTCATGGGGGATTTCCTCTAGCAAATTAGGGCGCATAAAAGTGGCGTCAGAGTGGCGCTGCGGCTGTTGTGGGTCAAGGAAAAACCACCAGGCGGGCGCCTCGATAGATTGCGCCCGGAGACTGTGCTAAAAAGACTGCCACGGCGCAGCAGCCCTTGAATTCCAAGGCTTGCAGCGCTCATCCTGTGAGACATCAGGCAGTACACACCGAAAACCGATTCGCTGTGGCGATGGTAGAGCAACTATGGAACAGCATTCCAACGCCTTGAGAGTGATGGTGATCGACGATTCGAAAACGATCCGCCGCACCGCCGAGACGCTGTTGAAGAACATGGGGTGCGAGGTCATCACGGCCATCGACGGTTTCGATGCCCTGGCCCGAATCGTGGACCATCACCCGCACATTATCTTTGTCGACATCATGATGCCGCGCCTGGATGGCTACCAGACCTGCGCCCTGGTGAAGAACAACCCGGCGTTCAAGTCGATCCCGGTGATCATGCTGTCCTCCAAGGACGGCCTGTTCGACAAGGCCAAGGGGCGTATCGTGGGTGTCGATCAGTTTTTGACCAAGCCTTTCAGCAAGGAAGAACTGCTGAGCGCGATCAAGGCCTATGTGCCTGCCTTCGCCGCAGTAGAACAAGCACACTGACGCCGCCCCACGAGGGCCGGCGCCGACCAATGTAGCGGGGAAAACCATGGCACGTGTTCTGATCGTCGACGATTCGCCGACCGAAATGTACAAACTGACCGGCATGCTGGAAAAGCACGGCCACCAAGTGTTGAAAGCCGAGAATGGCGCGGACGGCGTGGCCCTGGCCCGCCAGGAAAAACCCGACGCCGTGCTGATGGACATCGTGATGCCGGGCCTCAACGGCTTCCAGGCCACGCGCCAGTTGTCCAAGGAGCCGGAAACCAACGGCATCCCGATCATCATCATTACCACCAAGGACCAGGAAACCGACAAGATCTGGGGCGCACGCCAGGGTGCCAAGGACTACCTGACCAAGCCGGTCGATGAAGAAACCCTGATCGCCACGCTGAACAAGGTGCTGGCCGGCTGACGGCACGCCATCATGACCGAGTCGCAAACCGCCTTTGAGTTGCTGCTGGACATCGACCGCCGCTGCCGCCTGCTGGCCGCCGACCTGCCGTCCCAGGAAACCCGCCTGCAACGCTGGAGCGGGATTGGCTTTCGCCTGGGGCAGCACTGGTATGTGGCGCCCATGGGCGAAGTCGCCGAAGTGTTGCATGAGCCGCGCTGCACCCTGATGCCTGGAGTCAAACCCTGGGTCAAAGGCGTTGCCAACCTGCGCGGGCGCTTGCTGCCGGTGTTGGACCTGGGCGGGTTTCTCGGCCAGGAATTGTCCAAGGCGCGCAAACAACGGCGAGTGCTGGTGGTGGAATTCAACGACCTGTTTGTCGGGTTGCTGGTGGACGAGGTGGTGGGTATGCAGCATTTTGCACTGGACGCTTGGGTGGCGAGTACCGCCAGCGGCGCGCCGTTTATCCAGGGTCAGTTCGATGGCGACCCACAGTGGCAGGTCTTCAGTCCCTTCGCCCTGGCCCAGGCCCCAGGCTTCATGGATGTTGCCGCATGACCACCGTGACCACGCCCAAACCCCAGGCTGCCTCGCGCAGCCGTTCGCAGATCATCGTGCTGTTTATTGCACTGATCGTGTTCATCATGCTGCTGTTCGCCAACTTCGCCTACCTCAACACCCAGTCCACCTACGATAAACAGTACATCGGCCACGCCGGCGAGCTGCGGGTGCTGTCCCAGCGCATCGCCAAGAACGCCACCGAAGCCGCCGCCGGCAAAGCCGCCGCGTTCAAACTGTTGGGCGAGGCGCGCAATGACTTTGCCCAGCGTTGGGGCTACCTGAAAAAAGGCGATCCGCAAACCGGCCTGCCGGCTGCGCCCAGTGCCGTGCGCGCTGAAATGCGTGCGGTGCAGACCGACTGGGAAGCCCTGCTGAAAAACACCGACGCCATTCTGGCCAGCGAACAGACCGTGCTGTCGTTGCACCAAGTGGCCGCCACCCTCGCCGAAACCGTGCCGCAGTTGCAGATAGAGTCGGAAAAAGTCGTCGACATCCTGCTCCAGCGCGGCGCTCCGGCGAGCCAGGTGGCACTGGCCCAGCGCCAGTCATTGCTGGCCGAGCGCATCCTGGGCGCAGTGAACACCGTGCTCGCCGGCGACGAAACCGCCGTGCAGGCCGCCGATGCCTTTGGTCGCGACGCCAATCGCTTCGGCGTGGTGCTCAATGGCATGCTCAACGGCAACCCGGGCCTGCGCATCACCCAGGTCGAAGACCCGGACGCCCGTGCGCGGTTGGGGGAAATCGCCGAACTGTTCGAATTCGTCTCGGGCTCGGTGGATGAAATTCTCGAAACCTCGCCGCAGTTGTTCCAGGTACGCGCTTCGGCGAGCCGTATTTTCAACCTGTCGCAAACCCTGCTCGATGAAGCCTCGCACCTGGCCACCGGTTTCGAGAACCTGGCCGGCGGGCGCAGCCTGGATACCCTCGGCGGCTATGTGCTGGGGTTGCTGGCGCTGGCCTCGATCATCCTGATCGGCCTGGTGATGGTGCGTGAGACCAACCGCCAACTGCACGAAACCGCTGAAAAGAATGAGCGCAATCAGAACGCGATCATGCGCCTGCTGGACGAAATCGAAGACCTGGCCGACGGCGATCTCACCGTCACGGCCTCGGTCACCGAAGACTTCACCGGCACCATCGCCGACTCGATCAACTATTCGATAGACCAACTGCGCGACCTGGTGGCCACCATCAACCTCACCGCGGGCCAAGTCGCCGGCGCGGTGCAGGATACCCAGGCCACCGCCATGCACCTGGCCCAGGCCTCGGAACATCAGGCCCAGCAGATCGCCGAAGCCTCCACCGCGATCAACCAGATGGCCCAGTCCATCGACCAGGTCTCGGCCAACGCCGCCGAGTCCTCGGCTGTGGCGGAGCGCTCGGTGGAGATTGCCAACAAGGGCAACGAGGTGGTGCACAACACCATCCACGGCATGGACAACATTCGCGAGCAGATCCAGGACACCGCCAAGCGCATCAAGCGCCTGGGTGAGTCGTCCCAGGAAATTGGCGACATCGTCAGCCTGATCGACGACATCGCCGACCAGACCAACATCCTCGCCTTGAACGCCGCTATCCAGGCGAGCATGGCCGGCGATGCCGGGCGCGGGTTCGCGGTGGTGGCCGATGAAGTGCAACGGCTGGCCGAACGCTCGTCGGCCGCCACGCGGCAGATCGAGACCCTGGTGCGCGCGATCCAGGCCGACACCAACGAAGCCGTGATTTCCATGGAACAGACCACCACCGAAGTGGTGCGCGGCGCGCGACTGGCCCAGGACGCGGGGGTGGCGCTGGAAGAGATCGAAGGCGTATCGAAAACTCTCGCGGCGCTGATCCAGAGCATTTCCAACGCGGCGCAGCAGCAAACCTCGTCGGCGGGGCAGATTTCGCTGACGATGAATGTGATTCAGCAGATCACGACGCAGACCTCGTCCGGTTCCACGGCGACCGCCGAAAGCATTGGTAACCTGGCGAAGATGGCGAGTCAGTTGCGCAGGTCAGTGTCGGGTTTCACTCTTCCGCCCCCCAAGCAGGCAGATGACTGAAATGCGATCCAAATGTGGGAGGGGGCTTGCCCCCGATAGCTGACTGTCAGTTGATATCTATATAGCTGACCCACTGCCATCGGGGGCAAGCCCCCTCCCACACTGGATCTCGATTGGCTTTGAGGCCCAGGCAACCCATGAATTCTAAGCGGAGCAGTTATGGTTGACCGGCACGACTACGTGGCCCTCGAATGGGTCAAGGGCGACATTGCCGAAACCCTGCAACAGGCCCGTTCGGCCCTGGACGCGTACGTCGACACCCATGACGCCGACGCCATCAACGAGTGCCTGGCAGCTATCCACCAAGTGCACGGCGCGCTGCAGATGGTCGAATTCTACGGCGCGGCCCTGCTGGCTGAAGAGATCGAAGCCCTGGCCCTGGCGCTACAAGCCGGCCACGTCAGCCAGCGCGACGAAAGCATCCGCCTGCTGCAACAGGCCCTCGGCCAATTGCCGCTGTACCTGGACCGCGTGCACAGCGCTCGCCGCGACCTGCCGCTGGTAGTGTTGCCGCTGCTCAACGACCTGCGCAGCGCTCGCGGTGAAAGCCTGCTGTCGGAGACCAGCCTGTTCAGCCCGCAACTGTTGACGATCACGCCGCTGCCCGCTGAAGCGCTGGCCCAACGCACACCGCCGCAGCTGCACGAACAACTGCGCCAGTGGCACTCACTGCTGCAACAGGCCCTGGCCGGTTTGCTGCGCGAGGACCACGGCCCGAGCAACCTGGAAGACATGGCGCGGGTCTTCGCACGCCTGGAAGCGCTGTGCCAGGGCGCGCCGCTGCTGCCGTTGTGGCAGGTCACTTCGGCGCTGGTCGAAGGCATGCTCACCGGAGTCATCGCCAACAGCCCGGCCCTGCGCAGCCTGCTCAAGGCCAGCGGCAAGCAGCTCAAGCGTCTGCTGGCCCAGGACATCGACGGAATCAACCAGCCAGCGCCGGATGAGCTGCTCAAGAGCCTGCTGTTCTACGTCGCCAAAGTCACCCGGCCGACGCCGCGCATGCAAAGCCTGAAGGAACGCTACGGCCTGGATGAGGCGCTGCCCGACAGCGCCGTGGTCGATGCCGAACGTGCGCGCCTGGCCGGGCCAGACCGCAACGCCATGGGCTCGGTGCTCGGCGCCTTGTGCGAAGAGTTGGTACGGGTCAAGGAACGCCTCGATCTGTTCGTGCGCAGCGACCGCCAGCACACCCAGGATCTCGACCCACTGCTGGCACCACTGCGCCAGATCGCCGATACCCTGGCGGTGCTCGGTTTCGGCCAGCCGCGCAAAGTGATCATCGACCAGCTCGCGGTGGTGCTGAGCCTGGTCCAGGGGCAGCGCGAACCGAGCGATGCCGTTTTGATGGACGTCGCCGGGGCGCTGCTTTACGTCGAAGCGACGTTGGCCGGCATGGTCGGCACGGTGGAACCTGAGAGCCGCGAAGAAAGCCGGCTGCCGACCACCGACCTGACCCAGATCCACCAACTGGTGATCCGCGAATCCTGCCAGTGCCTGCGCCAGGCCAAGGAGCTGGTGATTGACTGCATCGAGGCCGATTGGGACCGCCAGCGCCTGGAGTCCCTGCCTGAGCTGTTGAGCCAGGTGCGCGGCGCCCTGGCGATGATTCCACTGCCCCGCGCGGCGAGCCTGATGCGCGGCTGCACCGATTACGTCGACGAACAGTTGATGGTCACGGATGCCGCGCCCGACGAGGCGCAGTTGGCGCATTTCGCCGAGGTGATCAGTAGCCTGGAGTACTACCTGGAACGCATGCTCCAGGACCCCGATGCCGCAGGGGAAAAAGTGCTGGAACTGGCCACCCAGGGCCTGAGCGCGCTGGGCTACCTGCCGGTTGAGAAACCCTGGCGCCAGGCATTGGTGGCACCCGACGGTGCGCTGTCCGGCGATGCCGCACCCAGCCAATCCCAATTCGATGCGCTGGCCAGCCCCACCTCGCGCCTCAACCCTCCGGCGCTGCAACGCCCGGGTAGTTTGCTGCCACCCCCAGCCGATGAAGAGCCGGTTGACGATGAGCTGCGCGAAGTTTTCCTCGAGGAAACCGATGAAGTGCTCGAGGTGCTGCACCGTTACCTGCCCGACAGCACGGAAAAAACCGCCCAGAGCGAAATGCGCCGCGCCTTCCACACCTTGAAAGGCAGCGGCCGCATGGTGCGCGCCCTGGTAGTGGCCGAGCTGGCCTGGGCCGTGGAAAATCTGCTGAACCGCGTGCTGGAGCGCAGCGTCGCCATGGGCCCCGACGTGCAGCAGGTGCTGGATGAAGCGGTGGCGGTGTTGCCGGAAGTGATCGCCGACTTTGCCACCAACGACCAGCGCCAGCGCGATGAGGTCGACGCCCTTGCGGCCCGCGCCCACGCGTTGGCCAGCGGCGCCCGGGTTGCGGTTGCCGAACCGCACGATCCGATGCTGCTGGAGATCTTTCGCAACGAAGCCCAGAGCCACCTGGACAGCCTCGACCAGTTCCTGCAACAAGCCGCCGAACATGTGCCGCTGCAGGTCAGCGACGAACTGCAGCGCGCCCTGCACACCCTCAAGGGCAGCGCCTATATGGCTGGCGTGTTGCCGATTGCCGAACTGGCGCGGCCGCTCGACCACCTGACCCGCGAATACAAGGCTCACCGGCTGCCGCTGGACCTGGATGAAGTCGAGCTACTGCTCGAAGCTGAAAGCCTGTTCCAACAGGGGCTGAGTGATCTGGACAGCGATCCCCTCGCGCCGATCCAGGGCGCGGCAGGCTTGATCAAACGCACCCAAAGCCTGTTGGACCAACAGCTCCAAGCCCTGCTCAACGCTCCCGGCACCGGTCTGCGCATCAAGCGCGACCCGCAATTGATCAGCAACTTCCTGGCCCAGGGCATGGACATCCTGCTTGACGCCGAAAGCTTGCTGCGCCGCTGGCAGCAACACCCCGGCGAGCGCCAGGAACTGACCGCGCTGCTGGACGAACTGACCACCCTGGGCGAGGGCGCGCACCTTGCCGACCTGCATTCCATCGATCAATTATGCGAAGCCTTGCTCGACCTCTACGGCGCGGTGGAAGAGAGCAGCCTGGCGGTCAGCGAGCGGTTTTTCCACGAGGCCGAGCAGGCCCATGAAGCGCTGATCAATATGCTCGACCAACTGGCGGCCGGGCAGGAAATCAGCCCTGCACCGACACGGGTACAGGCCCTGCGCGAGTTGCTGGATGACGCCCTTGACCCGTCCGCCACGGGCCTGATCAAAAGTGACGGCAGCCGCGCGCCGAGTATCGCCGAGCTGGGGGCGGCGACCGAGCAACTGAGCCAGCAAACGGAGATCGACGATGAGATCGTCGACATCTTCCTCGAAGAGGCCGTGGATATCCTCGACAGCGCCGGGCAGTCTCTCAAGCGCTGGCTGCTGGAGCCCGATGGCATGGCGCCGTTGTCCTCCTTGCAGCGCGATTTGCACACCCTCAAAGGGGGCGCGCGCATGGCCGAAATCGGCGCGGTGGGCGACCTGGCCCAGGAGCTGGAATGCGTTTACGAGGGGCTGGTAGACCGCCGCTACAGCTACTCCACAGAGCTGGCCCAGGCACTGATGGCCAGCCATGAGCGCCTGGCCTTGCACCTGGACGAACTGCACCAGCATCAGCCCTTGAGCGACAGTAGCGAGCTGATCGCCAAACTGCGCGAACTGCGCCACAGCAGCCCTTCAGCGGCGCCCATCGCGGCGCCGCAAGCCTCGACGGCCGACCCCGAACTGCTGGATATTTTCCTCGAGGAAGCTGCCGATATTCTCGACAGTTCAGGCAGCGCGTTGCTGCGCTGGCAAGCCGAGCCCGGCAACCGCCAGGAAGTGGAAAACCTGCTGCGGGACCTGCACACCCTCAAGGGCGGCGCGCGCATGGTCGAGATCGGCCCGATTGGCGACCTGGCCCACGAACTGGAGTTCCTCTACGAGGGGCTGTCCGCAGGCCTGCTTGCGCCGTCGCCCGAACTGTTCGCGCTGCTGCAAGGCTGCCACGACCGGCTGGCGCAGATGATCGATGCGGTGGCGGACGGCTTGCCGGTGGGCTCGGTGGACAAGCTGATCGAGCGCATCAAAAGCCTGGTACACCCCAGCGACGAGCCGGTAGTGCCGGTGGCGTTGCCGGTGGGCAAGGCCGAAGCGGCGGTCGATCCGGCCGCCGACATGGTGAAGATCTCCGCCGAACTGCTCGATGACCTGGTCAACCTGGCCGGCGAAACCTCGATCTTCCGTGGCCGTATCGAGCAGCAGGTCAACGATGCACGAACGGCGCTCATGGAAGTGGAAACCACCATCGAGCGCATGCGCGACCAACTGCGCCGCCTCGACACGGAAACCCAGAGCCGTCTGTTCAGCCGCCAGCAGGCCGAGGCCGAGCGCTTGGGCTACGAGGAGTTCGACCCGCTGGAAATGGATCGTCATTCGCAGCTGCAGCAATTGTCCCGCGCACTGTCCGAATCGGCCTCCGATCTGCTCGACCTCAAGGAAACCCTCGAGCGCCGCAACCAGGATGCCCATGACCTGTTGCAGCAACAGGCGCGCATCAACACCCAGCTGCAGGAAGGCCTGATGCGCACGCGCATGGTGCCGTTCGAGCGCATGTTGCCGCGCCTCAAGCGCATCGTGCGTCAGGTGGCGGGCGAGCTGGGTAAGGATGTGGAGTTCGTGGTCGGCAATGCCGAGGGCGAGATGGACCGCAACGTGCTGGAGCGTATGGCGGCGCCGCTGGAACACATGCTGCGCAACGCCGTCGACCATGGCCTGGAGTCCCGCGAGGTGCGCCTGCAGGCGGGCAAGCCGGAGAAGGGACGCATCACCCTGGACCTGACCCACGAAGGCGGCGATATCGTCTTCGACATGCGCGACGACGGCGCCGGCGTGCCCCTCGAAGCCGTGCGCCGCAAGGCGATCAAGCGCGGCCTGCTCGCCCCCCATCAAGAGATCAGCGACCGCGACGTGCTGCAGTTCATCCTGCAACCGGGCTTTTCCACCGCAGAAAAAATCACCCAGATTTCCGGTCGCGGCGTGGGCATGGACGTGGTGCACGAAGAAGTGCGCCAGCTCGGCGGTTCGATGGTGATCGACTCCATCCCGGGCGAGGGTGTGCATTTCCGGATTCGCCTGCCGTTTACCGTGTCGGTCAATCGCGCCCTGATGGTGCAGTGTGCGGACGATCAGTATGCGATCCCGCTCAACACCATCGAAGGCTTGGTGCGTGTGCTGCCCCATGAGTTGGCGGGGCACTACCAGCAAGATCCGCCGCGCTACGAATATGCTGGCCAACAGTACGAGCTGTTTTACCTCGGCGACCTGCTGCACACCGTCAGCCGCCCCAAACTGCTCGGGCAATACCAGCCGGTGCCGGTGTTGCTGGTGCAGTGCAACGAGCGTCACGTGGCGGTGCATGTGGATGCCATGGCCGGGACGCGCGAGATTGTGGTCAAGGGCCTGGGGCCGCAGTTTGCCGGTGTGCAAGGCTTGTCCGGCGCAACCATCCTCGGCGATGGCCGCGTGGTGCTGATCATCGACCTGCTGGCGCATATCCGCGCGCGGCAACCAGCGTTGCCGGCGCAGTCGGTGGATGCGCCGCTGATCCTCAACGACCCGTTGAAAAAGCGCCCGTTGCTGGTGCTGGTGGTGGACGACTCAGTCACCGTGCGCAAAGTCACCAGCCGCCTGCTGGAGCGCAACGGCATGAACGTGCTGACGGCCAAGGACGGTGTCGACGCCTTGGCCGTCCTCGAAGAACATACCCCGGACCTGATGCTGCTCGACATTGAAATGCCGCGCATGGACGGCTTCGAAGTGGCGATCCAGGTGCGCAACGACCCGCGCCTGATGCGCCTGCCGATCATCATGATCACCTCGCGCACCGGCCAGAAACACCGCGACCGCGCCATGGCCATCGGCGTCAACGACTACCTCGGCAAGCCGTACCAGGAGTCGGTGCTGCTGGAAAGCATCGCTTATTGGAGCAAGTCCCATGCTTGACCACCGCGCAAGCCAACTCACCGGGCTGCTGCTGCCGTTGGCTGACCGCCACTTGATACTGCCGAATGTCGCGGTGGCCGAGTTGATCGACTTCCAGCGCGGCGAGCCGGCCAGCGATGCGCCGCCGTGGTACCTGCGGCAAGTCACGTGGAGGGATCGGCAGATACCCTTGATCAGCTTCGAAGCCGTGTGCGGCGAAGCCAGCGTAACCGGCGAGCGCTCACGCATCGTGGTGCTCAACGCACTGGGCGGGCGGCCGACGTTGAAGTTCATTGCGCTGGTGATCCAGGGAATTCCGCGCTCGTACAAGCTGGACAGCGAATTGAGCTACGTTGACGTGCCGCTGTGCCCGCTGGAGCTGGCGGCGGTGCAGGTGGGTGAGCATGTGGCGAAGGTGCCGGATTTGATGGGGCTCGAAGCCTTGCTGGCCGAGTCCGGCCTGGCCTGAGCCTGAGCCCTATGAAGATCCACTGTGGGAGGGGGCTTGCTCCCGATTGCTGTGTGTCAGTCAACAATGCAGTGACTGCCGCGCCGCTATCGGGAGCAAGCCCCCTCCCACATTAAAGTATCGGTGTTTGACAGACCGCGGGTGGTCTTAGGATTTTTCCTGCAAGATTTTGGGCCGTGCATGAACTTGTGATGAGAGGCCCGCGCGCCTAGTCTTCGTCTCGTCATCGCAAAAAAACGGTGACACGGACGTGCAAGTCCGGTTACATGTCGGCGCACCAACGCCCATAGCCATTCAACGGGCGTTTTTTATGCCTGCTGTACTCGTTATGGCGGCTGTGCGTGGGAGATTCTTCGGGGTCTGCCGGGGTCCGATATGCCCGGTCTTGCACACCTGCGCACAGCTGCCACCTTCATTCGCGTGCAAGCGGAAGAGGGCAGCTTCCATCACATATCGGAGCTGTCAATCATGATCAAACCTACCCCCAACCCACCCCTCTTCACCGTCAACCCCCACCAAGACACCGAAACCCTGCTGGTCAACGCCAGCGAAACCCTGTCCACCCTCAACGCACTCACCTGCAATCTCGCGTTCGATCTGGACACTTCCCAACGCGCCATTATGCTCGGGATTCAGCAAATGGCAGAGTTTGGGCAGTTGTTGGTCGATAGAGCACTGGAGCAAATCAGTCCTTCGCCGGAATTTTAAAGCGGTCCCAAATAGGGACTGATCGGTCCTTGTTTGGGACCGCTATCTAACAGGCGCTACTGAGCAAGTGTGGGAGGGGGCTTGCCCCCGATAGCGGTGTATCAGCCACATATCTATTAGCTGACCCACCGCAATCTGGGGGCAAGCCCCTCCCACATTTTGGTCTTCGTTACTCCAGGCGTAACGGTTTGCTTCCCAGCTTGATTGATGGCCTCAAGATTCACTCCTAAGGTAAGCCCCACAACAGCGAACCCCGTGGAGCAACCATGACAACAACCATCACCCCCGACTCGCGCTGGACGCGGCGGCGCGACGAGAAGCAGCGGCGGCTCGGGCTGGTCAAAAAGTATGCGGACGGGGCGGTGTTGCCCAGTGACAAGATCGTCGAAGCGCTTGAAGCGCTGATCCTCCCCGGCGACCGCGTGGTGCTGGAGGGCAACAACCAGAAGCAGGCCGATTTCCTCTCGCGCTCCCTGGCCAAGGCCGACCCGGCCAAGCTCCACGATTTGCACATGATCATGCCCAGTGTCGGCCGTTCCGAGCACCTGGACCTGTTTGAAAAGGGCATCGCGCGCAAACTGGATTTCTCTTTCGCCGGCACCCAATCCCTGCGTATCAGCCAGTTGCTGGAAGACGGCCTGCTGGAAATCGGCGCGATCCATACTTACATCGAACTCTACGCACGGCTGGTGGTGGACCTGATCCCCAATGTGGTGCTCTCTGCCGGTTTCATGGCCGACCGCGCCGGCAACATCTACACCGGCGCCAGCACCGAAGACACGCCAGCGCTGATCGAGCCCGCCGCGTTCAGCGATGGCATCGTTATCGTGCAGGTCAACCAGTTGGTGGATGACGTGACGGACTTGCCCCGCGTCGACATCCCCGCCAGTTGGGTCGATTTCGTGGTGGTGGCCGACAAGCCGTTCTACATCGAGCCGCTGTTCACCCGTGACCCGCGCCATATCAAGCCGGTGCATGTGCTGATGGCGATGATGGCGATCCGCGGCATCTACGAAAAACACAATGTGCAGTCCCTCAACCACGGCATTGGCTTCAATACCGCCGCCATCGAATTGATCCTGCCCACCTACGGCGAATCCCTGGGCCTGAAGGGCAAGATCTGCCGCAACTGGACCCTCAACCCGCACCCCACCCTGATCCCGGCGATTGAAAGCGGTTGGGTGCAAAGCGTGCATTGCTTCGGCACCGAGCTGGGCATGGAAAACTACATCGCCGCACGTCCGGATGTGTTCTTCACCGGCCGTGACGGTTCGATGCGCTCCAACCGCATGTTCTGCCAACTCGCTGGCCAATACGCTGTGGACCTGTTTATCGGCGCCACCCTGCAAGTGGACGGCGACGGGCATTCCTCCACCGTGACTCGCGGCCGCCTCGCCGGCTTTGGCGGCGCGCCGAACATGGGCCACGACCCACGCGGTCGCCGCCACGGCACACCCGCCTGGCTGGACATGCGCCACGACGACGCGCCGGAAGCCTTGCTCGAACGCGGCAAAAAACTCGTCGTGCAAATGGTCGAGACCTTCCAGGAAGGCGGCAAGCCCACCTTCGTCGAGACCCTCGACGCGGTGGAAGTGGCGCGCAAAAGCGGCATGCCGCTGGCACCGATCATGATCTACGGTGACGACGTCACCCACCTGCTCACCGAAGAAGGCATCGCCTATTTGTACAAGGCCCGCTCGCTGGAGGAGCGCCAAGCGATGATTGCCGCTGTGGCCGGGGTGACTGCCATTGGCTTGCGCCACAACCCCAAGGACACCGCACGCATGCGCCGCGAAGGCCTGATTGCCTTGCCCGAAGACTTGGGCATCCGCCGCACCGACGCCACCCGCGAGCTGTTGGCCGCCAAGAGCGTGGCCGACCTGGTGGACTGGTCCGGCGGCCTGTACAACCCACCCGCCAAATTCAGGAGCTGGTAAATGCGCGCCCTCAAACTGCATGAACTCAGCCTGGCGGATCGTCTGGCCGATATGGCCGTCGATGCGCTGATCGATGAAGCGGATCTATCGCCCAAACCTGCCCTGGTGGATCGGCGCGGCAACGGCGCGCACAGCGATTTGCACCTGGGCCTGATGCACGCCTCGGCCCTGTCGCTGTGGCCGATGTTCAAGGCAATGGCCGAAGCCGCCCTCGAGATCGGTGAAATCGGTTTGCCCTTGCGCGAAGCCCTTGGGCGAATCGGTCGTGATGGCGAGCAGGCGATGCTCGCCACCACGGGCGGCGTGAATACCCATCGCGGCGCGATCTGGGCGCTTGGTTTGCTCACCGCAGCAGCGGCCCTGGACCCTGTCGCCATCACACTGAACGCAGCCAGATTGGCCTTGCTCAACGACCGCCACGCGCCACAACCCATGAGCCACGGCGCCCAGGTCGCCCAGCGCTACGGCGCACGCGGCGCCCGTGAAGAAGCGCAACTGGGCTTCCCTTCGGTGACGCAACGCGGCCTGCCGCAATTGCATAAAAGCCGGCGGCAAAACGTGGGCGAACAGAACGCACGCCTCGACGCCTTGCTCGCGATCATGACTGACCTGGCCGACACCTGCGTGCTCTATCGCGCAGGCATGGAAGGCCTGCAGGCCATGCAGCGCGGCGCTCAGGCCGTGCTCGACGCCGGCGGCAGCGCAACCCTCGCCGGCCGTCGCCAACTGCACGCACTGGACCAGCATCTGCTGGCCCTGAATGCCTCGCCCGGTGGCGCCGCTGACTTGCTGGCCGCCTGCCTGTTTATCGACCGCCTCGACGGAGCGTTGTGATGGAAACCTTATCCTTTGAATTCCCCGCCGGGCAGCCGCCAACCGGCCGTGCGCTGGTGGGGTGTGTCGGCTCCGGCGACCTTGAAGTGCTGCTGGAACCGGGCATTGCCGGCACGCTGACGATCCAGGTGCAAACCTCGGTCAATGGCGCCGAGCAGCGCTGGCGGCACCTGTTCGAGCGCATCTTCCAGGAGCAGACGCCACCGGCCTTGAACATTGATATTCACGATTTCGGCGCCACCCCCGGCGTGGTGCGTCTGCGCCTGGAGCAAGGCTTCGAGGAGATCGGTCATGACTGACTTGCTCACCAAACACAGCTTTGTCGAACTCGGAGCACGGCAGCGCACCCAGGCGTTGCTGGATGCTGGCACTTACCGTGAACTGATCGACCCGTTCCAACGCGTCATGTCGCCCTGGCTCAGCCGCCAGGGCGTGGTGCCCCAGGCCGATGACGGCGTGGTGATCGCCAAGGGCACCGTCGAAGGCCTGCCGGTGGTGATCGCTGCGATCGAAGGCAACTTCCAGGGCGGCAGCCTCGGTGAAGTCGGCGGCGCCAAGATCGCCGGCGCCCTGGAGCTGGCGGCTGAAGACAACCGCAACGGCATCCCGACCCGCGCCGTGCTGCTGCTGGAAACCGGTGGCGTGCGTCTGCAGGAAGCCAACCTGGGCCTGGCGGCGATTGCCGATATCCATGCGGCGATTGTCGACCTGCGCCAGTACCAGCCGGTGATCGGCGTGGTGGCGGGGAGTGTCGGTTGCTTCGGCGGCATGTCCATCGCGGCCGGGTTATGCAGCTACCTGGTGGTCACGCGCGAAGCACGGCTGGGCCTGAACGGCCCGCAAGTCATCGAGCAGGAAGCCGGGCTGGACGAATACGACTCCCGCGACCGGCCGTTTATCTGGAGCCTCACCGGAGGCGAGCAGCGCTTCAACAGCGGCCTGGCCGACCGTTATGTGGCAGACGACGTGGCGCAGATCCAGCAGACCGTCAGCGCACTGCTGCAACAGGGCGTGCCACACCAACAACGCAGCCGTCGTGCCGAGTTCTACCTGGCGTGCCTGGCCGAACTCGACGCCACGCCGCAGATCGAGCCGGCGACCGTGCGTGCGCTGTATCAGGGAGAACGCTCATGAGAGGTTTGCAGTGGTTTAACGCGTTAAGCGCCGGGGCGACGGCGGTGCAAGGGCTGCCCGACTCGCTCAAGGTTGCCGACGGCCAGTTGAACGGCCAGAGCGCGCGCTTTATCGCCGTGGTCACCGACCCGAACAACCGTTTCCCCCGCGCCCGCAATGGCGAAGTCGGCCTGCTCGAAGGCTGGGGCCTGGCCAAGGCCGTGGATGAGGCCATCGCCCTGGGCGATAAGCGCCCGCTGATCGCCATCGTCGATGTGCCCAGCCAGGCCTACGGCCGCCGCGAGGAAGCCCTCGGTATCCATCAGGCCCTGGCCGCCGCCGCCGACAGCTACGCGCGCGCCCGTTTGGCCGGGCATCCGGTGATTGCGCTGCTGGTCGGCAAGGCCATGTCCGGCGCGTTCCTCGCTCACGGTTACCAAGCCAATCGCCTGATTGCCCTGCGCGATCCTGGCGTGATGGTGCACGCCATGGGCAAGGCTTCGGCGGCGCGGGTCACCCTGCGCAGTGTCGAAGAGCTGGAAGCCCTGGCCGCCAGCGTGCCGCCCATGGCGTATGACATCGACAGTTATGCCAGCCTGGGTTTGCTCTGGGAGACGCTGACCGTCAGCCAGATTGAGCAGCCTACGGCAGACGATGTGGCACGGGTGTGCGATTGCCTGGTGAACGCGATCAAGGACATCCACAGCCCCGATCTGAGCGGGCGCCTGGGCGCGGCCAACCGTGCCGCTTCCAGTCACGTGCGCCAGTTGCTGCGGGAGCAGTGGTGAACGCTCACGATTTGCTCTGGGGCATGACCCCGGCGCACCTGCCCGCCGATGCGCCCGGCTGGGTGGTGGACGCCGTCAGCGCCGGCCACCCGGTGGTGGTGCGCCGTGCCATCGCCGCGCCGGGCCAGGTGGCGGTGGGTGTGCGCGGGCGTTTGCGCGAGCAGCGGTATGCCGCGCTGATGCCGGTTGCGGCGGTGCAACGGCGCGTCACACCGCAGGCGTTGCGCGAGGTGACCTCGCCACGGGATTTACCCGCGCTGCGCGCGCTCGAGCAACTGCGGCCGGTGCTGGCGCAGCAAGACTGGGGCGTCAGCGGCAGTGCCGGGTTTGAATTGGCAAGTGGCGTCGAAGCATTGCATGCCCTGAGTGACCTGGATTTGATTCTGCGGGCGCCCGAGCCGCTGGGTCGCATTGAGGCGCGGACGTTGCTGGCGAAACTGGATGCCGCGCCGTGCGCCGTGGACCTGCAACTGCAAACCCCGTTTGGCGCTGTTGCCTTGCGTGAATGGGCCGGTGCATCGCGCCGCGTGCTGCTCAAAACCGCCCGCGGTGCGCACCTGGTGCTCGACCCCTGGCAGGCCATGGCATGAGCAGCCTTCTGGTATTTCCGGGGCAGGGCGCCCAACGGCCGGGCATGCTCCAGCACCTCGCCGAACCTGTGCTCGAACAAGCCAGTGACACCTTGGGCGAGAACGTTCGCCTGCTCGATTCGGTGCAGGCGCTGGCGAGTACCCGCGCCGTGCAACTGTGCCTGCTGATCGCGGGCGTGGCTCATGCACGAGCGTTGCAGCACACCCCGGATTACGTTGCGGGCTTGTCCATTGGCGCCTATCCCGCCGCCGTCATCGCCGGCGCGCTGGAGTTCGCCGATGCGGTCAAACTGGTCAGCCTGCGCGGTGAGCTGATGCAGCAGGCTTATCCACAGGGCTACGGCATGACCGCGTTGATAGGCCCAGAGTTATCCACCGTCGAAACCTTGCTGGCCGAGATCCACAGCGCGCAAACGCCGGTTTACCTGGCCAATATCAACGCCGATAACCAGACCGTCATCGCCGGCAGCGATGCGGCCATGAAGCTTGTCGCCGAGCGCATCAACGGCAACGGCATCGCCAGGCGCCTGGCCGTCAGCGTGCCGTCCCACTGCGCGCTGCTGGACGAACCCGCCCAGCGCCTCGCCGAGGCTTTCGTCCCACTCAAGACACCGCGCATCACCTACCTGAGCAGCACCCGCGCGCGGCCCATCCATAACCCCGAGCAGCTGCGCGATGACCTGGCCTTCAACCTGTGCCGCGTCGTCGACTGGCGCGGCACCGTGCAAAGCGCTTACGAGCGTGGCGTGCGCCTGCAGATCGAACTGCCCCCGGGCGCGGTGCTCACCGGCCTGTCCCGCCGTGTCTTCGAACAAGGCACGGTGATCGCCTGCGAAGGCGCGCGCCTGGACACCTTGCAGGCCCTGCTGCAAGAGGAGGAACGCCGCCACCGATAAAGCAGCATTCAAGGCTTTCGAAGCACAACAACAACAATTTTCGATCGAGCACTTTGAGGACAACAACAATGATTATCTACGGTGTGGCATTGCTGGCGATCTGCACGCTCGCGGGCGTGATCATGGGCGACATGCTGGGCGTGTTGCTCGGCGTCAAATCCAACGTGGGCGGCGTGGGCATCGCCATGATTCTGCTGATCTGCGCGCGTTTGTGGATGCAAAAGCGCGGTGGCATGACCAAGGACTGCGAGATGGGTGTGGGCTTCTGGGGCGCCCTGTACATTCCGGTGGTGGTGGCGATGGCCGCGCAACAGAACGTGGTCACCGCACTGCACGGCGGCCCCGTCGCGGTGCTGGCGGCCATCGGTTCGGTGGTGGTGTGTGGTTGCACCATCGCCTTGATCAGCCGCACGCACAAGGGCGAGCCGCTGCCCCCCGAAGAGCCGCTGATCCTTGCTGCGGGAGGCCGCTGATATGTGGGACCTCATCGAGAAAGGTTTGGAACACAACGGCCTGATCACCGCGTTTGCCTTTGTGGGCGTGGTGATGTGGATTTCGGTGGTGCTGTCCAAGCGCCTCACCTTCGGGCGCATCCACGGCTCGGCGATTGCCATCGTCATCGGCCTGGTGCTGGCCTGGGTCGGCGGCACGATCACGGGTGGGCAGAAGGGCCTGGCGGACCTGGCATTGTTTTCCGGCATCGGCCTGATGGGCGGGGCGATGCTGCGTGACTTCGCCATCGTTGCCACGGCATTTGAAGTGCAGGCCACCGAGGCGCGCAAAGCCGGAATGATCGGTGTGATTGCCCTCCTGCTGGGCACGGTCCTGCCCTTTATCGTGGGCGCGAGCATGGCCTGGGCCTTTGGTTATCGCGATGCGATCAGCATGACCACCATTGGCGCGGGCGCCGTGACCTATATCGTGGGCCCGGTGACCGGCGCGGCGATTGGCGCGACCTCGGATGTGATGGCGCTGTCGATTGCCACCGGCTTGATCAAGGCGATTCTGGTGATGGTCGGCACGCCGGTGGCGGCGCGCTGGATGGGCCTGGATAACCCGCGCTCGGCGATGGTGTTCGGTGGGCTGGCCGGCACGGTGAGCGGGGTGACGGCGGGGCTGGCGGCAACGGATCGGCGGCTGGTGCCCTATGGCGCGCTGACGGCGACGTTTCATACCGGGCTTGGGTGTTTGCTCGGGCCTTCGCTGCTGTATTTCATTGTGCGTGGGTTGGTGGGCTGACCTCGGGGTTGGCGGTGACTGGCCTGGCGCCATCGGGGGCAAGCCCCCTCCCACACTTGGAATGCGTTCACATGTGGGAGGGGGCTTGCCCCCCGATAGCGATCTCAAGCCTGGCGATTGGCATACATCCGACACTCCGCCAATAACGCCAGCAGGTTCGGGTCGCGCTCCTTGGCCTTCAGGAACACCACGCCGATATGCTGCTGCAGTCGATACCTGGGCTGCAGCGGTATCAGCTTCACACGGTTCTCGTACACCGCTGCAATCCGGCCCGGCAGCAACGCATAACCCACCCCCGAGCTGACCATGCTCAGCAACGTGAAGATGTCGTTGACCTGCATCGCCACCTTCGGCTCGAAACCCGCCTGCTTGAACACTCGATTGCCATCCTGATGGGTAGCAAAACCCTGGGTGAGGGTGATGAAGGTTGCCTCGCGCACGTCGGCCAGGTCGATCTGCTGTTCGCGGTCGAAGGGCGAGTCGGCCGGGGTGGCGAGGAAGATATCGTCGGAAAACAGCGCGATCTGCTCACAGTCCGGGTCGTTGGCGTGGTCGTCTAGGGAGATGAGGATCGCGTCCACTTCCATGTTCTTGAGCTTGTAGAGCAGGTCGAAATTGGAGCCCAGGATCAAGTCGATATTCAGTTCGCTGCGCCGGATTTTCAGGCCCATGATCAATTGCGGCACGGTCTTGACCGTCAGCGAATACAGCGAGCCCAGCTTGAAGCGTTCGGCAGAGAAACCGGCGGCTTCGCGGGTCAGGCGCACGCTGTCGACCACGTCGGCCACCAGTTTCTGTGCGCGCTCTTCGAGTACGTAGGCGCTTTCCAGCGGTGTGAGGTTGCGCCCTTCATGTTTGAACAGCGGGCAGCGCAGGGCATTTTCCAGCGAATGAATGGCGCGGTGCACGCTCACATTGCTGGTTTGCAGCTCGGCGGCGGCGCGGGCGAGGTTGCCGGTGCGCATGAACGCCAGGAAGATTTCCAGTTTTTTGAGGGTGAATTCTTCGTCGATCAACATGGCCGCAGCTCTTGTTCGAATGCCCTCGATTGTGCCCGTAAAACCTTGCGGCGTCGCCGGAACGTCACACGGCGCTTGCACTCTGATGCGCAAGGCTGGAGGCTTGCCGCCAGCCGTCAAGGGTGATGGGAGGTCTACGACAGATGTATCACGGGGAACGTTTCAACGCATGGAGCCACTTGCTCGGTGCTGTCGCAGCGAGCATTGGCGCGGTGTGGATGCTGGTGGTCGCGGCCATGGATGGCAGCCCCTGGAAGATCGTCAGCGTGGCGATTTACGGCTTTACGCTGATCGTGCTGTACAGCGCTTCGACCGTGTATCACAGCGTGCGGGGGCGGCGAAAAGAGATCATGCAAAAGGTCGATCACTTTTCGATTTACCTGCTGATCGCCGGCAGCTACACACCGTTTTGCCTGGTGACGCTGCGCGGGCCGTGGGGCTGGACGCTGTTCGGAATTGTGTGGGGGCTGGCGGTGATCGGCATTTTGCAAGAGATCAAGCCACGCTCGGAGGCGCGCATCCTGTCCATCGTGATCTATGCGGTGATGGGCTGGATCGTGCTGGTGGCGGTCAAGCCGCTGCTCGCGGCGTTGGGCACGGCCGGGTTTGTGTGGCTGGCGTCGGGCGGGGTGCTGTACACCGTGGGCATTATCTTTTTTGCCCTGGAGGATCGCCTGCGCCATTCCCATGGGATCTGGCATTTGTTCGTGATCGGCGGCAGCCTGCTGCATTTTGTGGCGATCATGCATTACGTGCTCTGAATGTGGGAGGGGGCAAGCCCCCTCCCACATTGGGGCTTCGGTGTGCTTAGAGACGTTCCAGCAGCTCACAGGCGCGGCTGCCGACAATCTCCAGCAGCCGGGCCAGCATGTGTGGCGGCGGCTCGTTGGCGCGGGTCAGCGCGTAGAGGGTGATCGGCAGCGGCGGGGTGAGCGTGCGGATGTCGGTTTTGGCCGCTGAAGCCCCCAGCGCGGTGAACGGATCGATCACGGTCAGGCCCGCGCCGGATTCGACCATCGCACGGGCCAGTGAATAGGTTTGCACCGAGATTGTCACCCGTGGCGCGGGCTCGACATTTTCCAGATAGCTGCCCAGCTTCGCCGCGAGCGGGTCGGCGCTGGACAGGCCGATCAGCGGCGCGCCGGCCAGTTCGGCCAACGGCAAGGGTTTGTGCCGCTCGGCGTCCGGCCAATAGCCTTTTGACGCCAGCGCCACCAGCACACCGTTGGCCAACACCTGAGTGGTGAGCCCGGGATGCCCGGAGAAACTGAGGGTCAGCGCCAGGTCGATTTCGCGCATCAGCAGTTTCTGCACCAGTTCGCGGCTATGGTCGCTGGACAGCTCGCAGGCCATCTCCGGGTAATCGTGTTTCCATTGAAGGATCGACGGCGGCAGCAGCGACAGCGCCAACGCGGGGATCGCGCCGATGCGGATGCTTTGCCCAGGTTCGCGGCGCAAGCTTTCGGCCAGGCGCCGCACGCCTTGCAGGCTTGCGCTGACTTTCTCGACTTCGCTTTCCAGCGCCAGGGCCTCCGGCGTGGGCTGCAGTTTGCCGCGTACCCGCAGAAACAACGCAAAGCCCAGCTGCAATTCGGCGTGCTGCAGCACTTTGGTCACGGCCGGTTGCGAGACGTGCAACAACTGCGCGGCGGCGCTGATCGAGCCGGTCTGGCGGATGGCCTGGAAGATTTCGATATGACGCAAGCGCATGGCGAGTCCCATAACCTTTGTTTATAGGTGAGCCATCTTTATTCATTGTCGGTGGCCTGTCACCTGGCTCTACGCTGAGCGCTCTTAATCGAAGGCGGGAGGCTGGGATGGCCAGGCAGGTTTGTATCATCGGCGGTGGGGTCATCGGTTTGGCGAGCGCTTATGCCTTGGTGCGTGCCGGCCATGAAGTGACGCTGATCGACGCCCGCGACAGCCTGGCCAGCGAAACCAGCTTCGCCAATGGCGGGCAGTTGTCCTATCGCTATGTGGCGCCGTTGGCGGATGCCGGCGTGCCGCTGCAGGCGCTTGGCTGGTTGCTGCGCGGTGACTCGCCGTTGAAGCTGCGCCCACGGCTGGACCCTCAACAATGGCGCTGGATGGCCGCCTTCATGGCCGCCTGCCGGAGTTCGGTGAACACGCGCAATGCCGCCCACTTGCTGCGCCTCGCGTCATTGAGCCAGGCCACGTTGCAGCAATGGCGCGAGGATGACCGCCTGGAGGGGTTCGATTGGCGCCGAAATGGCAAGCTGGTGACCTTTCGTCATGCCGACACCTTCGAGCATGCGCGCAGCAAGGTCACCGATGTGTTGCAGCAGCAGGTGTTGTCGACGCGCGATTGCGCGCGGCTGGAGCCGACATTGGCGGCGGCGGATTTTGTCGGCGGTATCTACACGCCGAACGAGGAAGTCGCCGATTGTCATGCCTTCTGCCAACGGCTGGCGGCCCGGCTTGAGGCGTCGGGGCGCTGTACGTTTATGCTCGGGCGCAAGGTCACCGGGCTGCGCCATGCCGACGGTGTCGTACAGGCCGTCGAGCTGGGGCATGAGGTGATGCCGGTGACAAACGTGGTGCTGGCGGCCGGGCACCGCAGCGCCGAGTTGGGCTTGCCAGGGCTGTCGCTGCCGCTGTATCCACTCAAGGGCTACAGCCTGAGCGTGCCGATTGGCGCCGAGCACCGGGCGCCGAACTTGAGCATTACCGACTATGACCGCAAGATTGTCTACGCACGTATCGGCGAGCAACTGCGCGTTGCGGCGATGGTGGATATCGTCGGCTTCGACGCGGGCCTTGAGCCCAAGCGCCTGGCCTTGATCAAGCGCCAGGCCCTGGAGACATTTCCCCTGGCTGGCGATTACGCCCACGCGCTCGAATGGGCCGGCATGCGCCCGGCCACGCCGACCGGGGTGCCGCTGATTGGCGCCACTCGCTACCGCAACCTGTGGCTGAACCTCGGCCACGGCGCCCTGGGCTTTACGCTGGCGTGCGGTAGCGGTCAACTGCTGGCCGAACTGATCGACCAGCGCACGCCCTCCATCGACATGCAGGGCCTGACGCCCCGCGCCGCTTGAATCTCTACCACCCGAAACCAACGGAGAATAACAATGAAAAGAATCCTGTTGACCGGCTGCACCCTGGGCCTTCTGTTCGGCGCACAGGCGCAGGCAACGCAAGCGCCGCAGGACGGCACCCTGGGCAAGATCGCCAGCACCAGGTCCATCACCCTGGGCTATCGCGATGCGTCGGTGCCGTTTTCCTATGTGGCCGACAGCAGTGGCAAGCCCATGGGCTATTCGGTGGACCTGGCGAACAGGATCGTGGCGCGTATCCAGGAGAAAACCGGGGTGGCGGACCTCAAGGTGAACTACAACCTGGTTACCTCTCAAACCCGAATCCCCCTGGTGCAGAACGGCACGGTGGATCTGGAGTGCGGCTCCACCGGCGTGACGGCTGAGCGGCAACAGCAGGTAGCGTTCTCCTACGGGTTTATCTACGTGAAGGGCCAATTGCTGACTGCCAGGGACAGCGGGATCAAAGGGTTTGACGACCTCAAGGGCAAGAACGTGGTGACCACCGCCGGCACCACCAACGAGCGCTTCCTCAAGCGCTACAACGCCGAGCACAAGGCCGATATGTTCGTGATCAGCGCCAAGGACCACGGCGAAGCCTTCAAGATGCTCGAAACTGGCCGCGCGGCGGCTTTCTACATGGATGATGCACTGCTCTACGGTGAGCGGGCCAAGGCCAGGGATCCCCACAACTGGGTAGTGGTGGGGCAAGAGCAATCGCGGGAAATCTACAGCTGCATGGTACGCAAGGACGACCCGCAGTTTCTGGCAGTGGTCAACGAGACACTCGGGGAGCTCTACCGCAGTGGAGAGATCAATGGGATTTACCAGCGCTGGTTTGAACAGCCGATTCCGCCCAAGGGGTTGAACCTGGAGTTTCCGATGACCACTGAGCTGAAGCAGATTATCGCCAAGCCGATCAGCGACCCGGTGGAGTGATCGCCACACACCAAATGTGGGAGGGGGCTTGCCCCCGATGCCTTTGGGTCAGCTTGTACATCCGGTGACTGACACACCGCTATCGCGGGCAAGCCCCCTCCCACAGTTTAGATTGGGGTTTGAACGGGGGGTTAGAAGTCACCCCAGAGTTGCTGGGCGACGGCCAGCGCCACGACCGGTGCAGTCTCGGTGCGCAACACCCGCGGGCCGAGGCGGGCGGCATGGAAGCCGGCGGCTTGGGCGGTTGCGACTTCGCCGTCGGTCAGCCCACCCTCAGGCCCGATCAGGAACGCCAGGCTGGCAGGTTTGGCATGGCTGACCATCGGCTCGGCCACCGGGTGCAACACCAGCTTCAGGTCTGCTTCGGTTTGCTTGAGCCAGTCGGCCAGCAACAGCGGCGGGTGAATCACCGGTACCGTCGACCGCCCGCATTGCTCGCACGCGCTGATTGCCACCTGGCGCCAGTGCAGCAGGCGTTTGTCGGCGCGTTCGTCTTTGAGGCGCACCTCGCAGCGGTCGCTGAAGATTGGCGTGATGGCGTTGACGCCCAGTTCGGTGGCCTTCTGGATCGCCCAGTCCATACGCTCGCCCCGTGACAGGCCCTGGCCGAGGTGAATATGCAGCGGCGATTCAGCCTGGCCATTGAAGCTTTCCGTCAGTTGCACGGTGACGCGTTTTTTGCCGACTTCCAGCAATTGCCCAAGGAACTCCTGGCCGGAGCCGTCGAACAGTTGCACGGCGTCGCCTTCGACCATGCGCAACACACGGCTGATGTAATGCGCCTGGGCTTCAGGCAATTCGTGGTCGCCGAGGCTCAGCGGGGTGTCGGTGAAAAAACGGGACAGTCTCATTGCGGTTCTCTGGAAAAGTTATGCATACACACTTTCTGTCTTCTGTAGGAGCGAGCTTGCTCGCGAAAAACATATAGCCGGCGCCGCGGTGTGCCTGGAATACCTTCGCGAGCACGCTCGCTCCTACAGGGATTTTGGACGCTATCCCGGATCGCGAAAGCCTGGGTGAAAATCCTTAGGCACAGCAACGCTGACCTTGCTGTTGGTGGCGATATCGATGCCTTCACTCGCGACCTCGGCAAGAAAATCGATCTGCTCCGGCGTGATCACGTACGGCGGCAGGAAGTACACCACGCTGCCCAGCGGCCGCAACAGCGCGCCGCGCTCCAGCGCATGCTCGAACACCTTCAGACCACGGCGTTCCTGCCAGGGGTAGGGGGCCTTGGTGGCTTTGTCCTGCACCATTTCGATGGCCAGCACCATGCCGGTCTGGCGCACTTCAGAGACATGCGGGTGGTCCACCAGGTGCGCCGTGGCGCTGGCCATGCGCTGGGCCAGCGCCTTGTTGTTTTCGATGACGTTGTCTTCTTCGAAAATATCCAGGGTGGCCAGGGCCGCCGCGCACGCCAGCGGGTTGCCGGTGTAGCTGTGGGAGTGAAGGAAGGCGCGCAGGGTTGGGTAGTCGTCGTAGAAGGCGCTGTAGACGTCGTCGGTGGTGACCACGGCGGCCAGCGGCAGGTAGCCGCCGGTCAGGGCTTTGGACAGGCACAGGAAGTCCGGTCGGATGCCGGCCTGTTCACAGGCGAACATGCTGCCTGTGCGGCCAAAGCCCACAGCGATTTCGTCGTGGATCAGGTGCACGCCATAGCGGTCGCAGGCTTCGCGCAGCAGCTTGAGGTATACCGGGTGGTACATGCGCATGCCGCCGGCGCCCTGGATCAGCGGCTCGACGATGACGGCGGCGACGCTGTCATGGTGCTCGGCCAGGGTTTGCTCCATGGCCAGAAACATCGTGCGTGAATGTTCTTCCCAGCTCACGCCCTCGGGGCGCAGGTAGCAGTCAGGGCTCGGCACTTTGAGGGTGTCGAGCAGCAACGCCTTGTAGGTCTCGGTAAACAGCGGCACGTCGCCCACCGACATCGCCGCGATGGTTTCGCCGTGGTAGCTGTTGGTCAGGGTGACGAAGCGCTTCTTGTTCGGCTGGCCGCGATTGAGCCAGTAGTGAAAGCTCATCTTCAACGCGACTTCAATGCACGATGAACCGTTATCGGCATAGAAACAGCGAGTCAGGCCTTCGGGAGTCATCGCGACCAGGCGCTCGGACAGCTCGATCACCGGCTGATGGCTGAAACCGGCAAGGATCACGTGCTCCAGTTGGTCGACCTGATCCTTGATGCGCTGGTTGATGCGCGGGTTGGCGTGGCCGAACACGTTGACCCACCAGGAGCTGACAGCATCGAGATAGCGCTTGCCTTCGAAGTCTTCCAGCCATACGCCTTCCCCGCGCTTGATTGGCACAAGGGGCAATTGCTGGTGGTCTTTCATCTGGGTGCAGGGATGCCACAGCACCGCGAGGTCACGCTGCATCCACTGGTTATTCAAGCCCATCGGTGATCTCCTCGAAGCGGTCCCGCAACCTGCGCGGGCGAAACAATCGCGCAAGCCTATGCAATGGTGGCGTGGGTCACAAGCCATTGTGGGGAAATTCGCGGTAAATGCAGGACGGTCTGTCACGTTTCTTGGGAATAGTCTTAATCCCTTGTTAATTTATGATGCATACCTTCTTCATCACATTTCTCGATATTTCAAAGCGAAATTTTCCGCTTTAATTCGATAGGTAAAACGCTAGTCTTGGGCACAGTTCTTACGGGATTAAGTACATGCAGCTACGCAATTCACCGGCCCGCTATGGTTGGGTCAGCATGGTTTTGCACTGGGGCGTGGCCTTGGTGGTATTTGGCTTGTTCGCGCTGGGCCTGTGGATGGTCGGTCTCGACTACTACAGTGCCTGGCGCAAAGACGCGCCGGACCTGCACAAGAGCATTGGTATCACGCTGTTTGCCGTCATGCTGGTGCGTATTGTCTGGCGCCTGGTCAGCCCGCCGCCTGCGCCGCTGGCCAGCTACAGCCGCTTGACCCGCATCGGCGCCGCGTTTGGCCATGCGTTCCTGTATCTCGGGCTGTTTGCCGTGATGATTGCCGGCTACCTGATTTCCACCGCAGACGGTGTCGGTATCCCGGTGTTTGGCCTGTTTGAAATACCTGCCCTGGTTTCCGGTCTACCGGACCAGGCAGACACTGCGGGCTGGATTCATCTGTATCTGGCCTGGGTGTTGGTTGTATTCGCCGGCTTGCACGGCGTGGCGGCACTGAAGCACCACTTTATCGATCGTGATGTGACCCTGACACGCATGCTGGGACGCACCGCCTGACGTTCAACCTCGACTCACAAGGAAAACAAAGTATGTTGAAAAAGACTCTCGCTGCTCTGGCAATCGGTTCGGCCCTGCTGTCCGCAGGTTCGGCGATGGCCGCTGATTATGTGATCGACAAGGAAGGCCAGCACGCCTTCGTTGATTTCAAAATCAGCCACCTGGGCTACAGCTACATCACCGGTACGTTCAAGGACCTGGACGGTAAGTTCAGCTTTGATGCAGCCAAGCCAGAAGACGCCAAGATCGAAGTTAACGTACGTACGGCCAGCGTGTTCTCCAACCACGCCGAACGTGACAAGCACGTCAACACCAAGGACTTCCTGGAGTCGGGCAAATTCCCGGATGCCAAGTTCGTTTCCACCAGCGTCAAGCCAACCGGCAAGAATGCTGACGGCAAGCTGACTGCCGACGTGACCGGCGACCTGACCTTCCACGGTGTGACCAAGCCTATCCTGGTCAAGGCTACGTTCCTCGGCGAAGGCAAGGACCCATGGGGCGGCTACCGTGCCGGCTTTGAAGGCACCACTAACATCAGCCGCAAGGAATTCAACAAGGACGGCATGGACGTAGGTCCACAGTCCGACAACGTTCAGCTGTACATCACGTTTGAAGGTGTGAAAGCGAAGTAATGCTTCGCAGGTAGGAGCGAGGCGTACTCCTCGCTCCTACAGGCAAAAAAAACCCGTATCTTGCGATACGGGTTTTTTTTTTATGCCTCGCGGTTGCGGGTCAGCAGCGCTGGCTTCTCGCCACGAGGACGGCCAGGCAGTTGATCCAACTGCTCGGGTGTCGGGAAGCGATCGGCTTTCGACTCCTTGTGGATGATCTTCGGCGCCGGACCACCGCGCGGGTTTTGCACCGCTGGCTCGGACGAACGTGGTTGCTCGTCACGGGCCGGGCGGCGGTTGTTGCTGCGCGAGTCTTCGCGACGGGCCTGGCCGTCACGCGGTGCACCGCTGCGTGGGCCGTTGCGCTTGGCTGGCGGCGTACCAGTGGTGCCGCCGCTGCTGTTGCGCGGGCCGTTCTGACGTGCGCCCTGTGGCTGACCGCCACGTGGGGCAGCGGCGCCAGCGCCCTGTGCAGGGGCACCCGGACGACGACCACGGCCCTGGGCCGGCTTGGCCTGAGGCACGTAGTCGACGCGGTTACCGAAGTTATCCACATCGTCGTCGAGGAATTCGTCCGGAGCGCGGTCGGCTGTGGCGCGTGGCGGCTGGCTCGGCTGGCGCTGTTCGCGGGCTGGGGTGCCTTCACGGGGCTTCTGCTCACGGGCCGGGCGTTCGCCACGGCTGCTGGTGGCGGATTTTTCCTTGCCCTTGTCCTTGCCCTTGTCGCGACGGCCACCGCCACCACCGCCGCCGTTCGGGCCATCGCCCTTCGGACCGCGTGGGTTGCGTGGGTTACGCACATCCGGGCGCTCGCGCGCTTCAGGCTTTTCGGCCTCCACGGTGCTTGAGTCGAAGCCCATCAGGTCGCCGTCGGCGATTTTCTGCTTGGTCATGCGCTCGATGCTTTTCAGCAGTTTTTCTTCGTCCGGTGCGACCAGGGAAATGGCCTCGCCCGAACGACCGGCACGGCCAGTACGGCCGATACGGTGCACGTAGTCTTCGTCGACGTTCGGCAGCTCGAAGTTGACCACGTGCGGCAATTGATCGATATCCAGACCGCGTGCGGCGATATCGGTGGCGACCAGGATGCGCACAGTGCCGGCCTTGAAGTCGGCCAGGGCTTTGGTGCGCGCGTTCTGGCTCTTGTTACCGTGGATGGCGACGGCGGTGAGGCCGTGCTTGTCCAGGTATTCGGCCAGGCGGTTGGCGCCATGCTTGGTGCGAGTGAACACCAGTACTTGTTCCCAGGCACCGTGGGTGATCAGGTGCGCCAGCAGCGAGCGCTTGTGGCTGGCGGGCAGGCGGAATACGCGTTGCTCGATACGCTCGACCGTGGTGTTGGGCGGCGTGACTTCGATGCGCTCAGGGTTGTGCAGCAGCTTGCCAGCCAGGGCAGTGATGTCCTGGGAGAACGTGGCCGAGAACAGCAGGTTCTGACGTTTGGCCGGCAGGCGGGCGAGGACCTTTTTCACGTCATGGACAAAGCCCATGTCGAGCATGCGGTCGGCTTCGTCCAGCACGAGGATTTCCACGTGGGACAGATCGACGCTGCCCTGGCCGCACAGGTCGAGCAAACGACCCGGGCACGCCACCAGCACGTCGACACCGCGGGACATGGCCTGAACCTGAGGGTTCATGCCGACGCCGCCGAAGATGCAGGCGCTGACGAACTTCAGGTCGCGGGCATACAGCTTGAAGCTGTCGTGCACTTGGGCTGCGAGTTCGCGGGTGGGGGTCAGGACCAGTACGCGCGGTTGGCGCGGGCCGTGACGTTGGGATTTGTCCGGGTGACCGTTGGGGAACAACCGCTCCAGAATCGGGAGGGCGAAACCACCGGTTTTACCGGTACCTGTCTGCGCCGCAACCATCAGGTCGCGGCCTTGCAACACGGCGGGAATGGCCCGCTGTTGCACCGGAGTAGGCTCGGTATAGCCCGCTGCCTCGATGGCGCGGACTAAAGCCTCGGAGAGACCGAGGGAAGCAAAGGACATGAGTAATCCTGTTTTAGTTAGGGCTTGGCCCAAAGGGATAATCTTGCCGGGCGTGAATGGCGCTTAGGGGAGCGTAATCCCGTCCGGTCCTGCTGCGTCTGGCGGGCACTCCACCGGCTCGCGCGGGCTGCAAAGCTGCGCTGTAGCGGGGTTGGGTGCCTTTTTCAAGACCTCAGCGGCCGGGCGTAAGCCTGGCGGAAAGGCCGGAGTATAACAGAGCAATCACTGCGCGCTGCTTTCCTGCTGCTCAACGGTGTATCCGGAGGCGCTGACAGGGCCCGTTTGCGCCTGGATGCCGCCGTATTTGGCGCTCAAGGCGGCATAGGCCGGCTCTTGCTTGAAGCGTTTGAGCTCGGCGGCAAAGCGCTGCACCAGCAGGTCCATGCCCGCGCCACGTCGCACGGCGAGAAACTGCTGCTGATGGCTGACCACCAACGGCGCCTGGCTGACCTTGCCCTCAAGGCCCAATTCCTTGATCACGTGCTGCCCCACCCGACGGTCAGTGACCACCATATCAACGCGCCCGAGCATGAGCTTGCCGAAGTTGGCCTCATGGCTGGGGGCGGGTTCGCGCGCGAAAGCGCTGGATGCGCTGAAAGCTGCGCCATACAGGTAACCGGGTGAAGTGCCCACGGTCAGGCCGCGCAGATCGTCGAGGGTTTCGGCGGGGTGCGGGCGGTCGTTGGCGTAGAACAGCACGAACTCGACCGCCGACAAGGGTTCGCTAGGGTAGAGCAGCAGGGCATCGCGCTCCTGGCTGTGGAAAATGTCCAGGGCGCCGTCGGCGTGACCTTGGTCAAGCATGGCCAGGCAACGCTTCCAGGGCAGGAACTGCCATTGCACCTCCACACCGAGGCGCTGGAATACGGTCACCGTGGTTTCGTAGTCCAGGCCACGCATGCTGCCGTTGTCATCGTAGACATAGGGCGCCCAGGGTTCGGTGACAATGCGCAATTTCTCGCCATAAGCGGCCAGGCTCAGGCAAGTGAAAAGCGTAGCGATCAATAACTTGAAAGTGACAGGCATTCCCTGAGGTTACGACGCTCCCGGGATAAAGAGAAGCTCTGGCGCGCGCTTTGGCGACGGGGGCTATTTTACTGGCGCGTCCATCAGGTGGGCGTGGATCGCGGCTCGCCGCTCGCCGAGAATCAGACGCACCACCGGGTTGGCGAACCAGTGTTCGAGCTGGTGTTCGTCAATCGGGCGTTTCTGGCGTTCCTCCTGGTTTTGTCGGGCCTTGTCCCACCACACCGGGCCACAGGCCTGGTCGAACTCGTTTTCGTGTTCATAGCAGCCGTAGAGGATTTCGCGGATGAACTGCTGCTGATGCTTGGGCAGCAGCAGGGTAATCAGCTTGTACATCATGCGCTGCAAGCGCGGCGGGCGCGGCAGGTGGGCCGAGACCTGGCGCGTGTCGGCCAGGGCCAGCGCACTGGTGGGCGCGGCGGCGTGCTTGGCGATCCAGGCCTTGACCTTGGCCCGGAACAGCTGCTTGCGACTCCAGTAATGGTGGATCAGGTCCGGGCACTCGCGCACGTTGACGGTACGGTAGGCGGCGATGGACAGGCAGAACTCTTCCAGGGTGTAGGCGCCCTGGGCATGGGGAAACAGTTCATCCATCAACTCGATCGAACGGTCGAGGATGTGCGCGTCCTGCTGGGTCAGGCCCATCACGCCGGAGTTGAGGGTCATCATGTCATCGTCGGCCACGCCCATGTCCAGCAGGCGCTGGCGCAGGGCGGTGTAGAGGATGCTTTCGTGGTTGTCGCCATACTTGGTGTAGAAGGCGTTGCACAGCAGGGTGCCTGGCTGCACGCGCTCGAAGAGGGTCATGGGCGAGCGGTGGAAAAACGTGTCGGTGTCGATCAGCAGCGCTACCGGCGACTCTTGCAGCACCTGGCGCAGCACCACGTGCTTGGTGCGAAAGTGGTAACCGTGGGGCTCGCTCCAGCGTTTGCGGGTGGCCTCGTCCAGCGGGCGCACACGTACCGGCAGCAGGCGATAGGGTTCGGGGTTGTCGCTGAATACCTGGATGTCCACGGCCGCATCGGGAGTGTCTTGCAGGAAAGCCAATGCACTGGCGATGCTGAATACCGCTTCCTGATGGTAGGTCTCGGCGCCGAAGACGAGGTAGACCAGCTGCGGACGGGAAGTGGAAGACACTGTATTCATGGACTGCGGGGTTCCCCTCAGGTAGTAAAAATAGGCACGTAAAACGGCAAACGTAAAACGACCAAGGCCCTCGTGAACGAGGGCCTTGGCACAACCGGACAAGCCTTAGCGTGGCAGCTTGAGGTTGTTCCAGATGGCAAGGCTGGGTTCAGCCTGGTTCAGGGTATAGAAGTGCAGCCCTGGTGCACCACCTTGCAACAATTGTTCACACATCTCGGTGATGACCTGCTCGCCGAACGCCTGGATGCTTTTGACGTCATCGCCATAGGCTTCCAGTTGCTTGCGCACCCAGCGTGGGATCTCGGCACCGCAGGCGTCGGAGAAGCGCGCCAGCTTGCTGTAGTTGGTGATCGGCATGATGCCCGGCACGATCGGGATGTTCACACCCATGGCACGTACCCGCTCGACGAAGTAGAAGTAGCTGTCGGCGTTGAAGAAGTACTGGGTGATCGCGCTGTCGGCGCCGGCGTTGGCCTTGCGCACGAAATTCTTGAGATCGTCTTCGAAATTGCGCGCCTGGGGGTGCATCTCCGGGTAAGCGGCCACTTCGATATGGAAGTGATCGCCGCTTTCTTCGCGAATGAAGCTCACCAGGTCGTTGGCATAGCGCAGCTCACCGCTGGCCATGCCCATGCCGGATGGCAGGTCACCACGCAGGGCGACGATGCGTTTGATGCCGGCGGCCTTGTATTGGGTCAGCAGGCCGCGCAGGTCGGCCTTGCTATCGCCCACGCACGACAAGTGCGGAGCGGCGGGAACTTTGACTTCACTTTCGAGCTGCAGCACGGTGTTGATCGTACGGTCACGGGTCGAACCGCCGGCGCCGTAGGTGCAGGAAAAGAAGTCGGGCTGATAGCCGGCCAACTGTTTGGCAGTGGCCATCAGTTTTTCATGCCCAGCATCGGTCTTGGTCGGGAAGAACTCGAAGCTGTAGCGACGGTCTTGGGACATGGTAATACCCTTGGAAACTCGGAATTCCGGAATGTGTACACCGTCAATGTGGGAGGGGCGGTGCGACGATTCGACTTGCCCCCGATGGCGGAGTGTCAGTTAGTAAAATATCGACTGACCCACCGCATCGGGGGCAAGCCCCCTCCCACATTAAAGCCCGCTCCCCGCAGGGGGAGCGGGCAGCAGGCATATCAGTAGCGGTAAGCGTGCGGCTTGAACGGACCTTCAACCGTCACGCCGATGTAGTCGGCCTGGGTCTTGGTCAGTTGGGTTACCACGCCGCCAAAGCCGCGGACCATTTCCAGGGCCACTTCTTCGTCGAGTTTCTTCGGCAGTACTTCCACGGTCAGGCGCTCGGCTTTCTGGGCAGGCGACAGGTCGGCGTACTTCTGTTGGAACAGGAAGATCTGCGCCAGTACCTGGTTGGCGAACGAGCCGTCCATGATGCGGCTTGGGTGGCCGGTCGCGTTACCCAGGTTCACCAGGCGGCCTTCGGCCAGCAGGATCAGGTAATCGTCGTTCTGCGGGTCGAAAGTGCCTGCGCCGGTGCGGTGTACCTTGTGAACCTGTGGCTTCACTTCTTCCCATGCCCAGTTCTTGCGCATGAAAGCCGTGTCGATTTCGTTATCGAAGTGACCGATGTTGCACACCACTGCGCGTTTCTTCAGCGCCTTGAGCATGTTCGCATCGCAGACGTTCACGTTACCGGTGGTGGTGACGATCAGGTCGATCTTGCCCAGCAGGGCCTTGTCGATGCTCGCTTCGGTGCCGTCGTTGATGCCGTCGATGAACGGCGAAACCACTTCGAAACCGTCCATGCAGGCTTGCATGGCGCAGATCGGGTCAACTTCGGAGACCTTGACGATCATGCCTTCCTGACGCAGGGACTGGGACGAGCCCTTGCCCACGTCGCCGTAGCCGATCACCAGGGCTTGCTTGCCCGACAGCAGGTGGTCGGTGCCGCGCTTGATGGCATCGTTCAGGCTGTGACGGCAGCCGTACTTGTTGTCGTTCTTGCTCTTGGTCACCGAGTCATTGACGTTGATGGCCGGGATTTTCAGCTCGCCCTTGGCCAGCATGTCCAACAGACGGTGTACACCCGTGGTGGTTTCTTCGGTCACGCCGTGGACGCGGTCGAGGATCTGCGGGTATTTCTTGTGCAGCAGCTCGGTCAGGTCGCCGCCGTCGTCGAGGATCATGTTGGCGTCCCATGGCGCGCCATCCTTGAGGATGGTTTGCTCCAGGCACCACTCGTACTCTGCTTCGGTTTCGCCTTTCCAGGCGAACACCGGGATACCGGCGGCGGCGATAGCGGCAGCGGCCTGGTCTTGAGTCGAGAAAATGTTGCAGGACGACCAGCGCACTTCGGCACCCAGGGCAACCAGGGTTTCGATCAGCACGGCAGTCTGGATGGTCATGTGAATGCAGCCCAGAATCTTCGCACCCTTGAGCGGCTGCTCAGCGGAGTACTTGCGACGCAGGCCCATCAGGGCTGGCATTTCGGATTCGGCGATAAAGGTTTCGCGACGGCCCCAGGCAGCGAGGGACATGTCGGCGACTTTGTAGTCGTTGAATTCTGCAGGCGTGATTACAGCGCTCATGAAGAGCCTCCATTCGTAGTGTGCGAATGGGCGCCGTTGTGCGTTTAGTATCAGGCCGGTGTTCCGGGCCGGACAACGCCCCATCCGAGCCTGACAGGTTGAACCTGCTGCAGCGCCCCTCGGACAGGTGGCGGGAGAACGGTATCAACTGAAGATGACCGTTTTGAAGCGGAGGCGATTATAGCCGTGTATGCGGCACTTCCCAAGCCTTTCTGTCGGCGGCATGAAGATCGCTCATGGGTGCGATAGTCAATGGCTCATAGAGCTTGGGCCCATGCTCTGCCATGATATTGCCCATCATTGGGCAACATGCTTTGGAGTGATCATGAACTTCCACACCCGCAAATGGGTAAAACCCGAAGACCTCAACCCCAACGGCACCCTGTTCGGTGGCAGCCTGCTGCGCTGGATCGATGAAGAGGCGGCGATCTATGCGATCGTCCAGTTGGGCAACCAGCGCGTGGTGACCAAGTACATCTCCGAAATCAACTTTGTCAGCGCCTCGCGTCAGGGCGACATCATCGAGCTGGGCATCACCGCCACCGAGTTCGGCCGCACCTCCATCACCCTGACCTGCGAAGTGCGCAATAAGATCACCCGCAAAAGCATCCTGACCGTAGAGAAAATGGTCTTCGTCAACCTCGGCGAAGATGGCCTGCCGGCGCCTCATGGTCGTACCGAAATCAAGTACGTGAAGGATCAGTTCCAGGACGACAGTCTTTCCGAGTAACAACGTCGTGGTGTGATTTGGTTTACCAAATCATTCCGCATGGATCGTCGCAAGGCGCTTTCATCACTCAGGCTCACACCCTATGGAGAGCCAGTGTATGAAAGTGTTTAACTCGATCGCCCAGATTCAGCACCCGTTGAAATTTAAAGAAGTTGAGTCTTCGTCCGCGACCAGCGCGAAGACGCCCTTGGTAGAGGGGGTGGGTGAGCGCAATGTGACGCTTTTACGCGATGAGCTGGGGCGGGTGGAGGTGATCCTATCGGCGCCGCCCGCCACGAGCCTGGTGCTCAGCGGCGGAGGGGCCAAAGGCATCGCTTTTGCGGGGGTGGTGCAGGCCCTTGAGGACGCCGGAAAGCTGCAAGACATCCAGTTGGCGTGTGGGTCATCCGCGGGGGCGATTTCGGCGGCATTGATTGCCAGCGGCATGGGGGCCGCAGCGTTCGACAAGTTGTCGGACGGCATCGATCTGCCTAGCCTACTCAATAGCAGGGATGCCTTGACTGCTTGGATGCAAGACGCTAGTACGACCGTTGGCAAGCTCATCGGTCATTTACCCGGCTCCCTCGGCCATGTTTCTCAGCTGTTAATGACCTTGCTGCCGCGCCTGCAAACTGAAGCTTTTCCTCTTGAGGAACTGATCCGCAACGAGTCGCGCCGGTCAATTCTTGCGCATATCGCGCAAAGCCCTCGAGAACCTCGGCCCGCCGAGGTCATGAAGATTGCCGACAAGCTGAATGCCGGCGGTGCCCCGACGTTCGGCGATCTTGAGGTGTTGCACCGGTATATCCCCGCGATCAAGCAACTGAGCATCACCGGAACCGGTATGTTTGCTCACCGCCCGCAGTTGGTGATGTTCAATGCCAGCTTGACCCCGCAAATGGACATTGCGCGGGCGGCGCAAATTTCAGGTTCGTTGCCGGTGGTATTCAAAAGCCCGGTGGAGCAAGGTCATGGCTTTCAAGTGTCGGCTGAAACCACCGCGTTCAAGGATGGTGGCTTGTTGCTCAATACCCCGGCGCCCGGTGTGGTGCAGAGGTCATTTGCTGAGAGCCCCTTGAACAAGCCTGAAGCATTGATCGTCAAGCTTGAGTCCTACACCACGGATACACCGGTGCGAAGTGGCAGCTTTCTCAGCAGCGTGGCTGACCGCATCACCGGCGTTGCACATTCCGCCGCTGAAGCTCTTCAGGATAAAAAGCTCGAAGCCTTTGCCGATCAAATCGTGACACTGCCGCTGAAGACCGAAAAAGGCGATTTTCGTGGGTTGCTCAGCGGGACCGTCAACTTCACGATGCAGGATGATCACAAGCAACACTTGCAGGCCAAGGCGCGTCAAGCAGTGCAAGCGCACTTGGAGCGTCGCTCCACGGCACTTGAGCACCATTCGTTTCAGTCACTGCATGACGCCGTGCTGGCCATGGATGACCAACTGCTCGCCAGCCTGAAGCCGGCGCTGCAAACCGACCCCGCCGCCGCGTATGTGCTGGCGTTCAGAAACAGCGCGCAGCAGGCGTTGCAAGCCTTGGATGAGGCGATCAGCGAGGCGAATCAGGCACAGGACTCGCTGGCGTTCACGCCGAAAATTTCATCCGCGTTGCGCAACCTGGACGCCCTTGCGCAACGCCCTGAGCAAATCGACTGGTTGGGCAGGCGCCTCAATGAAGCAACCCAGCGCAATTTTCAGCAGTTGCTGCAAGTGGCGGCCAGGCAGATCGCGGGCGGTGCATCGCCGATGTCCAGAGTCATCGGCGGCGCTGTCGCCGAAATGAACGTGCGTGATATTGCAGTGAGAGCGGAAAACTTCACACGGGAGGTGATCTACCCCTCGTTGTTTCGGCCTGGCCAGCCCACGTCTAACGTCGAACTGTTACACCGTGCCGCTCAGGATCTGGCCTGGGCGACCACGCCCACCCAGTTCAACCAGGTGCTCGATGCCCTGCGCGACAACTATAAGGCGCGTAACAAACCCTGGGACGAGGCGGCCAGCTCAACCACGGTGGAGATGGCCAAGGCCTGGAAGATGCAGGTTTAGTTGCCTGGCCACTGAACAGCCACTGTGGCGGCGTGTCGTAGCTACACGCCCCCCTTGGACTCCGGATAATCATGGCCACCGACGAAACAGGCAAAACCCCCAACCTGTCGCACGAAGAGCAAAAGGACGTAGACAAGAACCAACCGCCCCGCGCGGCGGTGCTGCATGAAATCATCCGTACCCAGGGCGATCAGGAGCTGGAGCGCAGCGTCGCGGCGCTGTGGTGGTCGGCCCTGGCCGCCGGGTTGACCATGGGCTTGTCTCTGATGGCCATGGGGCTGCTCAACTCGCGCTTGCCGGACGGCGAAGCGTTCAAGGTCATTGCCAGCTTTGGTTATTGCGCGGGTTTCCTGGCGGTGATCCTGGCGCGCCAGCAACTGTTTACTGAAAACACCCTCACCGCCGTGTTGCCGGTGATGAGCAAACCGACCCTGTCCAATGCCGGACGCCTGTTGCGGCTCTGGACGGTGGTGCTCGTGGGCAACCTCTGTGGCACCTTGCTGGTGGCCTACGTGATGCTGCACCTGCCGATCTTCGACACCAAGACCGACATGGCCTTCCTCGACATCGGGCGCAAGATCATGGAAAACGACGCCGGTCAGATGTTCGCCAAAGGCATCGTCTCCGGCTGGATGATCGCCACCATGGTGTGGATGATCCCGTCGATGGAAAGCGCCAAGATGTGGATCATTATCCTGATCACCTACCTCATGGCCCTGGGCGATTTCACTCACATCGTGGTGGGTTCGGCGGAAGTGTCATACCTGGTGTTTGCCGGCGAACTGTCCTGGCATGACTTCTGGCTGGTATTTGCCGGCCCGACCCTGGCCGGCAATATCATCGGTGGCAGTTTCATCTTTGCGTTGATCAGCCATGCGCAGATTCGCAGTGAGGGCAGCTTGCCGGGCAAGAAGGCTGCGGATCCGAGGCATCCGCAGCAGGTGGAAAAGAATCAGTGAGGCTCGGCAACAGGCTGCGTTCCAGGCCCTCGGGCCTGGAAAGTGCGGGTGCACAGCGTGCGTCGAGACGCTGTTTGGTATAAACAGGTGCAATCGCATGAAAGAACCTTTCGGCCGAACACGGCTCATAGGTGATTGCGCTCTGACTGCCTTGATAAAACTAAAAAGGGAAATGACTGATGACCGTAGCTTTCTGGTGTGTGTTGATCGCAATCTTTCTGCCGTACCTGTGTACCGGTGTGGCCAAGTTCAGCGAAGGCAAGTTCGGGCCAAGGCATAACCACGATCCGCGCGCATTCCTGGAAACGGTCGAAGGCGTCTCCAAGCGTGCCCATAATGCGCAACTCAACGGCTTTGAAGTCACCCCGGCCTTCGCGGCGGCGGTAATCATCGCTCACCTCGCCGGTACGGCCGAGCTGGTGACGATCAACGTGCTGGCAGTGCTGTTCATCACCAGCCGCCTGCTCTACATCATTTGCTACCTGGCGGACTGGGCGCTGCTGCGTTCGCTGGTTTGGGCCGTGGGAATGGCGCTGATTGCGAGCTTCTTCTTCGTCTCGATCTGAAGCTTGAAGCAGAACCCTTGTGGGAGGGGGCTTGCCCCCTCCCATATTTGGTCTTCAGTGTCTGTCAGGTTCCGCTGGGTGCATCCGGCACTTGCGGCAACGCCGCACCCTTGGGCCAGAGCATCCAGATCTGCCCCTGTTGCTTCATGTTCCCGGCCAACTCGCCTGCTGCAGTGCCCGTGCCCCAGAACAAGTCTGCCCGCACTTCGCCGGTGATTGCGCCCCCGGTGTCCTGGGCTGCGACGGGTCTGGTAATTGCTGAACCGTCAGGCTTGGTGGTCGACAGCCACAACAAACTCCCCAGCGGAATCACCTTGCGGTCCACGGCCACACTGTAGCCCGCGGTCAATGGCACGTTCAGCGAGCCGCGCGGCCCTTCATTACTGTCGGGGCGAGCGCTGAAGAACACATAGCTGGGGTTGCTCGCCAACAGTTCCGGAATGCGCTGCGGATGGGCCTTGGCCCAGGCGCTGATGGCGCCCATGCTCACCTCTTCTTTTTTCAACTCGCCTTGCTCCACCAGCCAGCGGCCGATAGGGCGGTAGGGATAGCCGTTCTGGTCGCCATAACCCACGCGCAGTTGCCGCCCACCGGCCAGTTGAATGCGCCCGGAGCCCTGGATCTGCAGGAACTGCAGGTCCATCGGGTCGGTCAGCCAGGCGATCGGTTTGGCGGTCGAGCCCTGGCCGTTGATGGTGCTGGCATCGTCATACGGCTTGAGCACACGGCCCTCCAGGCGGCCGCGCAGGCGCTTGCCCTTGAGTTCCGGATAGATGGCTTCCAGGTTGACGATAATCAGATCATCCGGCACGCCGTACACCGGCACATGGGCGGTGGCGGTCTTGGTCAGGCTGCCAGGGTAGACCGGCTCGTAGTAGCCGGTAATCAGGCCATTCGGAGTGTTGTCGGCTGAACGCAGGCCGAACACATCCAGGCGCTCCTTAAGAAACCCGCGCACCGCCACGGCATCGCCCGGTACGCTGGCTGCGGCAGCGCAGGTCGCGCCCCAGATCGGGTCGGCCTTGAGGCGCTGACAGGCACTGCGCCAGGATTCGAAACCCGCCAGCAAGTCGCTGTCGGAAACGGCCGGCAACGCTTCCCATGGAGCGCTCACGTAGGTGGCGACGGCATGGGGTTTGGCGGGTTCTTCTTTGGCAGTCTCTTTGCCAGCGTCTTTGCCCAGGTCGCAACCGGCCAGCAGCGCGATCATCGGCAGAGCCCACGCCAGGCGGCTCCAGGGTTTCCCATTGACATTCATGCACGTAATTCCTGAAGCGATTGCCCGTGCCTAAACGCGCTCGGGCAACCCTTATTATTAATAGGGCTATTGGTCTTTGCGGACGAGGCGGGGATACTGACCACCGTTTTCCGTGACCCTGAGCCACCATGACTTTTAAACATATGACGGTTGTAGCGCTGGCCTGCCTGGCCTTGTCCGCCTGCGGCGGTGTGGACCCCAACTCCCCCCTGGGCCAGCGCAAGGCGATCTTCAAGCAAATGCTCCAGACCAGCGAAGGCCTGGGCGGCATGCTGCGCGGGCGCATCCCTTTCGACGGCGCCCGGTTCGCCGACGGCGCGGTCAAGCTGGACGCGTTGTCCCATCAGCCTTGGCAGCACTTCCCGAGCGTGCGGGAAGACGACCACACCAGTGCCCGGGATGAGGTGTGGCAAAAGCAGGCGCAATTTCTGCAAATGGCCCGCGACCTGGAGGCGGCCACCGGTGAATTGGTGATCGCCAGCCAGGTCCAACCCTATAAGGCCAGCAGCCTTCAACCCGCAGTGCAGAAAGTCGAAGACGCTTGCAGCGCTTGCCATAAGCAGTTTCGGGACCACTGACCGGTTTTACTGGTCGAGTTCTTCCACCGCATCCTGCAGCTCTTTGCGCGATTCGGCGAGCTTGTCCTTGCGCTTGTTGATCTTGTCCGCATCGCCTTTTTTCATGGCCTTGTCGAGGTCGGCCTGGCGGCGGCTGACTTCGTGCTTGGCGTCCAGCACCTTGTTTTCGCGCTCTTTCTTCAGCGATGCCTCAGTGCAGTTGGCAGTGACTTCGCTCAGGGCTTTTTCCAGGCCGGCCTGTTGGGCGCTGTTGCCATGGGCCTTGGCCTGTTCGATCTGGGTGCTGATGGCCTGGCGCTTGGCGGCGCAGCCTGTCAGCTGTGCTGCCTCGTCGGCCGCCAGCAGCGGCGTGGCCATGAAACTTGCGACAGTCAGCAAGGCAAGAGGGGCAAGCAATTTCATATAAGGCTCCCAAGTAGTAATCAGAGGGTGGGGCCGGTTCAAAAACCGTCTATGCCGGCGCCACGTAGTGTTTCAGCCAATGCCTGTACCTGCGGGTCGCGGAAAAAGGCGCTCAGTTGCGCCGCGCGTCCCGGGCCGATGCCGTCAGAGGCCAGCCAGGCTTGGGTGTCTTTGGCGACCAGCGTGTGCCAGTCACCCTCCAGGTTGTTGCGCGCCGCGGGCGGCACCCCCAGCGCTTTCAGCCATTGTGCAAAAGGGCGTTTCCGGGCGCTTTGAATACTGTCGAGCACCCGCGCACGGGTGCGTTCACCGAAGCCATCAATGTTAGCAAGCTCTGCCGCATCCAGGGTTAACCAATCGAGAAAGCCTGCGATTAGACCGGCCTGGATCAATACGTTCCAGGTTTCTCTGCCCATATGTGGCAAAGCCAGGCCCTGGTTACTGCTCAGCCAGGTGAGGCGCGAGAGCAGTTGCTCCTCGCAGCCAGGGTCCAGTTGCCAGCAGCTCAAGGCGTGAAAGTCTCGAGAGTCGGGTACGGGCACCTCCGCGCGGGTCTCGTTGCGCAGGATCACCTCGTCGAGCCGGGGAATGATCTGGCCGGCAAGGCTGATGGACACCTGATCGCCGGGACGGATATCCAGGCGCTGCCAGTTCTTCAGCGAGCCGGCGCTGACCCGGCTGATTTGCCGGTCATCCAGCCGCACGGGTTCGAGTTCGAGGATCGGTGTGATGCGCCCGGTGCGCCCGATCCTGAACTGCACTTTGCGCACCAGTGCCAGCGCTTTGGTAGCCGGATATTTCCAGGCTATCGCCCAGTAAGGTGCGCTGGCTTGCCAACGTCTGGCGGGTGCGCGTGCAGCCTGGTGCAGCACCACGCCATCGCTGGCGAACGGCAGCGGATGGTTGTACCAATGGGTGCGCCAATGCGTGGCGTCGCTGAGGCTGTCGATGGGCTGGCTATAGCGCTGGCTGTCGGTGAAGCCCCACCGCGCCAGGACGGCCAGACGTTCGGTGAAGCTCGCCGGGCCTTCGGGCCACGCCCAGACGAACAGCCCGATCCCAGCGGCCTCGGTGTCGCTCAATTGCCGTCGGTTCATCAAACCGGCCACTTTGCTGCGTGCGTTGAGCCCGCCGTTTCCAGACTGTACGTGGCCGTCGAGGCGCCAGTAGAGCTCGCCTTGCAGCACTGCATCGACAGGCTCCGGCAGTTGCTGGACGATACCGGGGATTTTGCGCGCGGACGCAGACCAATCGTGGCCGAGCAGGCCGTCGCCGCGGCTGATGACTTGATGTAACTGGCCTTGGCGATACACCAGGGTCACGGCGACCCCGTCGACCTTGGGTTGAATCCAGACGTCCTGGCGGGTGCTGAGCCAGTCACCTACTTCGGACGCATCCAGCAGCTTCTCCAGGCCGGTATGCGCGACCGGGTGGCGAAGTGTGCCGCGTGAGCTTGCCAGCGGGTTTTCAGGTTTGGGTGTGGGTTGGGGTGTACAGGTGCGCCAACGAGCCAGGCGTCGGCGCGCCTGGTCGTAAAGTTCATCGTCGATGGAGGACCGGCCCTGTCGGTGGTAGATGTCATCCCACTGGCTGACCTGCCTGGCCAAGGTGTCGATTTGCATTCGAGCATCGTCCGGACAGTCTTCGGCCCAGACCCAGCAGGGTAGAAAGCCGATCAGAAGAACCATTAACAAGCGCATCGTGAGCATCCTTGCTCGGAAGGGGGGCTCAGCCTAAGTGATCCGAACAGCCAGTAAAAAGCCTCGACTCCGCGGGGCTTTTTACTGGGTGTTTCTGCTTGCTTGAATTGACTGCCCAACGCTTTCATCGCGTGGTGTTTTTCAGCCGTTGACCCTTGTGTTTACTAGCCTGTGTCGATTCCGGCATGAGTTTCAGCGATTTTGTTGCAGCTTTTGTTGGCCTGAATTCAAGGCGTAAAAAAGCCCCGCCGAGCGAACCCGACGAGGCTTGTCAAACCAGGAGCGATTACAGACCGGCAGCGATACGCAGGTCGTTGGCGCGGTCGGTTTTTTCCCAGGTGAAGGTGGTGAAGGTGTCGTTGCCGACCGTCTTCTGCGCAGGGGTACGACCGAAGTGGCCGTAGGCTGCGGTTTCCTGATACATCGGGTGCAGCAGGTCGAGCATGGTGGTGATCGCGTAAGGGCGCAGGTCGAAGATCTCACGCACCAGCTTGACGATCTTGTCATCGCTGATCTTGCCGGTACCGAAGGTATTCAGCGAGATCGACGTCGGCTGGGCCACGCCAATGGCGTAGGACACCTGGATCTCGCAACGCTCGGCCAGGCCGGCGGCGACGATGTTCTTGGCCACGTAACGACCGGCGTAGGCGGCAGAACGGTCAACCTTGGATGGGTCCTTGCCGGAGAACGCGCCACCGCCGTGACGGGCCATGCCGCCGTAGCTGTCGACGATGATCTTGCGACCGGTCAGGCCGCAGTCGCCCACCGGGCCACCAATGATGAACTGGCCGGTCGGGTTGATGTGGAACTGGGTGTCCTTGCTCAGCAGTTCGGCAGGCAGCACGTGCTTGACGATCAGCTCCATCACGCCTTCGCGCAGGTCTTTGTAGGAAACATCCGGGTTGTGCTGGGTCGACAGCACAACGGCGTCGATACCCACCACCTTGCCGCCTTCGTAGCGGCAGGTGACCTGGGACTTGGCGTCCGGGCGCAGCCACGGCAGCAGGCCGGATTTACGTGCTTCGGCCTGGCGCTGTACCAACTGGTGAGAGAAGGTGATCGGCGCGGGCATCAGCACGTCGGTTTCGTTGCTGGCGTAGCCGAACATCAGGCCTTGGTCGCCAGCGCCCTGATCTTCAGGCTTGGCGCGGTCGACACCCTGGTTGATGTCGGGGGACTGCTTGCCGATGATGTTCATCACGCCGCAGGTCGCGCCGTCGAAGCCGACGTCGGAGCTGGTGTAGCCGATGTCGGTGATCACGTCACGCACGATCTGCTCCAGGTCGACCCAGGCAGTGGTGGTGACTTCGCCGGCGATGATCGCCACGCCCGTTTTCACCAGAGTCTCGCACGCCACACGGGCGAACTTGTCTTCAGCAATGATGGCGTCCAGCACCGCGTCGGAAATCTGGTCGGCGATTTTGTCCGGATGCCCTTCAGACACGGACTCGGAGGTGAAAAGGGAGTATTCGCTCATCTCGATGTTTTCCTGATATTTACCGATGGTGAGTGTCGCCAGCCGGTCGCTGAAAATGGCGGACCTGGATCTGGAAACCATTACGTAAACCTACATAGAGGCTTTCCCCGGGAACGAGTCCCGCAGCGGTGGCCCAACGGGCCAGATCGTCCTGTTCAAAACCCAACCAGAGATCACCGCAGGCCTCCTTGGCCCAATTCTGGTTGTGGCTGCATAAATCCGTCACCAGCAGGCTACCGCCGGGGTGCAGCAACCCGGCCATTTGCTTGAGCGCGTCGGCGGGGGCGGCAAAATGGTGCAAGACCATGTTCAGCACCACGCAATCGGCCTGCAGGCTGGTGTCACTCAGGGCGTCGGCCAGTTGCAGGCGCACGTTGCCCAAGGCTTCGCGCTCGCACAGCTGGCGCGCCAGTTCGAGCATCGCCGGGCTGTTGTCCAGGGCTGTGACCTGGCCGAAGCGCCGCGCCAGGTCCGGCAGGAAACCACCGTCGCCAGGGCCGACTTCCAGGGCCGTGGCCTCATGACTGAAGCTCAGCTTGTCCAATAGCGCCAGCACGCTTTCGCGGTACTGGGGCAGGCTGGCGATCAGGTCTTGCTGGGCACGAAATTTCTCGGCAACCCGTGCGAAAAAATCCTGGCTGGCGGCGGCGCGTTGCCCGTGGACCTGGCTCACGCGCGACTGCACCTCGCTTGGCAGGTCCAGGCTGTCCACTTCTTCGAGCAGGGCGGCGTGCAATTTGCCGCCGAGCAACTCGGTGTGGGGCAGGGCGCGACGGTAAAAAATCGCATTGCCTTCGCGGCGGGTTGCCACCAGGTCGGCCTGGGCCAGCACCTTCAAATGATGGCTCATGCCGGACTGGCCGATGGCGAAGATCTGCGCCAGTTCCAGTACGCCGAAGGAGTCATTGGCCAGTGCGCGCAATACATTCAGGCGCAACGGATCACCCGCAGCCTTGCAAAGGGCTGCCAGTTCATCGCCATCGTCAGGACGTAGTGAGGGCACGGGTAGGTTCATAAGGCCAGCAGTCTAGTGACGGGTGGTAATCGCCGCAAGGCCAATATCAAAAAGTTTTGATATTGATCGATAAGTGGCAGTTATAAGCAGCCGCTATAACCTTTAGACGAACCCGCGTGCAGATTCCGCAAGGGATTGGCGGGCAAACCGCAGGAAAAACCGCGCAAGTGACTATCTGTGATTGCCCGCAGGCGGTGGCTGAGGGAAAATGCCGGTCCTTTTTTCCGTTTCTTTATTCAAGCCCCCAGGAGATCAGCGATGCCCAGCCGTCGTGAGCGTGCCAACGCCATTCGTGCCCTCAGCATGGATGCCGTGCAAAAAGCCAACAGCGGCCATCCCGGTGCCCCGATGGGCATGGCGGATATCGCCGAGGTACTTTGGCGTGATTACCTGAAGCACAACCCGAGCAACCCGTCGTTCGCCGACCGTGACCGCTTCGTGCTGTCCAACGGCCACGGCTCGATGCTGATCTATTCGCTGCTGCACCTGACCGGCTACGACGTCACCATCGATGACCTCAAGAGCTTCCGCCAACTGCACAGCCGCACCCCGGGCCACCCGGAATTCGGCTACACCCCAGGCGTCGAGACCACCACCGGTCCCCTGGGCCAAGGCCTGGCCAACGCCGTTGGCTTCGCGCTGGCTGAAAAAGTCCTGGGCGCGCAGTTCAACCGCCCTGGCCACGACATCGTCGACCACCACACCTACGTCTTCCTGGGCGACGGCTGCATGATGGAAGGCATTTCCCACGAAGTCGCCTCCCTGGCCGGCACCCTGGGCCTGGGCAAGCTGATTGCCTTCTACGATGACAACGGCATCTCCATCGACGGCGAAGTCGAAGGCTGGTTCACCGATGACACCCCCAAGCGTTTCGAAGCCTACAACTGGCAGGTGATCCGCAACGTCGACGGCCACGATCCGGAAGAGATCAAGATCGCCATCGACACCGCGCGCAAGAGCGCACAGCCGACCCTGATCTGCTGCAAGACCACCATCGGCTTCGGCTCGCCGAACAAGCAAGGCAAGGAAGACTGCCACGGCGCCCCACTGGGTGACGCGGAAATCGCCCTGACCCGCGAAGCGCTGAAGTGGAACCACGGCCCGTTCGAAATCCCGGCTGACATCTACGCCGAGTGGGATGCCAAGGAAAAAGGCCTGGCTGTCGAGTCCGAGTGGGACCAGCGCTTCGCTGCCTACTCCGCCGAATTCCCTGAGCTTGCCAACGAACTGGTGCGTCGTCTGGCCGGTGACCTGCCTGCCGATTTCTCGGAAAAAGCCTCGGCCTACATCGCCGAAGTCGCGGCCAAGGGCGAGACCATCGCCAGCCGTAAAGCCAGCCAGAACACCCTGAACGCCTTCGGCCCATTGCTGCCTGAGTTCCTCGGCGGTTCGGCTGACCTGGCCGGTTCCAACCTGACCCTGTGGAAAGGCTGCAAAGGCGTGTCGGCGGAAGACGCCAGCGGCAACTACATGTACTACGGCGTGCGCGAGTTCGGCATGAGCGCCATCATGAACGGCGTGTCCCTGCACGGCGGCCTGGTGCCTTACGGCGCGACCTTCCTGATGTTCATGGAATATGCGCGTAACGCAGTACGCATGGCGGCGCTGATGAAGAAGCGCGTGATCCACGTCTACACCCACGACTCCATCGGCCTGGGCGAAGACGGCCCGACGCACCAGCCGGTCGAGCAACTGACCAGCCTGCGCACCACGCCGAACCTGGATTGCTGGCGCCCTGCCGACGCGGTGGAATCCGCCGTGGCCTGGAAGCACGCCATCGAGCGCAAGGACGGCCCTTCGGCGCTGATCTTCTCGCGTCAGAACCTGCAGCACCAGGTGCGCACCGACGCGCAGATCGCCGACATCAGCCGTGGCGGCTACGTGCTCAAGGACTGCATCGGCGAGCCGGAGCTGATCCTGATCTCCACCGGTTCCGAAGTGGGCCTGACCGTTCAGGCCTACGAAAAGCTGACCGAGCAAGGCCGCAACGTGCGCGTTGTGTCCATGCCGTGCACCAGCGTGTTCGAAGCCCAGGATGCCGGCTACAAGCAATCGGTATTGCCGTTGCAGGTCAGCGCGCGTATCGCCATCGAAGCGGCCCACGCCGACTACTGGTACAAGTACGTGGGCCTGGAAGGCCGCGTGATCGGCATGACCACCTACGGTGAGTCGGCGCCGGCGCCAGCCTTGTTCGAAGAGTTTGGTTTCACCCTGGAAAACATTTTGGGCCAGGCTGAAGAGCTGCTGGAAGACTAAGTCAGTCTGCGTTGGCTGTACTGGCGCTATCGCGGGCAAGCCCGCTCCCACATTTGGATTGCGGTCTAATGTAGGAGCGGGCTTGCCCGCGATGGCGTCAGAGCATCCAACACCGAACTCACCTTGATCGAGAACCCCATGCCCCAACCGCGTCCCTACAAAGTTGCACTCAACGGCTACGGCCGCATTGGTCGTTGCGTCTTGCGTGCTCTGTTCGAGCGAGGGGCGGCGGCCGGGTTTGAAATTGTTGCGATCAACGATCTGGCGGACATGGCCAGCATCGAATACCTGACACGTTTTGACTCCACCCACGGCCGTTTCCCCGGCGAAGTGCGGGTCGAAGGCGATTGTCTGCATATTAAGGGCAGCTGCGTGCAAGTCTTGCGCAGTGCCACCCCAGAAGGCATCGACTGGAAAGCGCTGGGCGTCGACCTGGTGCTGGAGTGCTCCGGCGTCTACAACACCCGTGCCGACGGCCAGCGTTTTCTCGATGCCGGCGCGCCGCGTGTGCTGTTTTCCCAGCCGATGGCCAGCGAGGCGGATGTGGACGCCACCATCGTTTATGGCATCAACCAGGATTGCCTGACCGGCGATGAGCTGCTGGTGTCCAACGCCTCCTGCACCACCAACTGCAGCGTGCCGCTGTTGCGCCTGCTGGACCAGGCGATCGGCCTGGACTACGTGTCGATCACCACGATTCACTCGGCCATGAACGACCAACCGGTGATCGACGCCTATCATCACGAAGACCTGCGCCGCACGCGCTCGGCGTTCCAGTCAGTGATTCCGGTGTCTACCGGCCTGGCGCGTGGCATCGAGCGATTGCTGCCGGAACTTGCCGGGCGAATCCAGGCCAAAGCGGTACGGGTGCCGACGGTGAACGTGTCCTGTCTGGACATCACCATGCAAACCGTGAGCGACACCGATGCCGTGGAGGTCAATCGGATCCTGCGCGACGCCGCCACCAGCGGCCCGCTCAAAGGCTTGCTGGCCTACACCGAGTTGCCCCACGCCAGCTGCGATTTCAACCACGACCCGCATTCGGCGATTGTCGATGCCAGCCAGACCCGCGTTTCCGGCCCGAGGCTGGTGAACATCCTGGCCTGGTTCGACAACGAATGGGGCTTTGCCAACCGAATGCTCGACGTTGCAGAACACTATCTGCAAGTGGCTTCAAAACAACCTCAACAGTAATTCAGGAACTGCGACCCATGACCGTGTTGAAGATGTCCGACCTCGATCTGCAAGGTAAGCGCGTACTGATTCGCGAAGACCTCAACGTCCCAGTCAAGGACGGTGTTGTCACCAGCGATGCGCGAATCCTGGCCTCGCTGCCGACCATCAAGCTGGCCCTGGAAAAAGGCGCGGCCGTGATGGTCTGCTCCCACCTGGGTCGCCCGACCGAAGGTGAGTTCTCCGCCGAAAACAGCCTCAAGCCGGTGGCCGATTACCTGAGCAAGGCCTTGGGCCGCGAAGTGCCGTTGGTGGCGGACTACCTGGGCGGCGTCGAGGTGAAAGCCGGCGACATCGTGCTGTTCGAAAACGTGCGCTTCAACAAGGGCGAGAAAAAGAACAGTGACGAGCTGGCCCAGCAATACGCTGCGCTGTGCGATGTGTTCGTGATGGACGCCTTTGGCACCGCTCACCGCGCCGAAGGTTCGACCCATGGCGTGGCCAAGTTCGCCAAGGTCGCTGCCGCCGGCCCGCTGCTGGCGGCTGAGCTGGATGCACTGGGCAAGGCCCTGGGCGCTCCGGCACAACCCATGGCGGCCATCGTGGCCGGCTCCAAGGTCTCCACCAAGCTGGACGTACTCAACAGCCTGAGCCAGATCTGCAACCAGTTGATCGTCGGCGGCGGCATTGCCAACACCTTCCTGGCTGCCGCCGGCCACCCGGTGGGCAAGTCCCTGTACGAGCCGGACCTGCTCGACACCGCCCGCGCCATCGCCGCCAAAGTCAGCGTGCCATTGCCGGTGGACGTGGTCGTTGCCAAGGAATTCGCGGAAAGCGCCGCAGCCACCGTCAAGCTCATCGCTGACGTGGCCGCCGACGACATGATTCTGGATATCGGTCCGCAAACCGCGGCCAACTTCGCTGAGCTGCTGAAAGCTTCGCAGACCATCCTGTGGAACGGCCCGGTCGGCGTATTCGAGTTCGACCAGTTCGGCAACGGTACAAAAGTGCTGGCCAACGCCATTGCTGAAAGCTCGGCGTTCTCCATCGCCGGCGGCGGCGACACCCTGGCGGCTATCGATAAATATGGCGTTGCTGACCAGATCTCCTACATTTCTACCGGTGGCGGTGCGTTCCTCGAGTTCGTCGAGGGCAAGGTACTGCCGGCCGTGGAAGTGCTGGAAACCCGAGCCAAAGGTTAAGGCGCGCGTGATCAGGAAAAAGGAGCATCCCATGATCAAGTCGTTGGCACTGGTGATTGCAGTGGGCCTGCTGGCCGGCTGCGGCAGCACGCCAAACGCGGCACCGGAGGCGGATAAAGCCTCGGCGCCGCTGAAAAAAAGCTGCTACCAGGCTGACTGGCAAGCCGAGACCATGCCGGTGATCAACAAGCGCATCGGCAATGAACGGTTGGAGAAATACGACTCCGCGCCCAACGGTCAGGAACAGGGTTGCCCTTGACGGGTCTGATCCACTAACCCACAGCAACGGCGGCCCGAGGTCGCCCTGCGAGGATTGGCAATGAAAGGCGTTATCGCCCTGGCAGCACTGGCCTTGTTGGCCGGTTGCAGCAGCATGAACATGTTCAACAAGGCAGAGCCGGAAGGCAAATGGACGACCTGGACCTGCGACAGCAAGGCCGAGGTCAACTGGCGTTTTGCCAATGCGGCCCGCACTGAAGTGGATGTACGCCTCGGCGGTTCTGATCAGGTTTATCGCCTTAAACAGGACGTTGCCGCTTCGGGTGTGCTGTATGCCAACGACCAATTGGCGTTTCACACAAAAGGCGAGGAAGGCCTGATTTACTGGACGGCCACGGATGATTTGATCGGGCGTGGCTGTAAGGCCAACTGAGATCTGTCATGAGATGAGATCCAAATGTGGGAGGGGGCTCGCCCCCGATTGCAGTGGGTCAGCCGGCACATGGGTGTCAGGATGGCCGCTATCGGGGGCAAGCCCCCTCCCACATTGATTCGGTTTCAACGTGGAATTTGAGTCGGCTACATCAGCAATAACGATTCAGCAGCACAAGGCTCAACCCCTTGATCTGCAATAACTTGAATAGCAGCCGCCGCTACGGCAGGCTTGCACGATTAACGACCCTCGACCGGGAGAGACAACACAATGGCACTTATCAGCATGCGTCAAATGCTGGACCACGCAGCCGAGTTCGGCTACGGCGTCCCAGCCTTTAACGTCAACAACCTTGAGCAGATGCGCGCCATCATGGAAGCCGCTGACAAGACCGACTCCCCAGTGATCGTCCAGGCTTCGGCCGGTGCCCGCAAATACGCCGGCGCGCCGTTCCTGCGCCATCTTATCCTCGCGGCCATCGAAGAGTTTCCGCACATCCCGGTGTGCATGCACCAGGACCACGGCACCAGCCCTGACGTGTGCCAGCGCTCCATCCAGCTGGGCTTCAGCTCGGTGATGATGGACGGCTCCCTCGGCGAAGACGGCAAGACCCCGACCGACTACGAATACAACGTACATGTTACCCAGCAAACCGTGGCCATGGCTCACGCCTGCGGCGTATCGGTTGAAGGCGAGCTGGGCTGCCTGGGCTCCCTGGAAACCGGCATGGCCGGCGAAGAAGACGGCATCGGCGCCGAAGGCGTGCTGGATCACAGCCAGATGCTGACCGACCCGGAAGAAGCCGCCGACTTCGTCAAGAAGACCCAAGTGGACGCCCTGGCCATCGCCATCGGCACCAGCCACGGCGCCTACAAATTCACCAAGCCACCGACCGGTGACGTGCTGGCCATCGACCGCATCAAGGAAATCCACAAACGCATCCCCAACACCCACCTGGTGATGCACGGTTCTTCCTCGGTACCGCAGGAGTGGCTGGCGATCATCAACCAGTACGGCGGCGACATCAAAGAAACCTACGGCGTACCGGTTGAAGAAATCGTCGAAGGCATCAAGCACGGCGTGCGCAAGGTCAACATCGACACCGACCTGCGTCTGGCCTCCACCGGTGCGATGCGTCGCCTGATGGCAACCAACCCGAGCGAGTTCGACCCGCGCAAATTCTTCGGCGCCACCGTGACCGCGATGCGTGATGTGTGTATTGCGCGTTATGAGGCGTTCGGTACTGCGGGCAATGCTTCGAAGATCAAGCCGATCTCGTTGGAAGCGATGTATCAGCGGTATTTGAAGGGTGAGTTGAACGCTAAGGTCAACTGAGCCTCAGGCGTTTAAAAAGAAGCCCGCAGCGATGCGGGCTTCTTTTTGCCTCGGGTTTGATCAGGCGGCGTGAGGCGTATCGAAACCACGGTGCTCAATCACGCGGAACACATCACTGACATCCTGCACCAGAATGCGCGCCGTATTGGCCACATGGTTCAGGTCGCGCTCGGCGAAGTCCGGCAGGCTGGAGCAGGCCATGAGGTTGAGGTGTTCGAGGGCGGCGTTGAGGCGCTCGCGCAGGCAGGCGTGGAGGTCGAGCAGTGGAGCGTCGCTGTCGATCAGGAGCACGGGGTAATCGGTGGCGGTTTCGGTGCAGGGGGTGAAGCGGCGCGGCGGTAGGTGTGGCGTCATGGCAAATATTCCTCGTATCTGAAAAGGACTACCGCCGTTCGCTGCGAAACGAATGGGTGGTAGCTGTGTGCGGGTTCGCAGACCGAGGATACGAGGAACCCGGCAGACCCGAAGGTCTCCCACACACAGCCACCATAAAACAGACGACGGGCGCCGAAGCGCTCATCGTTGTATTCATGATGCTTGGTTACACACGTATCGTTAGGGCTGCGAAACCCTATCGCTGTTCAGCCAGCGACGGGGCGAACTATAAGCGCCGGTTTGGCCGGCCGCAACGGTGCTGTAGGACGAGCATTGCACGCTCAGGCTACGCGATCCAAATGTGGGAGGGGGCTTGCCCCCGATTGCGGTGTGTCAGCATATACAGTTGGCGGCTGGCCCACCGCTATCGGGGGCAAGCCCCCTCCCACAGGGGATTCAAGCGTCTGGACTTATCGGGGAATGATCCTCGCGCTCATCGGACATTGCCTACTCGCATTGAGGCCAATCCGTTACTCGTGATCAATATCCAGCTTGGCAAACGTCACCCTTGCCCCTTCATTACTGTCCCCACTGTTGTCCTGCACATACACCCCCGCCTTGAAGTACAGCGGCTTGTCGCCCCAGGCCGCGCCGATGCGTTCGTTCCACTCGCTGTCTGCGGCATACACGCTCAGTAGCCCGGCTTTGTTGAGGTTGATCACATAGGTGAAGCTTTTCTCCAGCGGCACGTTGGAGGCAACGGTGATCACCTGGCTTTCAGCTTCGTCCGGGCGCATGCGCACCTTGGCGACGATGTTGCCGGTCTGGGTTTTTTCCTTGAATTGGTACTCCAGCTTGATCAGCGGTTTCTGGCTGTCGTAGGCGTGGATCTGGCCGATCACGATCTTGCCGCTGGAAGGCACTTGATGGACCGTCAAGGTGGCGCGCAGGAAGTTGTCGGCCTCGGGGTAGGTCCAGTTGCGCAAGCGACCGTCGGCATAGGTTTCGCGCAATTCGCTGCGTGGATAGATGGCATTTTCGGTGCGAGTGCCGGTCACGGGTGTCCAGAACTGCACATCGCTGCCTTCGGCCTGGAAATACTGGTCATTGAAGCCGCTGAGCAGCTTTGAGGTTTCGATGGTCGTGGGCGGAGAGCCGACCGGAATGCTCAGGTTCCAGGTGGAAAGGTCGATCATGGTGTTGGCCTTATGGCGAGGGGTGAAAGCTTTAGCCCGAGGGCTGCACAGGTTCTTTATAGGGGGTGTTAACCAAATTGTTAAATACCGGTTGGCAATTTATTGGCGTCAGAAGAATGCCAAAAAGCCATATTGCCCGTGGGGCGTGGGCTGCAGAGCCTGACCGTTAGTCGGCTTCCCAGGCTTTGGCGCAATGATGGCACCGAGGTTACTTCTGCTTTTTTATAACCGGGGCTAGAGTGAGGCCTCATTATTTGTCCGGTTTTAAGTACCCGAAGCGACCGGTGCAGTTCCTTAAGGAAGAGACGTAGCATGGATTGCGCTCCAAACCTCGGCGACGGTTCAGTTCTCTTGGTGGTCGACGACTATCCGGAAAACCTTGTCAGCATGCGTGCGGTGTTGCAGCGCCAAGACTGGCGAGTCATCACCGCCGCTTCTGGTCTGGAAGCCCTTGAATTGCTGCTGGTTCACGACGTCGATCTGGTGTTGCTGGACGTGCGCATGCCCGGTATGGATGGCTTCGAGGTGGCACGCCTGATGCGTGGCAGCCAGCGTACGAGCATGACGCCGATCATCTTTCTCACGGCCGATGCGCAGTCCTCCGACGCAGTGCTCAAAGGCTACGCCAGCGGTGCGATCGACTACCTGTTCAAACCGTTCGACCCGCATATCCTCAAGCCCAAGGTGCAGGCGTTGTTGGAGCATCAGCGTGATCGCCGCGCCCTGCAGCGTTTGAGCCATGACCTGGAGGCCGCTCGAGCCTTCAATGCCTCGGTATTGGACAACGCCGCCGAAGGCATTCTGGTGGTGGGCGAGGGCAGCGTGATTCAGTACGCCAACCCCGCTATCTCAAGGTTGCTCAATGCCACGATGGCGGAGTTGCAGGGCGAGAGCTTCCTGAGTTTCCTGCAAAAACCCCATGTGCCAGCCTGGCTGGGGTTCCCGATGTACGAGGCCTATCGCAAAGGCGAAACGTGGCGTTTGCACGACGCCATTTTGCGCACCAGCCGCGGTCAGCAGGTGCCGGTGGCGTTGTCCTGCGCGCCCTTGCCCGCCGAGCAGAAGGCAATGGTGGTGACGGTGCTGGACATGTCCGAGGTGCGTCATTTGCACCAGCAGTTGGAGTTCCAGGCGGTAACCGATCCGTTGACCGGGCTGCTCAATCGTCGGGGCTTCCACCAGACCGTGGAAAACATGTTGTTGCGCAGCGAACGTAACGAGCAGTCGCTGGTGTTGCTGTACCTGGACCTGGATGGTTTCAAACGCGTCAACGACACCCTGGGCCATGACGCCGGTGATCGCGTGCTGCGCTGGGTGTCTGAGCAGATGCAGGCGTGTCTGCGCTCCTACGACATTCTGGGGCGCATGGGCGGGGATGAATTCACCGCGTTGCTGGAGCTGGAGTTCCCGGAGCAGGCGGCGAAGATTGCGGAAAAGCTGATCGAGCGGGTGTCTGTGTGCCAGCAGGTCGACGGTTTGGACGTGATGCTGGGGGCCAGCATCGGTATTGCGACCTTCCCGGACTGTGGCTCGGACCTCAACGGCCTGTTGCGCGCGGCGGACATCGCCATGTACGAAGCCAAGCGCGCTGGACGTCAGCAGTATCGCTATTACGACCAGGAAATGAACGGCCGAGCGCGCTCACGCCTGATGTTGGAAGACAGTGTGCGCAGCGCGATCCAAAACAAGGAGTTCACGCTGGTCTACCAGCCTCAGGTGTCGCTGGAGGATGGACGCTTGCGCGGGGTTGAGGCGTTGCTGCGCTGGCAGCACCCGAGCGTTGGCGATGTGCCGCCGGGTTTGTTTTTGCCGTTGCTTGAAGAGGCGCGTTTGATCAGCCAGTTGAGCACTTGGATTTACCAGCAGGTCGCCGCCCAGCGCCAGGCCTGGCAGGCGGCTTTCGATGACGAGTTGGTGCTGAGCGTGAGCCTGAGCAGCAGCCAGTTCAATATGCCTAACCTGGCCAGTCAACTGCGCCAGGTGCTCGAACGACACGGTTTACAGGGGCGGCAATTGGAAGTGGAAATCGGTGAAGACTGCCTGATGAGCAACCTTGAGGAATCGACCAAGCAACTCAAGCTGTTGCGTGAGCTTGGGGTGCGTATCGCCCTGGATGACTTTGGCTGCGGTCGCTGTTCACTTGCCCATTTGCGCGACCTGGCGTTCGACACCCTCAAGCTTGATCCGCAATTAGTGGCCCGTCTGCCGGGCTCGGCGCGGGATGCGGTGATGGCGCGCAGCATCATCGAGCTGTGCGGGCATTTTGATGTACTGGTGATTGCGGAGGGCGTGGAAACCCTGGAGCAGTCACAGTGGCTCAAGGCCAATGGTTGCTCGTTCATCCAGGGCGCCTGGGCGGCGGCGCCGCTGATGGCCGAGGACGTGGTCGGTTGGTCACACCCCCACACGCTTTGAATTCGCTACACTGGCGCCCGTCCGAACCCTGTTGCAGACATCATGACCGCATTGAAATACCTCCAGGCCTATCCCGCTGCCCTTCAGGAACAAGTACGCCAACTGATCGCCAAGCAGCAGTTGGGTGCCTACCTGGAGCAGCGTTATCCCGAGCGGCACGCCGTGCAGAGCGACAAAGCCCTGTACAGCTATGCCCTGGCCTTGAAGCAGGAACACCTGCGCAATGCACCGTCGATTGACAAGGTGCTGTTCGATAACCGCCTGGACCTCACCCACCGCGCCCTGGGTTTGCACACTACGATTTCGCGGGTGCAGGGCGGCAACCTCAAGTCCAAGAAAGAGATCCGTATCGCCGCGCTGTTCAAGGAAGCGGCCCCGGAGTTTCTGCGCATGATCGTGGTGCACGAGCTGGCGCACTTCAAGGAATCGGACCACAACAAGGCGTTCTATAAACTCTGCGAACACATGATGCCGGGCTACCATCAGGTGGAGTTCGACCTGCGCGTGTACCTCACCTGGCGCGATTTGCAGGGCAAGCCCTAATCACAAGGCGATTGACCATGGATGTGAGCAAAACCAAGAGCAGCTTTTACCGCCGTCTGTATGTGGCTTATTTGATCGACAGCGAGCTGGCCAGCAGCGTCCCGGCATTGACCGACGCCACCGGCATGCCCCGGCGCACGGCGCAGGACACGATTGCGGCATTGGCCGACCTGGATATCGTGTGCGAATTCGAGCAGGAAGACGGTGCCCGTAACCATGCCGGGCGTTATCGGATTCGTGACTGGGGTGCGATTGATCGGCGGTGGATCGAGGCGAATCTTGCGGCGATCAAGCAGGTGTTGGGTTATCCGTGAGGTCTGCGGTGGATGGGCTGACGCCATCGGGGGCAAGCCCCCTCCCACATTTGAATGTATTCACACATCAAGTGTGGGAGGGGGCTTGCCCCCGATGAGGCCCTCAAGCCCGCCGCATACCAATATGCGGAATGTCGTCTTCCAGGTATTCCTCTCCGGCCACCACAAACCCATACCGCCCGTAATACCCCTGCAAATGCGCCTGGGCCGAAAGAAAAATCGGTGTCTCGGGCCAGATATCCTCGATCTGCTTGAGGGTTTCTTCCATCATCAAATGCCCCAATCCGCTGCCGCGTGCCGATGGCGCGACGATCACCCGGCCGATCACCACGTCGCCGCCCTGTGACTCCGGGTCCAGCAGGCGCAGATAGGCCACCAGTTCATTGTCCTTCCAGGCCATCAAATGGTGGGTATCACCTGACAGGTCTTGCCCGTCAATGTCCTGGTAAACGCATTTCTGTTCAACGACGAACACCTCGCCGCGCAGGCGCAGGAGGGCGTAAAGCTGTTCTTTACCTAAATCGTCGTGATGTTTGCAGACCCAATCGACCGTCATGATGTGCGCTCTTTGCAAAGGCTTGGCAGGGATAGTAAGCGCGACGGGCGCCGCTGTCTAAAACCGGCTATTTTGTGAATGGCGTCAATTTGCCATCATTGAGTGCATGCGCGCCTGACTTGTTTGTGTAATAAGCAATGCGTGCTCATTGATGAGCTACTGTTATCAGGCCATCGCCTGCCGCCAAGGACTTTCAGCATGCCGCGATATGCTCGTGCCGTTGCTTTGATCGCCGTGTTGTTGCTGGTTCAACCGGTATGGGCGCAGCGTTTGCGTTTGGTAGCGGATGGCTGGCCGCCGTTCACCGACGTCACCCTGGTCAACGGCGGGCTGGCTACGGATATCGTCAGCACCGCGCTGGCTCGGGCCGGGTACGCCAGCGATTTTGAGCAGGTGCCTTGGGCGCGCGCACTGAAGGGCGTGGGGGATGGGCACTACGACGTGCTGGTCAACGCCTGGTACGACGATGCGCGCACGCAGCTGGGCCAGTTTTCCGCGCCCTATCTGGTCAACCGTGTGCGCTTTATCAAGCGCCGTGACGACGCTATCGATTATCAGGCCCTGGAACAGTTGCACGACGAAAGCATCGCCGTGGTGCGCGGCTATGCCTATTCGGCAGCGTTCGACCAGGATGCGCAGCTACAGAAAGTCCCGGTGCATAGCTTCGCCATGGCCGTGCGTATGCTGGTGGCGAAACGGGTGCGGCTGACAGTGGAGGATGAGTTCGTGGCGCGTTACTACCTGGCGCGGGAGTCGCCCAGGGTGCGCAATGCCGTGGAGTTCCTGGGCAAGCCGCTGAGCGAGAACAGCCTGCATATTCTGGTCAGCCTGAAGAACCCCGAGCATGCGCAGATTGTGGCCGGCTTTGATCGGGAGATTGCCAGGATGAAGGAGGACGGCAGTTATGCAAAATTGCTCAAGGCGCATGGGATGTAGCGCTCTTGCGGGCCAATCGGGGTGTAGAACCGTAGACATCGTTTACATCTGAAACCGGGGACATCGTTTACACATTTGAGGCCTGGACGCGGGTCATACCTCGCCCAAGCCTCCCCAGGGGATAATCACACAGGTACAAATCCCAAACATCATCTTCAACTTCTTTGAGTCCTATCCTTTCCCCAGATAGTGCCTCGCTGACAAATAACAACTTGCCGTTCCATTTGATCGATCCGTCCTGTCTGACGCTGCGAACCCTCATTTCTGCGGGATGCTCCACATCGGGCAAACAGCCTGGGTAAAGTCGGGTAGACGGCACATATAGGTCTCCCGGACGTTTCATGCCGAGGGCTTCATGAGGGCGTACGTAATTGAACTCATGCCTGAAATGCTCCAGCAAAAGCTGCTGCTCGACTAAGTTTTTCCCTATGGGCAGCTCAAGTTTCAAACTACGGTGCATTCGCTCATGGCGACCATTCTGGGCGGGTCTTCCTGGCATGGTGCGCTCCGGATAGATGCCCAGACGAATCCACCAAACTGCCAATGTGGACATTCTTGCCAGACCCGGAGAAGCGAACGGAACCCCGTTGTCCGAACGGATAACTTCCGGCATGCCGTACTCCTGAAAAAGCCTTTCAAATGCTTGCTTTACTGGCTGGGTCTTGATCTGGGGATGGGCCCTGCACGCCAGAATCATCCGGGACGCGTGGTCTGTAACGGTCAAAGGGAAGCACATCTGCGCGTCAAACATCTTGAATTGCCCTTTGTAATCAGCGCACCAAGTCTCGTTAGGTTCGTTGGCCTCTCGCATTTCTGCCTGGGAAATACTGTGCCGGCGCTTGAAACGTCGTTTGTTGACGAGCCCAAGCCGATCAAGCCACTGGCCCGCTGTACTTGGAGAAGGCCAGGCGACGGAAAGATCTTCAAGCCGTAATAGTTCGAGAAGCTTCTTAGGCCCCCATTTATCGTGGGCCTCCTTCATCGCCACCACACGAGCCAAAATCTCGTCGTCGGTTTTATTTGGGCTGTTGTGAGGTCGTCGGGACAGCTCGGATAAGGACTTTAAATCACCGTTGTGCCGGGCAATCCATTTGTCGACCGTAGGCCGACTAACGTCAAAGCGACGTGCCAACTGGCTTTTGGTGTAGTTGCCGACCAGTCTGATTCGTTGATTCATCGGAGACTCTTGGTTCCAGGGCATGATCAGTTACCTCCTGATCATGCGTATTAACCTGTAAACCATGTCCCCGGTTAGAAATGTAAACGATGTCCCCGGTTTGTACCGGGGCAAGCCCCCTCCCACATTGGAATGCAGTCACTGTGGGAGGGGGCTTGCCCCCGATAGCGGCCTAAGCCGCACCGGTATCCTTGATCAGATGCGCCGCCAACGTCCGCAACGGCCCCAACTGCCGACAGATCAACGCCAGTTGCGTTTGCACCAGCCGCTGGCCCTCATCGATCTCATCCGGCATCTGCTCAAGCTGCGCCGCCAGCGCTTCCTCGTCATCACTCTGGATCGCAATCGGCTGCTTGTTGGCAAGACCCGTGGCGATTTCATCAATGCTCGCCGCCAGGCTGTTGCCTGCCTCTTCGATCAGCTGCTCACGCACTTCGGCCGGCAGCTGGGTGTCGCGGTGTGCGCCAAGGCCCGACAAATAGCTGAGCAGGGTGTGCGACAACACCAGGAACCTGAAGCCAACATCGGCCTCCTTACGGAAATGCCCAGGCTCCATCAGCATATTGGCCAGGGTGGTGGACAGTGCTGCATCGGCGTTGTGCGCGTTGCGCCGGGCCAGGCGGTAGGCCAGGTCGTCGCTCTTGCCGGCGGCGTACTGCTGCATGATCTGGCGCAGGTAGATGCTGTTGCAGGTCAGGGTGTTGGCCAGCACCTTGTTCAGGCGCCGACCTTGCCAGTCAGGCAGGAACAGGAACACCGCCAGGCCCGCGATCAGGCTGCCAAGCAGGGTATCGAACAGGCGTGGCAGGAACAGCCCGTAGCCATCGCCCACCTGGTTGAAGCAGAACAGCACCATCAAGGTGATCGCCGCCGTGGCCAGGGTGTAGCGCGTGGTGCGGTTGATAAAGAACACCAGGCCAGCGGCGATGGCGAACATCGACTGCACCACCGGGCTTGGAAACAGATCGAATAGCGCCCATGCCACCGTCAGGCCGATGGCGGTGCCGATGATCCGCTGGCCGAGCTTGCGGCGCGTCGCACCGTAGTTGGGTTGGCACACAAAGAGCGTGGTGAGGATGATCCAGTAGCCCTGGGAGGCGTGGATGGCATGCAGGGTGGCGTAGCCCACGGTCAGCGCCAGGGACAGGCGCAGGGCGTGACGAAACAGCAGCGAGGTGGGCGTGAGCTGGGTGCGCAGGCGCGTCCACATTTCCTTGAGGTTGCGTGGGGCGCGGTCCAGCAGGTTGCTGTCGGTGGCGTCGGCCAGGGCGTCGGGGTTGCTCGCGTCGCCCAGCAACCGGTCGAGAGTGGACAAGTTGGCAGCCAGGGCGCGCAACGAGCGCAGCAAGCCGCGCCAGGCCGGGTTGCTCTGGATACGCAGGTGTTCCAGGGAGGCGTTCAGATCACCCAGCGCTTCGGCGAAGCTGTCGTCATAAATGAACGGCTGGCGCAGTTGGATCGACTCGGCCAGGGACTGGCAGGCCTTGCCTTGCTGGCGCAGCAGGCGTTGGCAGCGGAACAGCACGTCGCTGTGGAAGAAGGCCTCGGCCAGGGCGTTGTAGGGGTAGTGGGACGAACTGGCGCGTTCGTGGATGTCCTGGGCCAGGAAGTACAGCTTCAGGTAACGGCTGACCTTGGAGCCCGGTCGGCCGTTGCCGACGCGGTGCAGGATGATTTCCTTGGCGGCATTCAGGGCGGCGACGACCCGGCCATTCTGCTGGGCCAATTCCAGGCGCCGCGCTTGCACATCCAACTGGCGGATCGGCTCGAACAGCGATGACTTGAGCTTGAGATAGCGCCCCAGCTCGCGGAACAACCGCGCCAGGCTCTGCTGCACCGGTTGGTTGGAAAACAGCGCCTGCCACAGCACCGACAGCACGCCGTACCAGGCCGCGCCCGCCACCAGCAGCAGCGGTTCGTGCCAAAAATCACTGACGGCACCGCCGCGCTGGTCCACGCCGATCATGGTATAGACCGACAGGATCAGGGTGGCCGAGGCAATCGCGCCATAGCGTTCGCCGAGCGCGCCGAGCATGGTCAGGCCAAACGTGGCCAGGGCCAGGGAGACTGCGAAAATCCAGGGGTAAGGGAACAGCAGCTCCACCGACAGCGCGGCAATGCTGAAGCACACCAGCGTCACCGCCAGGGCGTTGAGACGGCCTTGCCAACTGTCATCGGTCTCGGCCAGGGCGCTGGCGATAATCCCCAGGAACAGCGGAATCAACAACGTCATTTCATCCTGATACCAGCACAACGCCATGCTGCCGGTAAGGGCGATGAATACCCGAATGCTGTAGCTGAATTTATCCAGTGCCCACAGGCGTCGCAGGGACTGCTTGAACGAGGTCGATGACATGAAGTCTGGAGTCTTCCGGGACGGTGTCGCTAAATTGAGCTATCAAGGACGCCACGGCAAGGGTGGTGATCACATCGCTGCGCAAAAAATTTCCCTGGCTCACTGCACAACACAATGTGGGAGGGGGCAAGCCCCCTCCCACATTTTTTAACCGTGTTGTGTCAGACGTACTGCGCTGCGGCGTAGCCTGAAGCCCACGCCCACTGGAAATTGAACCCACCCAAGTGCCCGGTCACGTCCAGCACTTCACCGATAAAGTACAGCCCAGGGCTTTTCAGCGACTCCATGGTCTTGGAAGACACTTCGCGCGTATCCACTCCGCCCAGCGTCACCTCCGCGGTGCGATAGCCCTCCGTGCCTGCCGGTACCAGTTGCCAGCTGCCGAGCATCGAAGCGATGTCGGCAATTTCGGCATGGGTGTACTGCTTCATCGGCTTGGACGCAAACCAGGTGTCCGCCAGCAGGTTGGCCATTTTCTTGGTGAAGATCTCGCCCAGCAGGGTTTTCAGCTCGCTATTGGGGCGCTCGGCCTGTTGCTGTTGCAGCCAGGTGTGGGCGTCGTGGTCGGGCAGCAGGTTGATTTCCAGCGTGTCGCCGGGTTCCCAGTAGGAGGAGATCTGCAGGATCGCCGGCCCACTCAGGCCACGATGGGTAAACAGGATGTTCTCGCGAAAGCTCTGGCCGTTGCAGCTGACCAGGCAATCCACCGAGGTGCCGGACAGCTCGCCGCACAGGTCCTTGAGCTGATCGGTGATGGTGAACGGCACCAGGCCCGCGCGGGTCGGCAACAGTTCATGGCCGAACTGCCTGGCCACCTGGTAACCGAAACCGGTGGCGCCCAGGGTCGGGATCGACAAGCCGCCCGTGGCAATCACCAGGGACTCGCAGCGCAGCTCACCCAGGGTGGTCTGCAACTGATAACCGCCGTCGTGTTTGGCGATTGCCTGGATGGACGTGTCCAGGTGCAGGCTCACACCGGTCTGGATGCACTCATCGAGCAGCATGCCGAGGATGTCGCTGGACTTGTTATCGCAGAACAACTGGCCGAGTTTCTTTTCGTGGTACGGCACGCCGTGCTTGGCCACCAGCCCGATGAAATCCCACTGGGTATAGCGCGCCAGGGCCGACTTGCAGAAGTGCGCGTTGTGCGAGAGGAAGTTGGCGGGCTCAGTGTACAGGTTGGTGAAATTGCAGCGCCCGCCACCGGACATGAGGATCTTTTTGCCGGCCTTGTTCGCATGGTCGATCAACATCACCTCGCGCCCGCGCCCGGCGGCGGTCAGCGCGCACATCAAGCCTGCGGCGCCGGCGCCAATGATCACAACTTCGGTCGAGCGCAAAACAGTGTCCTCATACAAATTCTGAATTGAAATACAGTCCAATGTGGGAGGGGGCTTGCCCCCGATTGCGGTGTGTCAGTCAGAAATATTCCAACTGACAGGCCGCCATCGGGGGCAAGCCCCCTCCCACATTGGATCTCCGTTGGATCGCAGGTCCTTACAGGATCCGCACGCGCAACGAACGACCCTTGATCTTGCCGTCGTTCAAGCGCTGCAACGCCTGTTTGGCGATCCCGCGTTCCACGGCGACGAAGGCCTGGAAGTCAAAGATCGCGATCTTGCCGACCTGGGCACCCGGAATGCCGGCTTCACCGGTCAGTGCACCCAGGATGTCGCCTGGGCGAACCTTGTCTTTACGCCCTGCCGCGATGCACAGGGTGCTCATCTGTGGCAGCAGCGGGCCACCGCTTTGCGGCTTGAGGTTGTCCAACTGGTCCCAGTTCAGGGGCGACTTCTGCAGTTGCTCGATGGCTTGGGCACGGTGCGCTTCGGACGGCGCCACCAGGCTGATGGCGATGCCGGTTTCACCCGCACGACCGGTACGGCCTACGCGGTGGATATGGATTTCCGAGTCGCGGGCCAGTTCGACGTTGATCACCATGTCCAGCGCGTCGATGTCCAGGCCACGGGCGGCCACGTCGGTGGCCACCAGCACCGAGGTGCTGCGGTTGGCGAACATGGCCAGCACCTGGTCACGGTCGCGCTGCTCCAGGTCGCCATGCAGGCCAACGGCGGAGATGCCTTTGGCGGTCAGATGATCCACGGTTTCCTGTACTTGCTGCTTGGTAAAGCAGAACGCCACGCACGACGCCGGGCGGAAATGCGCCAGCACCTTGGTCACCGCGTCCATGCGCTCTTCCGGCGAGATCTCATAGAAACGCTGCTCGATCTGGTCGTCGGAGTGGAACGCTTCGGCTTTCACCTGTTGCGGTGCGCGCATGAACTTGGAGGCCAGCTGCTTGATGCTCACCGGGTAGGTGGCCGAGAACAGCAGGGTCTGGCGGCGTGGCGGGGTCTTGCTGATGATGTCTTCGATGGCGTCGTAGAAGCCCATGTCGAGCATGCGGTCGGCTTCATCGAGAATCAGCGTGTTCAAACCGTCCAGTACCAGCGAGCCCTTGCGCAGGTGCTGCTGGATGCGGCCCGGGGTGCCGACAATCACGTGGGCGCCGTGCTCGAGGGAAGCGATCTGCGGGCCTAGGGACACGCCGCCGCACAGGGTCAGCACCTTGATGTTGTCTTCGGCGCGGGCCAGGCGGCGGATTTCCTTGGCCACTTGGTCGGCCAGCTCGCGGGTCGGGCACATCACCAGGGCCTGGCAGCCGAAGTAGCGCGGGTTGATCGGGTTCAGCAGGCCGATACCGAAGGCGGCGGTTTTGCCGCTGCCGGTCTTGGCCTGTGCGATCAGGTCCAGTCCCTTGAGGATCACCGGCAAGCTCTGCGCCTGGATCTGCGTCATCTCGACATAACCCAGCGAGTCGAGGTTAGCCAGCATGGCGGCGGACAGGGGCAAAGTATTAAAAGCGGTGGCGATGGTGGTCACGGGACTGGCTCTGCAAAACAAAATGTCGCGCAGTGTACCAGTCTCGTGGGATTTTCCCCGCAAGTTCTAGACGAGCCGCCGGTTAATGCTCCAGGTCGTGCTCGCGGCTGACCACCCGCTTGCCGTCTTTTGGCGACAGTTGCAGGAAGATCGCCGCCGCCAGCATGGCCATGATGCCCACCGTGAGGAACGTCAGCTGGAACGCGCCCAGTACCGTGCTCACCCCGTCATTGCCGGTCTCCAAGGTGAACCCGCCGAGCAGCGCACCGGCGCAGGCCACGCCCAGGCTCAGGGACAATTGCGCCACCACCGACAGCAAACTGTTGCCGCTGCTGGCCTGGGCGTCGTCGAGGTCGATCAGCGTCACGGTGTTCATCGCCGTAAATTGCAGCGAATTGATCGCCCCCAGCACCGCAAGCATGCCCAGCAGCACGGGGTAGGGCGTCTGTTCGCTGACCAGGCCCATGCTCGCCAGCATGGCACCCAGGGCCAGGGTATTTCCGGTGAGTACCACCCGATAACCCAGGCGCTCGATCAACGGGCGGGCGATGGACTTGGCAAACATCGCCGCCGCCGCGAGCGGCAGCATGCTCATGCCGGCTTCCGACGGCGAATAACCCAGCGCCACCTGCAACAGCAACGGCACCAGAAACGGCAGGGCGCCACTGCCCAGGCGCGCGAACAGGTTGCCGAGAATGCCCACGGCAAAGGTGCGGGTCTTGAACAGTACCGGCGAGAACAGCGGGTTATCGACATGCCCGGCGCGCAGCCAGTACGCCGCCAGGCACGCCAAGCCACCGAACAGCAGCAACATCACCCGCAGGTGCGGCAAGTGCAGTTCGCCCAGGCCCTCCATGGCAATGGTGATCAGTACCATGGCTGCGCCGAACAGCACAAAGCCCAGGCCATCGAAGCGTGTGCGCTCGCTGCCGCGCAGGTCGGGGATGAACTTCCATACGGCATAACAACCGATCATGCCCACCGGCAGGTTGATCAGGAAGATCCAGTGCCAGGTCAGGTATTGCACCATCCAGCCGCCCATGGTCGGGCCGAGCAACGGGCCGAGCAGGCCGGGGATGGTGATGAAGCCCATGATCCGCACCAGCTCCGACCGGGGATAGGCGCGCAGCACCACCAGGCGCCCGACCGGTAGCATCAGCGCCCCGCCCAGGCCCTGAATAATTCGCGCACCCACCAGCATGCTCAAGCTGCTGGACAGCGCGCACAGCAACGACCCGATGCTGAACAGCAGGATCGCGCCAAAGAAGATTTTCTTGGTGCCGAAGCGGTCGGCGATCCAGCCGGATGCTGGAATCAGCAAGGCGACGGTGAGCATGTAGGCGATCACTACGCCCTGCATGCGCAGCGGGTTTTCCGCCAGGTCCCGGGCCATGGCCGGCAGTGCCGTGTTGAGGATCGTCCCGTCCAGCGACTGCATGAAGAAGGCAATCGCTACCACCCAGGGTAGCCAGCGGGCGGTCTTGGCGTCGAGAGGGGCACGATTCGGCATGGGAACCCTTTTGTTAGCAGGCTATGTGTTGGCGATTATGCGCCATTCGTCGCCCCTTTTCCCACTGGCTGTTCGTCTAAATCCGACATTGAAGCGTGCTCGCCGACCAAAAAATCCAGCAAGGCGCGATGCACCGCCAGCGCCGCCTCGCGCGATTCCAGGTCGAGCAGATGGCCGGTGTGTTCGGCCACGGTGAAGCTGCTGCGCCCCACGTATTGGCTGAACAAGCGGGCATCGGCGGCGGGGGTGTATTCGTCCAGCGCACCGTTGAGAAAGTGCACCGGCGTTTCAATCTGCCGGAGCGCCGGCAAGTAGTTACCATCACCCAGCGCCAGCACCTGATGGATATGAAAGCGCGCCTGGCGATACTCGGTGGTGGCCATGTTCGACAGGTGGTGGTGGTTGTTGCGCTTGAGGCGCGGCGACAGGTATTTCCCGACCGTCTCGTTGAGCAGGTGGCCGACGGCGGATTTGTCATCGGCCTCGATCAACACGCGTACGCGCTCCACATACTCAAGCATCGCCGGGTTGAGGTTGGGCGCCAGGGCCATCACCACCGAGCTTTCGATGGACGGCGGGTTATGGGCCAGGGTCAGCAGCGTGGAGATGCCTCCCCACGAGGCCGAGACCAGATGGTTGACCGCAAAGCGCTGCACCAGCGCTCGCAGCATCTGCACTTCGTCATCCTTGGTCACCAGCTCGAGGTCGGTGTTGTGCTCGCGGGAATAGCCGGAAAAGGGCAGGTCGAACAGCAGCACATTGAAATGCTCGGCCAGGCATTTGCTGGTGCGAGCAAAAGAGCGTGTGGTGGCCAGCGCGCCGTTGACCATCAGCACGGTTTTTCTGTGCGGGTCGTTGCCCAGTCGTTCTACGTGGACGTTGTAGTGTTTGTACAGTTTCTGTAGGACGACACTTCCTCGGTTCATCGCAGCACTCCCTGTGGCGTGGCGGTATGCCATTAGCTTTTATAACGGGGTTTATTGCGGGCGACAACAGGCTGCACGGGGTATGGGATTGAACGGTAGGAAGGGGCTTGGCAAAGTGTCCGAAATCAACACAAGACAATGTGGGAGGGGGCTTGCCCTCGATAGCGGTGTGTCAGTCGATAAATACTTCGCTGATCCACCGCCATCGGGGGCAAGCCCCCTCCCACAGGGGATTTTCTTGGTTTACAAGGTCAGCGTCAGGCGTTTGACCAGTGCGCCGGGAAGCAAATTGGATGAAGTATTGCGCTGGCCATACGTACTGGCCGACAGCAACAGCTCCCGCTCGGCCGTCAACGCCTCCAGTTGCGAGCCGAGCAGGCTGTACACGCTGTCATCAAAGCGCATGGTGCTGACCGGTGCCTTGATCTCGCCGTCTTCCACCCAGAACGTGGCGAAGCGGGTCATGCCGGTCAGGCGCGCCGCCGGCAGGTCGGAGTAGTTCAGGTACCACAGGTTGCTGATGTACAACCCGGTGCCCAACTGCTTGAGGATGTCGGCCTGGGCCAGGTTGCCGGCGGCCATTTGCAGGGCGCTGGGGGATTCGTCGCCGCTGGCGCCGTTGGCGCTCAGGCCATATTCGGCGGCGCTGCGCGAGTTGACCAGTTGGCCCTCGGCGCGGCCGGCATTGATCAACCTGACATCACTGCGCGGGTAGCCTTCGGTGGAAAATGCCTGGCTCAGTGAACCGCTGATCTGCTCGTTCACCGTCACCAGCGGGCTCAAGTGCTGTTCCCCTGCATACAGGCGTTGCAATGAGCTGCCTTTGCTGGCGATGGCCTGGGCGGAAAAACCGCCCCAGGTGATGATGCTGATGATCTCCTCCAGCGCCGCTGGCGCGAGGTAGGCGCGGTACTGTCCGGGCGCCAAGGTGTGCAACGGCCGGCCGAGAAACTCAAGCTGGTCGCGCGCCTGCTGGACGCGCCGGGCGAACTCGGCACTGTCCCAGGTGTGCCCGGCATAGCTGGCCTTGACCGCTTCGCCATTGGCATGGAACAGGCTGAAATCGAAGTTGAAACTATTGGCCTGGTGCCAGCCGAACGCCCCATCAGAGCTGGCGAAGCCACGGCTGATCGGGCCGGCGGCATAGAAACCGACCAGGTCTACGCCTTCTGCGGCCTGGCTGATGTCCTGCAACACCTGGGTCAGTTCCGGCAGTGGCCGCAGTTGTTCGTTATGGCTTTGCCAGGCGGTGTGGTTGAGCAGCAGGTAGGGGTCTGGCGGCAGCAACGGCAAGGTTTCCCGCAACTGTTGCAGGCCTGCGGCGAGGCGTTCACGGTCCAGCTGCGGGTCCCCGGCGAGGGTGATGCCAAGGTCGGCATGGCGGCCAGCGTTGATCAGCTTGAGGTTGAGGCTGGCCTGTTGCACCTGGCCGGCCTGGCGTACCTGGGCGTGGTTGAAGCGCACGAACTCGGACGCCTCATCCGCATAGCCCAGGTGAAACTGTTCCTGATCGGTGACGGCCTGCTTGAGCCAGTCCACCAGTGCCTTGAAATTATTCATCAGGCATCTCCCCCAAATACGTCGACATTACTGAACACACACGCCGGCGATGCATGGCCGACGCGGATCACCTGGTTGGGTTCGCCTTTGCCGCAGTTGGGCGTGCCCAGCACCTTGAAGGTGCTGGCGTCGCCCACCGCACTGAGCTTGCGCCAGAACTGCGCGGAAATGGCGCGGTAGTTGGGGTTCTTCACCACGCCCTTGAGCTCGCCGTTTTCGATCAGTTGGCCCCATTCGCAGCCGAACTGGAATTTGTTGCGCGCGTCATCGATGGACCAGGAGCGGTTGGTCGACATCAGGATGCCGTGCTCGATACCGCCGATCAGCTGCGCCAGGCTCTGGTCGCCGGCCTCGATATTGAGGTTGGCCATGCGATCGATCGGCGGGCGGTTCCAGCTGCTGGCACGGCTGTTGGCCACGCCGCCCAGCCCTGCGCGAAATTGCGACAACGCGCCGCCCAGTGGCTTGAGCAGCAGCCCTTCGCGGATCAGGAACTGCTTGCTGGCGCGGGTGCCGTCGTCGTCATGGCTGTAGCTGGCGAGCTGTTCGGGGATGTCCGGGTCGAACGTCACGTTGAGCAGCCTGGAACCATACTGCAGGTGGCCGAAATCGCTGGCCTTCACAAAGCTGGTGCCGGCGTAGTTACGCTCGTCGCCGAGGATGCGGTCCAGCTCCAGCGGGTGGCCGATGGACTCGTGGATCTGCAGGATCATCTGGTCGGGCATCAGCAGCAGGTCACGCGGCCCTTGGGGCGTGTTCGGTGCCAGCAGCAGTTGCAGGGCTTCGTCGGCCACCCGCGGCGCGGCGCCGATCAGGCCGAAGCGGCTGATTACGTCGAACCCGCCCTGCTGGCCGAAGTTGCTGCCGCCGAGGGTGCGGGTCTGGCTGTCGTTGCCATCGAAGGCGGTGACGTTGACGCCGGGGAACACGAAGCGCTGGGCCTGGCGCAATTGGGCGCCGGCGCTGTTGAGGTAGATCTGCTCGACCGTGGTCTGGCCGAGGCTGACGTCCCAGCTCACCAGGCGCTCATCCCTGGGCACGGCAGCCGACTCATCGCCCAGCAATTGGTAGCAGTCGCTCAGGGAGGGGAAGGGCTGATCGAGGTTGGGGGACAGGTAGTCGGCCACGTCACTGGACACCGCTTGCTCGCGCAGGTCGAGCAGGGCGTGGGGCTTGATTCGCCGGGCCTGTTGTTCGGCGCGTTCGAGGGCGGCTTGCAGGCCGGCCAGGGACATATCGTTGGTCGCGGCGTAGGCTTCCACGCCGTTGACACGCACGGTGAGCATGGCGCCTTCGTCGTGGCTCAGGTGCGGCGGTTCGGCGACGTTCTTGCGTACCGACAGGTAGCGGCCGGATTCGCGCACGTAGCGCAGGGAGAAGAATGGGGCGGTGGTGCGCAGGGCACTGAAGTGTTTCTTGAGCGTGGCGTGGTGTTCGAACATGGGGCCTTCCTTGTGGGCGGCTCAGCGCGGGGCAGGCCAACAGAGTAGGCCCGGGCTGGGGAGCGATCAAGGAGGTGTGTGGTGTTTGTTGGGGCCTCATCGGGGGCAAGCCCCCCCCCCACACTTGATCGGGTTCACACGGTCAAAATGTGGGAGGGGGCTTGCCCCCGATAGCGGTGTATCAGTTATTGCGCAGCGGCCCTACTTCACGCAACGGCTTGCCACGCACCGGCGCATCGCCGGCCACGTAGTAGTCGGCGGTGCTGCGCGGCAGCGGCTGGCGCCCGCGGATCTTGTCGGCGATTTTCTCGGCGATCATGATCGTTGGCGCGTTCAGGTTGCCGGTGGTGATGATCGGCATGATCGACGCATCGACCACACGCAGACCCTGCATGCCGTGCACACGGCCTTCGCCATCCACCACCGCCATCTCGTCGGTGCCCATCTTGCACGAGCAGGACGGGTGGAACGCGGTCTCGGCGTGCTCGCGGATGAATTTGTCGAGCTGTTCATCGGTTTGCACGTCGATACCTGGGCTGATTTCGCGGCCACGGTACGGGTCCAGCGCCGGCTGCTGCATGATTTCACGGGTCAGACGGATGCCGTCGCGAAATTCCTGCCAGTCCTGCTCGGTGGCCATGTAGTTGAAGAGGATGCTCGGGTAGTCCCGTGGGTTCTTCGACTTCAGCTGGATGCGGCCACGGCTCGGCGAACGCATGGAGCCCATGTGGGCCTGGAAACCATGCTCTTTGACGCCGTTGCTGCCGTTGTAGTTAATCGCCACGGGCAGGAAATGGTACTGGATGTTCGGCCATTCGAATTCTTCACGGGTACGGATGAAACCGCCCGCTTCGAACTGGTTGCTGGCGCCGATCCCGGTGCCGTTGAACAGCCACTCGGCGCCAATCGCCGGCTGGTTGTACCAGAGCAGCGAAGGGTACAGCGACACCGGCTGAGTGCAGGCGTATTGCAGGTACAGCTCAAGGTGATCCTGCAGGTTTTCACCCACGCCTGGCAGGTCGTGGACCACCGGGATATCGAGGCTTTCCAGCAGTTTGGCCGGGCCGACGCCGGAGCGTTGCAGCAGCTGCGGCGAAGCGATTGCACCGCTGCACACCAGCACTTCCTTGCGTGCACGGGCTTCGACGCGCTCTTCGGCGGCGCCGATCAGGTAACGCACGCCGACCGCACGCTTGCCTTCGAACAACACCTTGTCGGTGAGGGCGTGGGTGACGATGGTCAGGGTCGAACGCTTCTTGGCGGTGTCCAGGTAACCGCGCGCGGTGCTGGCGCGACGGCCGTTGGGCGTGACGGTACGGTCCATCGGGCCGAAGCCTTCCTGCTGGTAGCCGTTCAAGTCTTCGGTACGCGGGTAACCGGCCTGCACGCCCGCTTCAACCATGGCGTGGAACAGCGGGTTGTTGCCTGCCTTGGGCGTGGTCACGCTGACCGGGCCATCGCCGCCGTGCCAATCGTTGGGGCCGATGTCACGGGTTTCGGCCTTGCGAAAGTACGGCAGGCAGTCCAGGTAGGTCCAGTCTTCAAGGCCCGGCAGCTTCGACCAGTTGTCGTAGTCCATGGCGTTGCCGCGGATGTAGCACATGCCGTTGATCAGGGAAGAGCCACCCAGGCCCTTGCCGCGACCGCATTCCATCCGGCGCCCGTCCATGTGTGGCTCAGGGTCGGTTTCGTAGGCCCAGTTGTAGCGGCGGCCCTGCAGCGGGAACGCCAGGGCGGCCGGCATCTGGGTACGGAAGTCGAGGCGGTAGTCCGGGCCACCGGCTTCCAGCAACAGCACGGTGACGCCTTCGTCTTCGGTCAGACGGGTCGCCAGGGTGTTGCCCGCGGAGCCGGCACCCACAATGATGTAGTCGTATTCTTGGGACATTGAATGCACCCTCTTTGAAGTGTGGTCAGGTCGGGCCTCATCGGGGGCAAGCCCCCTCCCACAGGGGAACGCATTCCAAATGTGGGAGGGGGCTTGCCCCCGATGGCGGCCTCAAAGGCAATACAAGGCTCGGGTTCTTAGAACACCGAGGCGTAATCGCCCAGCTCGACCTGTACCGATTTGATGCGGGTGAAGTTATTCAGCGAGCTGATGCCGTTCTCACGGCCCACACCGGATTGCTTGTAGCCACCGACCGGCATCTTGGCGTCGGATTCGCCCCAGGCGTTGATCCAGCAGATACCGGCTTCCAACTGATGAATCACGCGGTGGGCGCGGTTCAGGTCCTTGGTGACCAGGCCGGCAGCCAGACCGAAGTCGGTGTCGTTGGCGCGGCGGATCACTTCTTCTTCGGTTTCGTAGGTGAGGATGCTCATCACCGGGCCGAAGATTTCTTCACGGACAATAACCATGTCGTCGGTGCAGTCGGTGAACACGGTCGGTGCCACGAAGGCGCCTTTGGCGAAGTCGCCGTCGGTCAGGCGGTCGCCGCCGCACAGCAGGCGTGCGCCTTGCTCTTTACCTTTGGCGATGTAGCCCAGCACGCTTTCCATGTGGGCGAAGCTGACCAGCGGGCCGAAGTTGGTGTTTTCGTCTTCCGGGTTGCCGATGCGGATGCGGGCAACACGCTCGACGATCTTGGCTTCGAACGCCGCCTGCAGGTGCTTGGGCACGAACACGCGGGTGCCGTTGGTGCAGACCTGGCCGGAGCTGTAGAAGTTGGCCATCATCGCGGTGTCGGCGGCGCGGTCGAGGTCGGCGTCGTCGAAGATGATCAGCGGGGATTTGCCGCCCAGTTCCATGGTCACGTCTTTGAGCGACGAGCTTGAAGCACTGGCCATGACTTTCTTGCCGGTGTCGGTGCCGCCGGTGAACGAGACTTTCTCGATGCGTGGGTGCTCGGTCAGCCAGGTGCCGACTTCACGGCCGCTGCCGGTCAGCACGTTGAACACGCCAGCCGGAACGCCGGCTTCGGTGTAGATCTCAGCCAGTTTCAGGGTGGTCAGCGAGGTGACTTCGCTTGGCTTGAAGATCATCGCGTTACCGGCGGCCAGGGCCGGTGCGGATTTCCACAGAGCGATCTGGATCGGGTAGTTCCACGCGCCGATACCGGCCACCACGCCCAGCGGCTCGCGGCGGGTGTAGACGAAGGAAGTGTCGCGCAGCGGAATCTGCTCGCCTTCGATGGCTGGCACCAGGCCTGCGTAGTATTCCAGCACGTCGGCGCCAGTGACGATGTCGACGTACTTGGTTTCGGAGAAGGCTTTGCCAGTGTCCAGGGTTTCCAGGGCGGCCAGCTCATCGTTGCGCTCGCGCAGGATGTCGACGGCACGGCGCAGGATGCGCGAACGCTCCATGGCGGTCATCGCAGCCCAGATCTTCTGGCCTTTCTCGGCGCTGACTACGGCACGCTCAACGTCTTCTTTCGTAGCGCGTTGCACTTGGGCGAGAACTTCACCGTTAGCCGGGTTGATGGCTTCGAAGGTGGCATCGCTGCCAGCGTCGCTGTAGCCGCCGTCAATGTAGAGTTTTTGCAGTTCGAAACGGGCCATAAAGTCCTCGCAAGTGCATAAGTGGTTGGCACGGTTCGGGAGTTGAGCGGTTATAGGTGCTCTAACTCACCTGCTTGGCCAATTGGAAATCCATGTATTCGTAAGCGATCCGTTGCGCCTGCTCCGTGTCGAAAGCGTCTCCCGACAGGGCACCGCGCAACCACAAACCGTCGATCAGGGCCGCCAGGCCTCGAGCTGCGCTGCGAGCCTCGGGTAACGGCATCGCGCGGCGGAACTGGCAGCACAGGTTGGAATACAGACGGTGATCGTTGATCCGCTGCAACCTGTGCAAAGACGGGTGGTGCATGCTGGTGGCCCAGAAGGCCAGCCAGGTTTTCATTGCCGGGCCGTTGACCTGGCTGGCGTCGAAGTTGCCTTCGATGATCACCCGAAGATGCGCCCGTGGGCTGTCATCGTTCAGGGCACGTCGGCGTTCCTGGACGTTCTCGATCAGCGCGTTCATCAGGTAACGCATCGTCGCTGCGATCAGGCCGTTCTTGTCCTGAAAGTAGTGACTGATGATGCCGTTCGAGACACCCGCCAGACGGGCGATCAGCGCAATGCTGGCATCCCCCATCCCGACCTGATCGATGGCCGTTAATGTGGCTTCGATCAATTGTTGGCGGCGTATGGGTTGCATACCGACCTTGGGCATGTAGCACCTCTCCTTTGGCCTGCCGACAGGCGATCCACGTCTGTCGGCTTGAGGGCCAGTCTATTTTGTTTTGATTGAACGTTCAATCAACAAAGAATAAGATCTGCGACAAATGGTCGCTGCCTACAGATGTTTCCTACCTGAGAGCCGCGACCTTCGACACCTGCAAAAACCCTTGAAACCGGCTGTATCAGGGCCTGCCCGACGCTTGGGCGGGTTCAAGAATTTTCGGGGTGTCTTTATAACACCCGTCCGTCGACTGCCGAAAAATCGATGTCCCGGGATAACCGTTGCCTTGTGTTTCTCTCTCGCACTGCCCGGAGCATCTGCGCCATGAGTTCTGCCTCTCTTATAAAGACCCCGCCGGAAAAGGTGCGGGTCAACGGTTGGGTGTTCTACACCTCCACCGCGCTGATTCTGCTGTTGACCGCCATCCTGATCATCGCCCCGCAGGAGGCCGGACGCATGCTCGGCATCGCCCAGGCCTGGCTGTCGAAAAGCTTCGGCTGGTACTACATGGTGGTCATCGCCGCCTACCTGGTGTTTGTGGTCGGCCTGGCATTTTCGTCCTACGGCAAACTGAAACTCGGTAGCAAGGACGACACCCCGGACTTCAGCTACGGCGCCTGGGCCGGCATGCTGTTCTCGTCGGGCATCGGCATCTCGCTGCTGTACTTCGGCGCCTCCGAGCCCCTGGACCACTACTTCAACCCGCCCGAAGGCGCGGCCGCCAGCAACAGTGCGGCACGCCAGGCGCTGCAACTGACCTTCCTGCACTGGGGCCTGCATGGCTGGGCGATCTATGCGCTGGTCGGCCTCGCCGTGGCGTACTTTGCGTACCGTCATAACCAGCCGCTGGCCTTACGTTCGGCGCTGTACCCGCTGGTGGGCGAGCGCTGGGTCAAGGGCGCGGCCGGCCATGCGGTGGACGGTTTCGGCATGTTCGTGACCCTGCTCGGCCTGGTGACCAACCTGGGGATTGGTTCGATGCAGGTGTCGTCCGGGTTGGAAAACCTGTTCGGCATGGCGCACAGCAACACCAACTTGTTGATCGTGATCATCGTGATGAGCACGGTGGCGACCATCGCCGCGGTGTCCGGCGTGGAGAACGGCATTCGCCGCCTGTCCAACCTCAACATCGTACTGTTCAGTGGTTTGCTGATCTTCGTGCTGCTGTTCGGCCCCACCCTGCACCTACTCAACGGCCTGGTGCAGAACACCGGTGACTACCTCAACGGCATCATCCTGAAAACCTTCGACCTCTATGTGTACGAAGGCGACGCCGACAAGACCGAGCGCTGGATGGGCCTGTGGACCCTGTTCTACTGGGCCTGGTGGATTTCCTGGGCGCCATTCGTGGGCATGTTCATTGCGCGTATTTCCCGTGGCCGTACCGTGCGTGAGCTGGTCGCCGGTGTGCTGCTGATCCCGCTGGGCTTCACCCTGGCATGGTTGTCGATCTTCGGTAACTCGGCGCTGGACCTGGTGCTCAACCATGGCGCAGTGGAGCTGGGCAAGACCGCGCTGGAACAGCCGTCCATGGCCATCTACCAGTTGCTGGAGCATTACCCGGCGTCGAAAATCGTCATCGGTGTGTCGATCTTCGTGGGCTTCGTGCTGTTCCTGACGCCAGCGGATTCCGGCGCGGTGATGATGGCCAACCTGTCGTGCAAAGGCGGCAATGTGGACGAAGACGCGCCGCACTGGCTGCGGATCTTCTGGTCGGCGGTGATCACCCTGGTGACCATCGGTCTGCTGTTTGCCGGCAACTTCGAAGCCATGCAAACCATGGTGGTGCTGGCGGGGCTGCCGTTCTCGGTGGTGCTGATTTTGTTCATGTTCGGTTTGCACAAGGCCATGCGCCAGGATGTGGCCATCGAACAGGAGCAGGCGCAGTTGGCTGAACGTGGGCGTCGCGGGTTCAGCGAGCGTTTGACCGCGCTGGACCTGCAACCGAGCCAGGCCACCGTGCAACGCTTTATGGACAAGCACGTAACGCCGGCACTGGAAGAAGCCGCGGCAGCGCTGCGCGAGCAGGGGCTGGAAGTGCAGACCTTGCTGGGCAAATCCAAGCGCTGCATTGGTGTGCGGATCGAGATGGAGGAGGGCAACCCGTTCGTCTACGAAGTCAGCCTGGACGCCTATTCTTCGGCGCCCGATGACGTGCCCGAAGAAGAGCGTACCCGCTACTACCGCGCCGAGGTGTACCTGCATAACGGGCCTCAGGAATATGACCTGATGGGCTTTGCCCAGGAGCAGATCACCCGCGATGTGCTCGATCAGTTTGAAAGCCATCGCCAGCTCCTTGGCCGGGTTTACAGCTGAATTCAGGTAGTGCTCTGAATGTGGGAGGGGGCTTGCTCCCGATAGCGGTGTGTCAGTCTTAGATGTGCTGACTGACACACTGCTATCGGGGGCAAGCCCCCTCCCACATTGGTTTTGTGGTGTTTGTTAGCCCAGGTTCTTGCCCAGCAGGGCATGGTAGAGCTCACTGTCGCCCAGTATTCCCACTACCTTGTTGTTGTCGTGCAGCACCAGCTTGTTGCCCGTCTGATAGCGAATCTGCAGCGCATCACGCATGCCGATATTCGAATCCACCAGCGTTGGCACGCGGCCCAGGCCTTCCACCGCTTGCCCCGGTGCCCAGTTCTGCAGGTTCATCACTGCGCCGTTCTGGCGTGCGCCCTTGATGGTGTTGCCTTCGGCCAGGTCCAGCCAGGAGTCGCCGCCTGGGTCCAGGCATACCGAGCCGTTCACACGCGTGCAGTTATCCAGCGTGCGCATCAGGCTGCGGCCGCACAGTACGTTCAGCGGGTTGGTGTGGGCGACGAAGGTGCGCACATAGTCGTCCGCCGGGTTCAGCACGATCTCTTCCGGCACGCTGTACTGGATGATCTTGCCGTCTTTCATGATCGCAATGCGGCTGCCGAGCTTGAGGGCTTCGTCGAGGTCGTGGCTGACGAACACGATGGTCTTGCTCAGCTTGCGTTGCAGTTCCAGCAGTTCATCCTGCAGGCCCTGGCGAATCAGCGGGTCGAGGGCGGAGAAGGGTTCGTCCATCAGCAGGATGTCGGCGTCCATCGCCAGCGCACGGGCCAGGCCCACGCGCTGTTGCATGCCGCCGGACAGCTCATCGGGCTTCTTGTTGCGCCATTGGCTCAGGCCCACCAGTTCGAGTTTCTCGTCGACCAGCGTGCGTCGCTCCTTCTCCGGGCGGCCTTGCATTTCCAGGCCGAAGCTGATGTTTTCGCGCACCGTCAGCCAGGGCATCAGGGCGAACTTCTGGAACACCATGGCGATGCGCTTGGTGCGCATCATCTTCAGCTCGGCGGGGGTGCAGGACGCGATGTCGATTTGGCGCCCTTCATGTTCCACGAACAACTGGCCACGGCTGACCGTGTTGAGGCCGTTGATGCAGCGCAGCAGACTGGATTTGCCCGAGCCCGACAGGCCCATCAGCACACAGATCTCGCCTTTCTCGATATCCAGGCTGGCTTTTTCAACGCCGACAATCTGCCCGGTCTTCTTCAGGATTTCGTTACGGCTCATGCCCTGGTCCAGCAGCTTGAGCGCTTCGCGTGGGTCTTTGGAAAAGATTACGTCGACTTTGTCGAACCGGATAATGCTCATGCATCACCCCCTACTTTAGCGTCAGGTTGTTTGCAGATACGGTCGAGCATGATGGCCAGCAACACGATCGCAAGGCCTGCTTCAAAGCCCAGGGCGATGTCGGCGGTGTTCAGCGCGTTGACCACCGGCTTGCCGAGGCCGTCGGCGCCGACCAGCGCGGCGATCACCACCATCGACAGCGACAGCATGATGCACTGGGTAATGCCGGCGGCAATGCTCGGCATGGCGTGGGGCAGTTCAATGCGCGAGAGCAACTGGCGGCGCGAGCAGCCGAAGGCCTTGCCGGCGTCCATCAGCTCTTGCGGTACATCGCGGATACCCAGGTAAGTCAGGCGGATCGGCGCGGCAATCGCGAACACCACCGTGGAAATCAGGCCGGGCACCACACCCAGCCCGAAGAGGGTCAGGGTAGGGATGAGGTAGACGAAGGTCGGCACGGTCTGCATCAGATCGAGTACCGGCCGCATCATGGTGTAGAACATCGGCTTGTGCGCGGCAACAATGCCCAGCGGCACGCCGATGACCACGCAGACCAGGGTAGCGAACAGCACCTGCGCGAGGGTTTCCATGGTTTCCTGCCAGTACCCCAGGTTGAGGATCAGCAGGAAGGAGGCGATGACAAAGACGGTCAGTCCCCATTTACGTTGGATAAAGTGAGCCAGCAGCGCAATCAGACCGATCAATGCCAGCGGATTGAACCAGGTCAGCGCAAACGTCACGCCGTGGATCATCGTTTCCAGTGTCGATGCGATTGCGTCGAAGTAGTTGGCGCCGTGTTGGGTCAACCATTCGACGAAGGCAGCGATGTACTGGCCTAGTGGGATTTTCTGTTCAGTCAGCATGGTAGTGAATGTCCACATGCGAAGAGGGAAAACATCCCGGGGCAGCGCACCGCCCCGGGGTCAGCGGGTGCTATTTGGCGAGGTAAGCCTTGACGGCATCGAGACCGGGTTGGCCATCAACGGTGGTGACACCGGCCAGCCAGGTGTCGAGGATTTGCGGGTTCTTCTGCAGCCAGGCCTTGGCGGCAGCGTCGGGCTTCATCTTGTCGTCCAGGACGTTGCCCATCAGTGTGCTTTCCATGTTCAGCGTGAACTGCAGGTTTTTCAGCAGCTGGCCGACGTTGCTGCATTCCTGGGTGTAGCCCTTGCGGGTGTTGGTGTAGATGGTGGCCTGGCCGTAGTTGGGGCCGAACGAATCGTCACCCCCGGTCAGGTACTTCATCTTGAACCGGGTGTTCATTGGGTGCGGTTCCCAGCCGAGGAACACGATGGCCTGGCCGCGCTTGGTGGCGCGCTCGACCTGGGAGAGCATACCGGCTTCGCTGGATTCCACGACTTTGAAACCGGCCTTCTTGAGGCCAAAGGCATCCTTGTCGATCAGTGTCTGGATGGTGCGGTTACCGTCGTTACCCGGCTCGATGCCGTAGATCTTGCCGCCCAGCTCGTCCTTGAATTTGACGATATCGGCGAAGTCTTTCAGGCCCTTGTCATACAGCGCTTCGGGTACCGCCAGGGTGTACTTGGCGTTCTCCAGGTTGGCGCGTACGGTTTCCACGGTGCCGGCATCGCGGTACTGCTTGATGTCGTTTTCCATGGTCGGCATCCAGTTGCCGAGGAAAATATCCATGTTCTTGCCGTCGGCCAGCGACTTGTAAGTCACTGGCACCGAAATCATCGTGGTGCGCGGCTTGTAGCCCAGGCCCTTGAGGATTTCGCTGGTAGTCGCGGTGGTGACGGTGATGTCGGTCCAGCCGACATCGGAGAAATTGACGGTCTTGCATTGTTCCGGTTCTGCGGCGTGCGCCATGACTGGCAGACTCAGCATGGCGGCCAACAACAACGAGGGTGAACCTTTCATCGGGGTAGACTCCTGTGTTTTTTCTGGCGGCGTTTGCCGCGCTTTATAAGTGTTGCTATTGGAGTGTGCGTCGGACAGCTCTGGCACGGTGCCTTGCAAACGAGTCGAGACTGATCATGTACCAGTGAAAATCTGACGCCTACAGGGGGCGTCGTATCCAGTACAGGGAGGGTCGCATCCAGTGTCGGTGACGTCGCTTACAGGTTTTTACCACGGCGAAACTGCTGTTTTCACTCATCTGCACCGTTAAAAACGGCCAAAACAGGCGACCGCACGTGAGCGACGCTACTGAGCATGGGTGCGTCGGTGTGAGACGCCGTGACGGCGGATAAAAGCTGGATGATGCCGCCATCTGGGCGATCTGAGCGTAGCACCTCGTTCAAGCCTGGCCGCGCTTATCGAGGAGTTTCACGTTAATGGCTATCAGCGTTTTCGACCTGTTCAAGATTGGCATCGGCCCCTCCAGTTCTCACACCGTCGGGCCCATGCGCGCCGCGGCGTTGTTCGTTCAAGCAGTGCGCGAACGTGACCTGCTGGAACAGGTGCGACGTGTCGAAGTGCAACTCTACGGTTCCTTGTCGGCCACCGGCATTGGCCACGGCAGCGACACCGCCACCATCATGGGCCTGATGGGCGAGTGGCCGGACGCCATCGACCCGTCACAGATCGCTGTGCGCATCCACACACTGCGCGAAACCGACACCTTGTTGCTCGACGGTCGCTTGCCGGTGCCGTTCATATGGTCACGGGACATGCGCCTGCTCGACGAAAACCTGCCGTTCCATCCCAATGCCATGACTCTGGTGGTGTTCGACGATAACGGCGAGTTGCACCGCGACACCTACTACTCGGTGGGTGGCGGTTTTGTGGTGGATGAAGCCCAGGCCCGCAGCGGCGTGGCGGACATGGACCGCACCGAGCTGCCGTATGACTTTTCCAGTGCCGTGGAGCTGCTGCAGCTGTGCAAGACCCACAACCTGCGCGTCGCCGAACTGATGCTGGCCAATGAGAAGGTATGGCGCTCCGAAGAAGAAATCCGCAGCGGCCTGATGAAGCTCTGGCGTGCCATGCAAGCGTGCGTGGAGCAGGGCCTCAAGCATGAAGGCATCCTGCCTGGCGGCTTGAACGTGCGCCGTCGCGCCGCCAAGCTGCACCGCAGCTTGCAGGAGTTGAACAAACCCAATGTGATCGGCTCGACCCTGAGTGCCATGGAGTGGGTGAACCTGTTCGCCCTGGCGGTCAATGAAGAAAACGCCGCCGGCGGGCGCATGGTGACGGCGCCCACCAATGGCGCAGCGGGGATCATTCCGGCCGTGCTGCACTACTTCATGAAGTTCAGTGAAGAAGTGACCGAGGCCAACGTGGTTGATTACCTGCTCGCTGCAGCGGCGGTGGGGATTCTATGCAAGAAGAACGCCTCGATCTCCGGTGCCGAAGTTGGCTGCCAGGGCGAAGTCGGTTCGGCCTGCGCCATGGCCGCAGCGGGCCTGGCGGAAATTCTCGGTGCTACGCCGGAGCAGCTGTGCAACGCTGCGGAAATCGGCCTGGAACATAACCTGGGCCTGACCTGCGACCCGGTGGGCGGGCTGGTGCAAGTGCCGTGCATCGAGCGCAATGCGATTGCGGCGGTGAAAGCGATCAACGCCGCGCAGATGGCCTTGCGTGGCGACGGCCAGCACTTTATCTCCCTGGACCGGGTGATCCGCACCATGCGCGATACCGGCGCGGATATGCATGACAAGTACAAAGAGACATCGCGGGGCGGGTTGGCGGTGAGCGCGGTTGAGTGCTGAAACCGAGTCGCCTGCATCGGGGGCAAGCCCCCTCCCACATTTTGAATGTATTCACCGATCAAAAGGTGGGAGGGGGCTTGCCCCCGATAGCGCCCGTGCAGCCAGCACTGCTCAAAAAGTGAACACCACGCCCAAAAGCGCCACCTTTTAGCGCGTCGCAAATAGATAAGTAGCCTACGAACGAATTTCCCCGCAGCCAGCCGTCCCCTGTGCGTTGGGTGACAGACTTCTCCTACGCCCGCAAAGCGCCTTCCCACAAGTGCTACCGATCTGCTCACAGCCCTTGAGCACCCGCTCCGGCGCGGCAAATCCCGTGTTTAATGCGCGGGCTTGGATAGACGCATCAACAGGTCGTTTTTAGGAGTTATTGGACGGCCATTCAATTTTAGGCATGGCATTTGCTCTATCAATTCAAAGCCTCTCTCCCTCGCAGGAGATGAGCGCAATAACAAGAGCCTCGCCTGAGGCCATCACCCGCTTTGTGTGAGGAGATACTGCGATGACGTCGTTCAACTCCGGGGCCCAACCCCAGAACCGTGCGCCTCAATCCATCGGCTTTTTGCTGCTGGACAATTTCACGCTGATTTCCCTGGCGTCGGCCGTGGAACCCCTGCGCATGGCCAACCAGCTGTCCGGCCGCGAGTTGTATCGCTGGACAACCCTGAGTGTCGACGGCAACCAGGTATGGGCCAGCGACGGCCTGCAGATCACCCCTGATGCCTCCATGCACAAGGCGCCAGCCCTGGACACGGTCATCGTGTGCGGCGGTGTGGGCATCCAGCGCACTGTCACCCGCGAACACGTGTCGTGGCTGCAAAGCCAGGCGCGCCAATCGCGCCGTCTCGGTGCGGTCTGCACTGGCAGTTGGGCGCTGGCCTGCGCGGGTCTGCTCGATGGTTTCGATTGCAGCGTGCACTGGGAATGCCTGGCGTCGATGCAGGAAGCCTTCCCTCGCGTGGCCATGAGCACACGCCTGTTCACCCTCGACCGCAACCGCTTTACCAGCTCCGGCGGCACCGCGCCGTTGGACATGATGCTGCACCTGATCAGCCGCGACCACGGCCGTGAACTGTCGGCAGCCATCTCCGAAATGTTTGTGTACGAACGCATCCGCAACGAACAGGACCACCAGCGCGTGCCGCTCAAGCACATGCTCGGCACCAACCAGCCGAAGCTGCAGGAAATCGTTGCACTGATGGAGGCGAACCTGGAGGAGCCCATCGACCTCGACGAACTGGCGGTCTACGTGGCCGTGTCGCGTCGCCAGTTGGAGCGGCTGTTCCAGAAATACCTGCACTGCTCGCCGTCGCGCTATTACCTCAAGTTGCGCCTGATTCGTGCGCGGCAATTGCTCAAGCAGACGCCGATGTCGATCATCGAAGTGGCGTCGGTCTGCGGGTTTGTGTCCACGCCGCATTTCTCCAAGTGCTACCGCGAGTACTTCGGCATTCCGCCGCGCGATGAGCGCGTAGGCTCCAACACCACCCAGCAGGTGGCGATGATGCCGATTCCGCAGGCCCTGACATTGTCACCGCTGGCGGGGCCGATGTCGGCGTTGAGTCAGGCGCGCAATGAGTCGACATTTGCCAGTGTAAGGCTCTAGACCGCGTCGCCTGCATCGGGGGCAAGCCCCCTCCCACAGGGGAACGCATTCCAAAGGTGGGAGGGGGCTTGCCCCCGATAGCGGTCTGTCAGGCGCCGGATTTCTGCTTGAACTGCATCAACGCCGGCAACAACTGCTTATCGATCGCCTGGCGCACCGTCGGCAAAATCGTCGCGCTGCCGCTGTACATCTGCTCAACCATGCCCTTGAGCGCCTTGGCCCGCGCTTCACTCAAACCGCGTACCGCGCACTCGCAAGCCTGCTCGGCGGTGGCACCGCTGGACACGTCAAAACCCAGTGAGCGCAGCTGGCCCAGCAGGTCATCCTGGTCAATCAAATCCGCGTGCATCATGGCGTTGTTCCTGGTGAGGGGAGCGGGGTTTGCCTGGGATTCTGGTAGCCGCTCGGGTGGTCGGCAAGGGCAAATTGCACGCATGCCTCAGATGGCTATGAACAGGTCGTTTTCGGGCCATGCCCACACAGCACTTACCGGCACACTGAACCCAGGCACACAGCTTGACGGTTTGGTCACCCTCGGGATGTACAGCTCACACAAGGCACCTCTGCCCCGATCCAGTCACGGCTGGACCGGGGCTTTTTTTGTGGGTAAACCGATGACACGACCGAGCAGGGCGGGGGGCGGCAGTTCGGCCTGTTCAGCGCTGATGGCCGTCAGCTTTTCCAGCGTGACCTCAGTGAACGGCGTTGCATGCGGGCCGGCCAGGTCGACATGCAGCAGCATCTGTTCGTTGCCCGCCAGCGCCTTGTCGCCCCCCACCAAGTGCAGGCTGTGATAGAGGTGCAGGCGCTTGGCGTCGTGCGCGATCAGTTGGGTATGCACCTGCACCTCGGCCCCCAGCTTCACTTCGTGCAGGTAGTTCAAGTGCAGCTCCAGGGTGAACAGCGAGTGGCCGCTGGCTTCGCGGTTGTCGCTGTTAAGGCCCAGTATGTCCATCAGCGCGTCGGTGGCGTAGCTGAAAATCAGCAGGTAGAACGCGTCGCGCAGGTGGCCGTTGTAGTCCACCCAGTCCGGCTGGATTTTGGTGGTGTAGGTAGTCAGTGTTGGCATGCTGGGGTTCCCTTATTCGGCGAAGCTCATGCCGTGCTTGGCTTTGGTCACTTTGACGGCCTCCAGTACCGCCAGCAGGCAATCATCACGATAACGTTCCAGTGCTGAAATGCTGTGTTTGCCGAGTTGATCACGGGTGCCATCGACCACATCGTCAATCAGTTTGTCGGTCAGTTCCGGCGCCGGCAGGTAAGTCCATGGTAGCTGCAACGCGGGGCCGAACTGCGCCATGAAATGCCGCATGCCCGCGTCGCCACCCGCCAGTGTGTAGGTGAGGAAGGTGCCCATGAACGACCAGCGCAGGCCGGCGCCAAAGCGGATGGCGTCATCGATCTCGCCGGTGGTGGCCACGCCATCGTTGACTAGGTGCAGCGCCTCACGCCACAGCGCTTCCAACAGGCGGTCAGCGATAAACCCAGGCACTTCTTTGCGTACGTGCAGCGGGCGCATGCCGAGGGATTCGTACACCTTGATCGCCGCCTGAACGGCCTCTGGCGCAGTGTGCTTGCCGCCGACCACCTCCACCAGCGGCAGCAGGTAAACCGGGTTGAACGGGTGGCCGACCACGCAACGCTCGGGGTGGGTCGAACCCTCATAGAACTCACTTGGCAACAGGCCCGAGGTGCTCGAGCCGATCAATGCATTCGGCTTGGCCGCCGCGCTGATCTTGCTGTGTAAATCCAGTTTGAGTTCCAGGCGTTCGGGGGCACTCTCCTGGATAAAGTCCGCGTCTTTCACGCATTCTTCGATGGTGGCGACAAAGCGCAGGCGGTCCTGGGACGCGCCGGTTGCCAGCCCTTGTTTCTCCAGGGCGCCCCAGGCGTTGGCCACACGTTTGCGCAGTGCGGCTTCGGCACCGGGCGCCGGGTCCCAGGCGACCACATCCAGGCCGTGGGCGAGGGCGCGGGACACCCAGCCGCTGCCGATGACGCCACTGCCGAGGGCGGCGAAGGTTTTGATCTCAGTGATAAAGCTCATGACGACATTCCTGAATAATGTGATGAACCTATGTGGGAGGGGGCAAGCCCCTCCCACATTTTTGATTCGGTTTCGGCGGGGAGTTAGCCGCGTTTTTTGAGGCCCATCTTGATTCGGCCTTCCGCCGGGGTCATGACCCTTGCCCCCAGGCGGCTGAGGATTTCACTGGCGCGCTCCACCAACTGCCCATTGGTGGCGAGCACGCCTTTGTCCAGCCACAGGTTGTCTTCCAGGCCGACCCGCACGTTGCCGCCCAGCAGCACGGCTTGCGCGGCCATCGGCATCTGCATGCGGCCGATACCGAAGCCGGCCCACACTGCGTCGACGGGCAGGTTGTCGACCATGGCTTTCATGGTGGTGGTATCGGCCGGCGCGCCCCATGGAATGCCCAGGCACAGTTGAAACAGCGGGTTGTCGAGCAGACCTTCCTTGATCATCTGTTTGGCGAACCACAGATGACCGGTGTCGAAAATTTCCAGCTCGGCCTTTACGCCCAGTTCCTGGATACGTTTGGCACCGGCGCGTAATTGCGCGGGGGTGGACACGTAAATGGTGTCGCCATCGCCGAAGTTCAGCGTGCCGCAGTCCAGGGTGCAGATTTCCGGCAGCAGCTCCTCCACATGGGCCAGGCGGGTGAGGGGGCCGACCAGGTCGGTATTGGGACCAAACTCCATCGGGTTCTCGCCGCCGCCGATCTCCAAGTCGCCGCCCATGCCTGCAGTGAGGTTGACGATGATGTCGATGTCGGCTTCGCGGATGCGCTCCATCACTTCGCGGTACAGGGCCACATCGCGGCTGAATTTGCCGGTGTGCGGGTCACGTACATGGCAGTGCACAACGGTGGCGCCGGCTTTGGCGGCTTCCACGGCGGCGGCGGCGATCTGTTTGGGGGTGACCGGCACGTGTGGGCTTCTGCCGGTCGTGTCGCCAGCACCGGTAAGTGCGCAGGTGATGATGACGTCGTGGTTCATGAGGCGGGTTCCTTACAGGCGTAGTGGTGCCGCAAGCAGCCGGTTATGGCTGCGAAACGGTGGTTGAAAAGGGTTACTTGCTGGTCAATTGCAGGTTCGCCGCGGCCGGTTTGCCGTCAAAAGTGGTCACACCATCGAGCCAGCGCGCCTGGTCTTGCGGATGGTCCTTGAGCCACTGCCTGGCGGACTCGAGGGCATCCTTGTGGTCGAGCAACGGCTGCATCATCCGGCTCTCGTCGGCGGCGGTGAAGGTCAGGTTGGTCAGCAGCTTGTGCACGTTGGGGCACTGCTCGGCGTAGGTCGGCGAGGTGACGGTCCATACCGTTGCGCGGCCTTCATTCGGGCCCAGGGCGTCGTCGCTGCCGCTGAGGTAAGTCATCGCCACGTTGACGTTCATTGGGTGCGGCGCCCAGCCGAAGAACACCACGGCTTCCTTGCGGCGCACGGCGCGGTCCACGGCGGCGAGCATGCCGGCTTCGCTGGATTCGACCAGCTGAAACTTGCCCAGGCCGAACTGGTTCTTGGCGATCATGGCCTTGATCTGGGTGTTGGCGCCCGAACCCGGCTCGATACCGTAGATCTTGCCGCCCAGTTCTTTTTCGAACTTGGCGATGTCGGCGAAGGTTTTCAGGCCCTTGTCCGCCAGATAAGTCGGCACAGCGAGGGTGGCGCGGGCGTCTTCCAGGCTGGGCTTGTCGAGCACCTTGACTTGCTTGGCATCGACGAACGGCGTGATGGTCTGGGTCATCAGCGGGTTCCAGTAGCCCAGGAACAGGTCCAGGCGCTGGTCGCGGATGCCGGCGAAAATGATTTGCTGGGAAGCGCTGGTCTGTTTGGTCTTGTAGCCGAGGCCGTCGAGCAACACTTGGGTCATGGCGCTGGTGGCGATGACGTCGGTCCAGTTCACCACGCCCAGGCGTACGTTCTGGCATGAAGCGGCATCCGCTGCCATGACGGGGGTGCTCAAAATAGCGCTGACGCTGAGTGCAAGCACGCTGCGGCTGATCAGTCGGTTCATGGTGAATCCCTCGGCAGGTCGTTATTGTGGGGCCGGCGTCTTTGTGCACCGTGGCATCACGTTACGCAGCTTGGGGGGCGGCAAAGCGCACGGCGGCGACCAGCTTTTGCACTGCAGCGACCTGGCCCCTTGAATCCACCCATGAACGGGAGTATCACAATGCCACGCTGCCCGCCCGACGAGAGCGCCACCATGTCCCAGGATTTCTACTTTTTACTGATGCCGGGGTTCTCGGCTATCGGCTTTATCTCTGCGCTGGAGCCACTGCGGGTGGCTAATCGCTTCCGTGGCGAACTGTACCGCTGGCACGTCTTGAGCGCCGATGGCGGCGCGGTACTGGCGAGCAATGGCATGTCGGTCAATGTCGACGCCGCACTGGAACCGCTGAAAAAAGGTGCAACCCTGCTGGTGGTGGCTGGCTTCGAGCCTCTGCAGTTCGCCACGCCTGCGCTGGAACACTGGCTGCGCCGACTCGACCACGAGGGCGTGACGCTCGGCGCCATCGACACTGGCGCCTGCGTGCTGGCCGAAGCGGGCCTGCTCGATGGCCATCGCCTGACCCTGCACTGGGAAGCCATCGATGCGTTCAAGGAGTCGTACCCGCACCTGAGCGTCACCCAGGAACTGTTCGAGATCGACCGCCGTCGCATCACCTGCGCCGGCGGCACCGCGTCCATCGACCTGATGCTCGACCTGATCGCCCAGGCCCACGGCCCGGACCTGGCGGTGCAGGTCTCCGAGCAGTTCGTGCTGGGCCGCATCCGCCCGCGCAAAGACCACCAGCGCATGCAAATCGCCACGCGCTATGGCATCAGCAACAAGAAGCTGGTGCAGGTGATCGGCGAAATGGAGCAACACACTGAACCGCCCTTGAGCACCCTGGCCCTGGCCGAAGCGATCAAGGTTACGCGGCGCCAGCTGGAGCGCTTGTTCCGCCTGCACCTGAACGACACACCGAGCAACTTCTACCTCGGCCTGCGCCTGGAAAAAGCCCGGCAATTGCTGCGCCAGAGCGATATGAGCGTGCTGGAAGTAAGTATTGCGTGCGGGTTTGAGTCGCCGTCATATTTCACCCGCAGCTATAGAACGCGGTTTGCGAAATGCCCCAGGGAGGACCGGCGACGGGAGGTGGTTTGATCGTTTTTCAGCCACAGTTTCAACGCGCAAATGCATTAAGTGCACACGGATCAAATGTGGGAGGGGGCTTGCCCCCGATGACGGGCAGTCAGTTGATACCGCTTTGTCTGACCCACCGCTATCGGGGGCAAGCCCCCTCCCACAGTGGGTTTTCGGTGTGGCTTATTTCTTCAGCAGGGCCGAATACGCGGCCTTATAAGCCTCGTGCTGATACTTGTTCAGCGTTGCCGGCAGTTCAAATTTAATGCTCGTGGGTGAAATATTTATTGGGGCGCATGATACCGCCAAGCTCAAACAGCTTCTTTACGGTTCCGATCGTGGCGTGGTGCGCTCTGATAAGGAATCTCACGAAAGGCGTAGGAATTGTCTTGTTTTTCTGTCGGTAACTACGAACAAGGAAAGAGGCTGCTAACGTTCGATGGTCTCCATATTGCTCTTGGTCCTGTGCTCTGGAAGTGAATGCGCATAAGTCAAGAAGCGTCACTAGAAACCATAAGAGGTTGGTATGCTGAAAAAACTTGTTGCTGTGATTGCGCTCGCTTCCCCCTCAGTTTGGGCAGCCCCGGCGCCAGTACCCTTTACCGGAGCCGATTACAGCGGGCGTTATGAATGCAACGGCCAGGATAAACATATCGGCAACTTCAAGGGCGTTGTCGACATGAAGCTCGACGCCAAGCAAAGCACCGGTAAATACGCCGCCTATTCCTTCACGCTGACCCTGGAAGACAAGTCCCGCTATGACGGCATGGCTGCCGGGACTGCGGATACGCTGGCCATCTACTTTGCCCATACCGACCCAGCCCTGAAAGACTTCGGCGTGGGCGTCGCCCAAGTGACCCCAACCCCTGACGGTAAGGTGTCCTTCGTTAAGTATTATTATGGCCCTCAATACGAAGGCGGCGGCCACGGCATGGAACACTGCGTCAAAAGCTGATATGCCGTTATTTTTTCATCAAGCATGAGCAGGCTGTTTTATACGCCTCGTACTGATACTTGTTGAGCGTCGCCGACAGTTCAAAATTATGCTTTTTGTTCTGCGCATTGATGGTTTGCGGCGACAACAGCGTCACTTCAACCCCCTCCAGCAACTGAAACACCCCTTCGATCTTGAATGTGGTCGGGCCACCGGCGAATTCGCCTTTCTTGCTGCGCTTCTTGATCGCGATATGGGTGATGGCGTTTGCCTGCACAAACGCCTTCACCTGCGCGGCGAAGGCTTTGACGTTGGCGGCTTCGTCGTCGTCTTCAAGGGCGATTTTCTTGGTGGCCAGGGCGACGTGGGTCAGTGCCTGGTTGTCCAGGGAAGCGACGGCGATGATGGCTTCGCTGCCTTTGATTTCGATGCCGCAGAGAGTCATGAGCAGGCCTTGCGAGGGGGTGAGGGTTCAGGTATCGGCTTATTGAAGTGTAATTCAAAGAGCTGTTCTATTGTTTTGCTCATAGGCTGAAGCTGGGAAATTTCTATCTTAAGTTTTAATAAACTTGCTTCTTTGATTCTAATGTCAAGCTCGTTCAGTACTTCACTGGGTTTCTGTATTTTTTGAAACCATCGGCTAAAGCCGATTACGGTGCAGAGCGACGTGAGTGTCGCGTACAGACCTACGAAAATATAAAACTCGGTTTCGTGGACCAATAAATAATCCATAAAAGTATCTAGGTTGTCCCTCTTTCGTTGTTTGTACTTGGAGAGATTTTTTTCCTGCATTGCGAGGCTGTTTTTGAGGAAGGTAATGTCGTTGTTAAACGTGTCTGGCAGGTCTGCGATTTTATGCAGCTCTGGAGTTCCTTCCTCAAGCGCCCGAATGCGCTTAGTGAAGCTATTTACCATTCGCTCCGTTTGCGAGTGATAGCTCTCCTCGCGTGTTTCTTTTTGGGATCTGTAGTCTAAATAGGAGAATATGGAAAATAACGTCAACGCACCTGCAATCAGCCATAAGCCAAATACAGCGAGCAACTTATAGATATTGTCGGTTGGGGGGGATGGAAGCCATTGCATGCCGAAAATTCCCTGAATCAGCGTAAATCAGAAGTGAAAAACGAGCGAGTGATGTGTCTACTGCAGGAATGTAAGCGTTATTCCTGCCCAATCGACTCCAAAAACTCCGACCGCTCGTCACTCATCCGCGCCAGGCAGTCATTCTGCGCAATCGCATAGGCCTTGGTCCCGGTTACCGCCGGGAAGGTATCTACCGCGCAATCAGCGTCACGTAGTTTTTCCCACTTCTGCTGGGCATCCTTCAGACGGGCGGTAATGTCGGCCAGCTTGGTCTTGTCGCTGCCATAGGTCGAACCCATGCGTTCGAGCAACCCCTGATAGTTATCCTTGAGCAATTGCTCGGCGGTGGTTTTGTTGTAGGTGGCGCATTCCAGGGTTTGCTGGTCGTTCTCGATGCCGTCGCACGGCGTGCTGTCGGTGTCTTCGGCGGCGTGGACGCCGGTTGCGATGAGTGCCAAAGCCAGGAAAATCGATTTCATTGCGCCGTCTCATATCAGGTGATGCCGAATTCTGGCTCAAGCGTAAGACAAAGAACAGCCGCCAGTCAGGCACGTCCACACAGGCTTTGTCGTGGATTGACGCTTTCGGCAATTCCCCTGTCGTTTTTGCACCCGGCTCCGTCGGCCCCTGGGCATATGCTGGCCCCAAAGCGCCGGCAGACGATTCGGCGCATGAATCGCCAATAAGGGGACGCCTGATGAGCCCAGCCGAGTTGCACGCCGACAGCATCGTTATCGACGGTCTGATTATTGCCAAGTGGAACCGCGACCTCTTCGAAGATATGCGCAAAGGTGGCCTGACGGCCGCCAACTGCACGGTGTCGGTATGGGAAGGCTTCCAGGCCACGATCAATAACATTGTTGCCAGCCAGACCCTGATCCGCGAAAACAGCGACCTGGTGATCCCGGTGAAAACCACCGCCGACATCCGCAAGGCCAAGGAGCAGGGCAAGACCGGCATCATTTTCGGCTTTCAGAATGCCCACGCGTTCGAAGACCAGTTGGGCTATGTCGAGATCTTCAAGCAGCTCGGCGTTGGCGTAGTGCAGATGTGCTACAACACCCAGAACCTGGTGGGCACTGGCTGCTACGAGCGTGACGGCGGGCTGTCGGGGTTTGGCCGCGAGATCGTCGCCGAGATGAACCGCGTCGGCATCATGTGCGACCTGTCCCACGTCGGCTCCAAGACCAGCGAAGAGGTCATCCTCGAATCGAAAAAACCGGTGTGCTATTCCCACTGCCTGCCCTCGGGCCTCAAAGAGCACCCGCGCAACAAGTCCGATGAAGAGCTTAAGTTTATTGCGGACCACGGCGGCTTTGTCGGCGTGACCATGTTTGCGCCGTTCCTGGCCAAGGGCATCGATTCGACCATCGATGACTACGCCGAAGCCATCGAATACACCATGAACATCGTCGGCGAAGACGCCATCGGCATCGGCACCGACTTTACCCAGGGCCATGGCCAGGATTTCTTTGAAATGCTGACCCATGACAAGGGCTACGCCCGCCGCCTGACCAGCTTCGGCAAGATCATCAACCCGCTGGGCATCCGCACCGTGGGCGAGTTCCCCAACCTCACCGAGACCCTGCTCAAGCGCGGCCACCCTGAGCGTGTGGTGCGCAAGATCATGGGCGAGAACTGGGTCAACGTCTTGAAGGACGTCTGGGGCGAATAAGCCAGACAACCACCGGCAACACCACAACGAATTTTTCTGGAGTTAAGTTTCCATGGCCAAGATCGCCCCGCAATTGCCTATCGAAGTCGACAGCGAAACCGGTGTCTGGACCTCCGACGCCCTGCCCATGCTGTACGTGCCGCGCCATTTTTTCGTCAACAACCACATGGGCATCGAAGAAGTGCTGGGCGCCGAGGCCTACGCCGAGATCCTCTACAAGGCCGGCTACAAGTCCGCCTGGCACTGGTGTGAAAAAGAAGCCGAATGCCATGGCCTGGAAGGCGTCGCAGTGTTCGAGCACTACATGAAACGCTTGTCGCAACGCGGCTGGGGCCTGTTCAAGATCCAGGACATCGACCTCGACAAGGGCACCGCCAGCATCAAGCTGGAACATTCGGCCTTCGTCTACGTGTACGGCAAGGTCGGGCGCAAAGTCGACTACATGTTCACCGGCTGGTTTGCCGGCGCGATGGACCAGATCCTTCAAGCGCGTGGCAGCCAGATTCGCACTGTGGCCGAACAAGTCTACGGAGGCTCCGAAGAGGGCCACGACGATGGCCTGTTCACCGTCAAACCGTTGTAAGCCGAGGACCGTGCCATGGCTTTCGAAGCAATGTTTGCGCCGATCCAGATCGGCAAACTGACCATCCGCAACCGCGTGCTCAGTACCGCCCATGCCGAGGTGTATGCCACCGACGGCGGCATGACCACCGACCGCTATGTGAAGTACTACGAAGAGAAAGCCAAGGGCGGTATCGGCCTGGCCATCTGCGGCGGTTCCTCGGTGGTGGCCATCGACAGCCCCCAGGAATGGTGGAGTTCGGTGAACCTGTCTACCGACCGCATCATCCCGCACTTCCAGAACCTGGCCGACGCCATGCACAAGCATGGCGCCAAGATCATGATCCAGATTACCCATATGGGCCGTCGCTCGCGTTGGGACGGCTTCAACTGGCCGACCCTGATGTCGCCGTCCGGTGTGCGTGAGCCGGTGCATCGCGCCACCTGCAAGACCATCGAACCAGAAGAAATCTGGCGCGTGATCGGCAACTACGCCCAGGCCGCGCGCCGTGCCAAGGCCGGTGGCCTGGACGGTGTGGAATTGTCCGCCGTGCACCAGCACATGATCGACCAGTTCTGGAGCCCGCGGGTCAACAAGCGCACCGATGAATGGGGCGGCACCTTCGAAGGCCGCATGAAGTTCGGCCTGGAAGTGCTCAAGGCGGTGCGCGCCGAAGTGGGCGACGATTTCTGCGTGGGCATGCGCCTGTGCGGCGACGAGTTCCACCCGGACGGTCTGTCCCACGAGGACATGAAGCAGATCGCCAAGTATTACGACGACACCGGCATGCTCGACTTCATCGGCGTGGTGGGCTCGGGTTGCGATACGCACAACACCCTGGCCAACGTGATCCCGAACATGAGTTACCCGCCGGAGCCGTTCCTGCACCTGGCGGCCGGTATCAAGGAAGTGGTGAAAGTCCCGGTGCTGCACGCGCAGAACATCAAGGACCCGAACCAGGCCACGCGCATTCTGGAAGGCGGCTATGTGGACATGGTCGGCATGACCCGTGCGCACATCGCCGACCCGCACCTGATCGCCAAGATCAAGATGGGCCAGATCGACCAGATCAAACAGTGCGTCGGCGCCAACTACTGCATCGACCGCCAGTACCAGGGCCTGGATGTGCTGTGCATCCAGAACGCCGCGACCTCCCGTGAATACATGGGCGTGCCGCACATCATCGAGAAGTCCACCGGGCCCAAGCGCAAAGTGGTGGTCGTGGGTGCGGGCCCGGCCGGTATGGAGGCTGCGCGCGTCGCTGCCGAACGTGGCCACGATGTGACCCTGTTCGAAAAGAAAGAGTTTATCGGCGGGCAGATCACCACGGCGTCCAAAGCGCCGCAGCGCGACCAGATCGCCGGTATCACCCGCTGGTTCCAACTGGAACTGGCACGCTTGAAAGTCGACCTGCGCCTGGGTGTGGCGGCGGACGCCGAAACCATTCTCGACCTGCGCCCGGACGTGGTGGTGCTGGCGGTCGGCGGGCATCCGTTCATCGAACAGAACGAACACTGGGGCGCTGCCGAAGGCCTGGTGGTGAGCAGTTGGGACGTGCTCGACGGCAAGGTTGCGCCGGGCAAGAACGTGCTGGTGTACGACACCATTTGCGAATTCACCGGCATGTCGGTGGCGGACTTCCTGGCCGACAAAGGCAGCCAGGTGGAAATCGTCACCGATGACATCAAGCCGGGCGTGGCCATCGGCGGTACGTCGTTCCCGACCTACTACCGCAGCATGTACCCCAAGGAAGTGATCATGACCGGCGACATGATGCTGGAAAAGGTCTACCGCGAGGGCGACAAGCTGGTGGCGGTACTGGAGAACGAATACACCGGGGCCAAGGAAGAGCGGGTGGTGGACCAGGTGGTGGTGGAGAACGGCGTGCGTCCGGACGAAGCGATCTATTACGGGCTCAAGGAAGGTTCGCGCAACAAGGGCCAGATTGACGTCGAAGCCCTGTTCGCGATCAAGCCGCAGCCGTGCCTGAGCGAAGCGGGCGAGGGGTACTTGCTGTTCCGCATCGGTGACTGTGTGGCCCAGCGCAATACCCACGCTGCGATCTATGACGCCCTGCGCCTCTGCAAGGATTTCTAAGCCGACTGGGTTCAAATGTGGGAGGGGGCTTGCCCCCGATGGCGGAGTGTCAGTTGATACAGCTGTACCTGACCCACCGCTATCGGGGGCAAGCCCCCTCCCACATTAGTTTTGTGTGGTCTGTGGGAGCTTCACCATGTTGAACACCTTGCTGCCTATTCTTTTGTTTGCCGCCCTAGGCCTTGCCGCCCTCGGCGCCCTGCGCCGGGTAAACATGTGGCGCCGCGGCCGCGCCGCCAAAGTCGACCTGCTCGGCGGCCTTCTGGCCATGCCCAAGCGCTACATGGTCGACTTGCACCACGTCGTCGCCCGCGACAAATACATCGCCAACACCCACGTCGCCACGGCCCTGGGCTTTGTACTGTCGGCGCTGCTGGCGGTGCTGGTGCACGGCTTCGGTCTGCACAACCGCATCCTCGGCTACGCGTTGCTGCTGGCTTCGGTGCTGATGTTTGTCGGTGCCATCTTCATGTACCTGCGCCGCCGCAACCCGCCCGCGCGCCTGTCCAAGGGCCCGTGGATGCGCCTGCCAAAAAGCCTGATGGCGTTCTCGGTGAGCTTCTTCCTGGTGACGCTGCCGGTGGCGGGGATCCTGCCCGCCGACTTCGGTGGCTGGCTGCTGGCTGCGTTGCTCGGCGTGGGCGTGCTGTGGGGCGTTTCCGAAATGTTCTTCGGCATGACCTGGGGCGGCCCGATGAAACACGCTTTCGCCGGGGCCTTGCACCTGGCCTGGCACCGCCGCGCCGAGCGCTTCGGAGGTGGCCGTTCTACTGGTTTGAAGCCGCTGGACCTCAGCGATAAAACCGCGCCGTTGGGCGTTGAGAAACCCAAGGACTTCACCTGGAACCAACTGCTTGGTTTCGACGCGTGCGTACAGTGCGGCAAGTGCGAAGCCGCCTGCCCGGCGTTCGCCGCCGGCCAGCCGCTGAACCCGAAAAAGCTGATCCAGGACATGGTGGTCGGCCTGGCCGGTGGCACCGATGCCAAGTTTGCCGGCAGCCCCTATCCAGGTAAACCGATAGGCGAACACAGCGGCAACCCGCACCAGCCGATCGTCAATGGCCTGGTGGACGCCGAGACCCTGTGGTCGTGCACCACCTGCCGCGCCTGCGTGGAAGAGTGCCCGATGATGATCGAGCACGTTGACGCCATCGTCGACATGCGCCGCCATCTCACCCTGGAAAAAGGCGCCACGCCGAACAAGGGCGCCGAAGTTCTGGAAAACCTGATCGCCACCGACAACCCTGGCGGCTTCGCACCGGGCGGCCGGTTGAACTGGGCGGCGGATTTGAACCTGCCGCTGCTCAGCGAAAAAGGCAGTGCCGATATACTGTTCTGGGTCGGCGACGGCGCCTTCGACATGCGCAACCAACGCACCCTGCGCGCGTTCGTCAAAGTGCTCAAGGCGGCCAAGGTCGACTTCGCCGTGCTGGGCCTGGAAGAGCGCGACAGCGGCGACGTTGCACGGCGCCTGGGCGATGAAGCAACCTTTCAGTTGCTGGCCTCGCGCAATATCCAGACCCTGGCCAAGTACAGCTTCAAGCGCATCGTCACCTGTGACCCGCACAGTTTCCATGTACTGAAAAACGAGTACGGCGCCTTCAACGGCAACTACCTCGTGCAGCACCACAGCACCTTCATGGCCGAGCTGATCGGCGAGGGCGCGCTGAACCTGGGCCAGCACAAAGGCAACAGCGTGACCTATCACGACCCGTGCTACCTGGGGCGCTACAACGGCGAATACGAGGCACCGCGCCAAGTGCTGCGGGCGCTGGGTATCGAGGTCAAGGAAATGCAGCGCTCAGGTTTCCGTTCACGCTGCTGCGGCGGCGGTGGCGGCGCGCCGATCACCGACATTCCGGGCAAGCAGCGCATCCCCGACATGCGCATGGACGACATCCGCGAGACCGGTGCCGAACTGGTGGCTGTGGGTTGCCCGCAGTGCACGGCGATGCTCGAAGGCGTGGTCGAACCGCGCCCCTTGATCAAAGACATTGCCGAATTGGTGGCCGACGCCTTGCTCGAAGACGCGGCACCGGCCAAAGCCCCCAACAAGCGTGAACCTGCGGAGGTGCATTGATGAGCGACATTATCCGCCGCGATCCCCGCGCCGAATGGATCGCCCGTAACCGCTTGCACCCGCTGCACGCGGCCATGCAGCCGGCGCAACACAGCTGGATGGGGCCGAACGGCGTCATCCGCAAAAATCTGCACGGTGTGGGTTTTATCGGCCCCAACGGTATCAAGCGTATCGACCGCAGTGGCGCCCAGCAGGGCGGCGCGGCCAAGCGTGTCGCCGCAGTGGAAGTGCAGTTGCCGCTGCATCGGATCGCAGCGCCAGCGTTCTACATCAACGTAGTGCCGGACATGGTCGGCGGCCGTCTGAGCAGCCACGACCGCGACGTGCTCGGCCTCGCTCGCCAACTGGCCGGCAGCGACGGTGCCGTGCTGGCGGTGGTGTTTGGCGAGCATAAAGAAAGCGCGTTTGCGACAGCCGGTGTTGATCGCCTGCTGGTGCTGGAGGGTCATGAGTTCGAGGGTTATTCACCGGAGCAACGCGTGCAAGGTCTGCGCGCTGTGGATAACCAGTTCAACCCACGCCATTGGTTGCTGCCCGACGGCCGCAGCGGTGGCGGCGAACTGGGCCGACGCTTCGCCGCCAGCCTCAAGGAACGTCCCGCCACGCGGGTGTGGCAGATCAAGGATGACCAGTGCATCGGCCGTGCCGGTGCGGGCCAGCAAGACTTGGCGCGGCCGCTGCCACGCTTGATCCTCGCTGCCGTGGAATGTGCAGAACCAGTGAGCGAAACCCGTCACGAAGCGCTGCCCGTGGAGTTATCCACAGCCCTGGCGCGCAGCCTGCCGCGTATCGAAGACCTCGGCGCGGTGGCGGTGGACCCGGCAGCGATTCCCATGGCCGAAGCGGAATTCATTATCTCCGGCGGCAACGGCGTGAAGGACTGGGCGCTGTTTCACCAGGCCGCCGCGGCCCTGGGCGCCACCGAAGGCGCGTCGCGGGTGGCGGTGGACGACGGCTTTATGGCGCGCGATCGTCAGGTCGGCGCCAGCGGCACCTGGGTCACGGCGCGGGTGTACGTGGCTGTGGGCATTTCCGGGGCGATCCAGCACCTGCAAGGCATCGGTGCCTGCGACAAGGTGGTGGCGATCAACCTCGACGCGGGTTGCGACATGATCAAGCGTGCCGACCTGTCGGTGATCGGCGAAAGCGCCGCGATTCTGCAAGCCTTGATCGCAGCGGTCGAGGCCCACCGCAACGGCGCCAAGCGCGATGCAGCTTAGGGATATGACCATGACAAGCAATGTAATCAGCCTGGTATCCGTCGGCGCCCACCCCACCTCCGGGCGCCCGCGCCGCGCCGAACAAGACGCACGCGCCGTCGAACTGGGCCTGCAGATGGCTGGGGACAAGTTGCAGGTGTTGCACGCGGGCGACATCCACGAGCCGACCTTGCGCAGCTACCTGGGCATGGGCTTGCCGCAACTGCACGTGCTGGAACAGCCGGCCGGTGCCGATGCGTTGCCGGCGTTGAGTGAATATCTGCGCGACGCCGGTGCCCAGGTGGTGCTTACCGGCAGCCAGGCGGAAACCGGCGAGGGTTCGGGCATGTTGCCGTTCTTGTTGGCCGAGCAGCTGGGCTGGCCACTGATTGTGGGGCTGGCTCAAGTCGAGTCCATCGACGCCGGTGTGGCCCACGTGCTGCAAGCCTTGCCACGCGGCCAGCGGCGGCGCCTGAAGGTACGCCTGCCGTTCCTGGCGACGGTGGATAACGCCGCGCCCAAGCCACGGCAGAGCGCCTACGGCCCGGCGCAGCGTGGCGAGCTTGCGGCTCATGAAGTCGAGATCGAACAGGACGAGTTATTCACAGGTGCGCTGCTGCAACCGGCCAAGCCTCGGCCCAAGCGCCTCAAGGTGATCAAGGCCAAAAGTGGCGCCGACCGTATGAAGGCTGCAACGGCCAAGGCCAGTGGTGGCGGCGGGCAGGTGCTCAAGGGCCTGAGCCCGGAAGCGGGCGCTGAGGCCATTCTCAAGCTGCTGATAGAAGAAGGTGTCGTACGCTGAACCCTTGTGGGAGGGGGCTTGCCCCCGATGGCGGAGTGTCAGTTGATAGCGCTGTAACTGACCCACCGCTATCGGGGGCAAGCCCCCTCCCACATTGGACCTGCGCTTTACCCACAATCGCTGTTGATCCGCCTGTGGATAACCTGTTCGCGGTTGGCTGCACGCCCTGTATATAGGGTCCTGCAGCCCTCTGTACGAAAAACAACCAGCCTAACTCGCGGTTTTTCCTGGGTTTTTTCCCGCGCTGAGGTTCGGACTTGCCCCCAAAGTCTGTTGGCGCTTCTGTGGATAAGATGTTCGCTGTCGGCTGCAAGCCTTATAAACAAAGGCTTTCCTCGAGTTGATCGAAATCTGATCAATCATCCTTTTCTCGGCCCTGAAAAAGGCTGGACACCCCGTTATATGCAGGTTTGACGTGGTTTTCCACAGCGTGGGCAAAGTTGCCCCCAAAGTCTGTTGGTGCTTCTGTGGATAAGGTGTTCGCGTTCCGCTACAGGCCTTTATAAACGTGGCTTACAGGCTTTAGGTTAAAAAATGATCAACGTTGTGCAGAACTCTATGATTTGAATAAGTCACGGATTTTCATGATTTATTTCAACAGGGAAACAGCAGTTGCCCACAATTGCTGTGGGTGGAGTTGTGGATAAGTTGTTGGGCAATGGCTGAAGGGCAGGGCGGTAAAGGTCTACCTGGGAGCTGGATGTTTTTTGTACAGATACAAAAAAGTGGGAGCAAGGCTGCTCCCACTGTTTCGATTCCAGGGCGTGTCAGTTATTCGTGTGCAGCCACGCCCTTGAGATAGGGCGCTGGCGCCGCGCCGAGGTTGTTCAGCATGCGCTCGCTGTACCAGTCCACAAAGTTCACCACACCGAACTCATAGGTCTTGGAGTACGGGCCTGGCTGGTAAGCGGTGGAGTTGATGCCGCGCTGGTTTTCTTCGGCCAGGCGACGGTCCTGGTCGTTAGTGGCATCCCACACCTGGCGCATGCGGTCGACGTCGTAGTCCACGCCTTCCACGGCGTCCTTGTGCACGATCCACTTGGTGGTGACCATGGTTTCCTGGGCGCTGATCGGCCACACGGTGAACACGATGATGTGGTCGCCCATGCAGTGGTTCCACGAGTGCGGCAGGTGCAGGATGCGCATCGAGCCGAGGTCGGGGTTCTTGATGCGGCCCATAAGCTTGGCGCAACCCTGTTTGCCATCCAGGGTCATCGACACGGTGCCCTTGAGTAACGGCATGCGCACGATACGGTTACGCAGGCCGAAGCTGGCGTGCGCGTAAGGGATCTTCTCGGCGTCCCAGGCGGCGGCGGACGCGGCGACGTGGTCCTTGAACGCCTGGTCGGCGCGCGGGTCGGTGACGTCGTCCCATTCCAGCAGGGTTTTGAGCAGTTCCGGGTGCGACGCATTGCAGTGGTAGCACTCGCGGTTGTTTTCCAGCACCAGCTTCCAGTTGGCTTTTTCAAACAAGGTGGTTTGAATCGCCACCTTGGTGTTCTCCATGTCGTAGGGTTCCATGTAATGGTTCAGGGTCGACAGGAAGTCATCGATGGCCGGTGGGTTTTCGGCCAGGCTGATGAAGATGTAGCCACCGGCGGTTTTCACGTTCACTGGCTTGAGGCCGTACTGCTTCATGTCGAAGTCGGCGCCCATCTCGGTGCCGGCGAACAGCAGGCGACCGTCCAGCTCGTAGGTCCATTGATGGTAGTGGCAAACCAGCTTGGCGACCTTGCCCTTGTCGCTGGTGCACAAGCGCGAGCCACGGTGGCGGCACACGTTGTGAAACGCATGCACCACGCCGTCGGCGCCACGGATCACGATGATCGGGTTCTTGCCCACTTGCAGGGTCAGGTAGTTGCCCTTGGTGGGGATTTCGCAGGTCATGCCGGCGATCAACCACTCTTTCTGGAAGATTTCCTGCATGTCGATATCGAACAGCCGCTCATCAGAGTAAAACGGCTGCGGCAGCGAAAAGGTGCGCTCGCGCTCTTGCAGCATCTGCGCGGTGGCCTTGCGTGCGGGTTCCAGCGGATCGCCCAAGCTCAAGGTTGCGGTGACGTCCATCGTGTATGTCCTCAGGGCCATTCTGTGTGGCCGGCGAATAGTGGCTACGGTTGGTGCTGTGCAAGGCGTAAAGAAAGTGTCTTCGTTGGGAGCGAGTGTGGGCCCGGCGTTGGGTCGAACCTTATCCATGGGCGACATGGCCCAATCTGATCCCGACGCGCAACCCCCTGTCATTGGGGGCTGGTCGCGGTAAGTATGTGAATGTCGCAGATAGGTAAATGGCGGATTCTCGCGTTACGCAGAATCGCCACCATAAGGCCGAGCCTCGGCGGTGGAGAACAGTATGTCCAACAGCTTCCTGAACCCGGTAACCACCCAGACCTGGGCCAACGGCCGGCACATCGTCCGTTGCGTCAAAGTCATCCAGGAAACCTGGGACGTGCGCACCTTCTGCTTCATGGCCGACCAACCGATCCTGTTCTTCTTCAAACCCGGGCAGTTCGTCACCCTGGAGTTGGAGATCGAAGGCCAGCCGATCATGCGCTCATACACCATCTCCAGTTCGCCGTCGGTGCCGTATAGCTTCTCGGTGACCATCAAACGCGTGCCGGGCGGGCGTGTTTCCAACTGGCTGCATGACACGCTGCATGAAGGCCAGGAGTTGGCGGTGCACGGGCCGGTGGGGCTGTTCAACGCCATCGATTTCCCAAGCCCCAAAGTGCTGTACCTGAGCGGTGGCGTGGGGATCACGCCGGTGATGTCCATGGCGCGCTGGTTCTACGACACCAACGCCAATGTCGACATGACGTTCGTTCACAGCGCCCGTTCGCCCAAGGACATCATCTACCACCGCGAGCTGGAGCACATGGCGTCGCGGATCGACAACTTCAGCCTGCACCTGATCTGTGAAAAACATGGCCTGGGCGAACCCTGGGCCGGGTATCGCGGCTACCTGAACCACAAGATGCTGGAACTGATGGTGCCGGACTTCCTCGAGCGCGAAGTGTTCTGCTGCGGTCCCACGCCGTACATGAGCGCGGTCAAGCGCCTGCTGGAAGCCGCCGGCTTCGATATGGCGCGTTATCACGAAGAATCCTTCGGCGCGACCCCACCGGAAGCACGAGCCGATGCGGTGGAACAGGCCGAACAAGCCGCCGACGCCCCTGAAGTCGACCTGGCGGACCTGCATCAGGTGGAGTTCATTGCGTCTGGCAAGAGCATCCGCGTGGCGCCGGGCGAAACCGTGCATGCGGCAGCGGCCAAGCTGGGGCTGCTGATCCCCAAGGCATGCGGTATGGGCATTTGCGGCACATGCAAAGTGATGAAGCTCGGCGGGGAAGTCGAGATGGAACACAACGGCGGGATTACCGAAGAGGACGAAGCCGAGGGTTACATCCTGTCGTGCTGCAGCGTGCCCAAGGGCGACGTGCGCATCGAATTCTGACCCGAGCGCGGGTGACGGAGCGTCCAGGGGGAGACATTCCCACGCGGAGCGTGGGAATGATCAGCGTGGGTTACTGGGCGTAGATGTGTACGACGAAGTGTTGGCCTGAAGCTGTCAGTTCGTAGACTTTGTCATAGATCCTCAACGTCCTGGATGGCTCGCGGATGGTGTCGCCGACTTTGGCGTGTTTCCTGAACTCATCCCAGTCGATGACGGTGGTGGTGACGGTGTCATCGCCCTGCAGCGTGCTGACATTGTTTTGATATTCCATGATTAAGCTCTCCATTGGTTAGGTATTTCCAGTCGAACATTCGGCTGGTCATGAACCCGAAAGGGGGCAGGCATCGCTGCGTTTTCCTTCCGGGTCCCAAGAGGCTAGACAATGAAATCGCAGTGCGCTGCTGTCAGAAATATCAAAATACAGACTCGGCAATCGGCCAGCATCGGCTGGCCTGATTCCTACTTTAGGCGTTCATCACTTCCCTGATATCCGCCGCCAATTCCCTTACACGTTCTTCTTCGGTATCCCACGCACACATGAAGCGTGCGCCGCCTTTGCCGATGAAGGTGTAGAAGCGCCAGCCCTTGGCCGTCAGTGCTGCGATAGCGGGTTCCGACAGTTGCAGGAACACGCCATTGGCCTGCACTGGGAACATCAATTCCACGCCGGGAATGTCCGCCACCAGGCTGCTGAGCAATTGCGCGCAGCGGTTGGCATGGCGGGCATGCTTGAGCCAGGCGTCGTTTTCCAGCAGGCCCACCCACGGGGCGGACAAAAAGCGCATCTTGGACGCCAGCTGGCCGGCCTGTTTGCAGCGGTAGTCGAAGTCTTCGGCGAGCTTGTGGTTGAAGAACAAGATGGCTTCACCCACGGCCATGCCGTTCTTGGTGCCGCCAAAGCACAGCACGTCCACACCGGCTTTCCAGGTCAGGTCGGCTGGCGAGCAGCCGAGGAACGCGCAGGCGTTGGAGAAGCGTGCGCCGTCCATGTGCAGGTTCAGGCCCAGCTCCTTGCAGGTGGCGCTGATGGCGCGGATTTCTTCCGGGGTGTAGACGCTACCGACCTCGGTGGCCTGGGTGAGGGTGACCACGCGCGGTTTCGGGTAGTGGATATCCTGGCGCTTGAGCGCGATTTCGCGGATCGATTCCGGGGTCAGCTTGCCGTTTTCGGTGCGCGCGGTGAGCAGCTTGGAGCCGTTGGAGAAAAACTCCGGCGCGCCGCATTCGTCGGTCTCGACGTGGGCGGTTTCCGAGCAAATCACGCTATGGTAGCTCTGGCACAGCGAGGACAGCGCCAGGGAGTTGGCCGCGGTACCGTTGAAGGCGAAGAACACTTCGCAATCGGTTTCGAACAGGTTGCGGAAACCGTCGGCGGCGCGGTGGGTCCATTCGTCATCGCCGTAGGCGCGTTGATGGCCCTGGTTGGCTTGTTCCATGGCGGCCCAGGCTTCCGGGCAGATGCCGGAATAGTTGTCGCTGGCGAATTGTTGGCTCTTGTCAGTCATGGCCCATTCCTGTGGTCGATGTTGGTGCGCACTTTAACCAAGATTGGGAGGGGGGCGCACGCACTGTAAATGCAAAGTCGTTGGGGAATTATGCACGCTACGTACACCACGCCTGTCGGACGTATCCGAGATGGCGCTTTGGACCTACTCAAGTGGCTGGCGCTGTTGAGCATGGTGCTGGACCACTTGCGCTATGTGGGCTTGAGCCTGGATGGGCTGTATGTGCCGGGGCGCCTGGCATTTCCGTGGTTTTGCCTGGCGATTGCGGCCAATCTGCACCGGGTCCGAAACGTGGGTGTGACCGGGCAGTGGCGTTACCTGGGCTGGTTGCTGCTGTTCAGCGTGATCAGCGAAGTGCCTTACCGGATGTTCATCGACGATGCCGATACGTTGAACGTGCTGCCGACATTAGCGCTAGGTTTGCTGGTTGCGCGAGGATGGCAGCAAAAGGCGTGGGTTGATCGAGGATTGGCGCTGATCGCCGTCACGATAGGCGCTGTATTTTCCACGCACCTGATGTTCGGTTTTTTCGGTGTATTGCTGCCGATGGCGATGCTGCTGGTATTCAGCCGACCCTGGTATTTCAGCGTGTTGCCGGGTTTGGTCTGCGTGGCTGCCAACCAATGGCAGGTTTTGCTCAGCAGCGGCTCGATCATTGCGCTGACGGGGCTGGTGGCCTGCCTGATTGCGCCATTGGCCGGATTGGTCTTGTTACGACATGCCACAAGCGCCTCACCACCCGCGATGCGCCGCTGGGCCTATGGCCTCTATCCCTTGCACTTCCTCCTGCTGCTACTCATCCGTCAGATCATCGCCTAACCCTTGTGGGAGGGGGCTTGCCCCCGATTGTGATCTATCAGTTTGTCTATCAGTGGCTGGCACTCCGCTATCGGGGGCAAGCCCCCTCCCACATTTGTTTCGTGTCGCTCATCCAATGTCGTAAACGCACCTTTGCGTGGCGTCCGCAGGCATTTGACCTGCCCGCGCCAGCCCTACCATCGCATCAAAGGGCCCTGCACGGGCCTCAACAATACGAAAGGCTGGGAGAGACGCGATGTTCAGCAAACAAGACCAGATCCAGGGATATGACGACGCACTGCTGGCGGCGATGAATGCCGAGGAGCAGCGCCAGGAAGATCATATCGAGCTGATCGCGTCGGAGAACTACACCAGCAAGCGCGTCATGGAAGCTCAAGGCAGCGGCCTGACCAACAAATATGCCGAAGGCTACCCGGGCAAGCGCTACTACGGTGGCTGCGAGCATGTGGACAAAGTTGAGGCCCTGGCCATCGAGCGCGCCAAGCAGCTGTTCGGCGCCGATTACGCCAACGTGCAGCCGCACTCCGGTTCGTCCGCCAACAGCGCGGTGTACCTGGCGCTGATCAATGCCGGCGACACCATTCTGGGCATGAGCCTGGCCCACGGCGGCCACCTGACCCACGGCGCCAAAGTGTCGTCCTCGGGCAAGCTGTACAACGCGGTGCAATACGGCATCAACACCGACACCGGCCTGATCGACTACGACGAAGTCGAGCGCCTGGCCGTGGAGCACAAGCCGAAGATGGTGGTGGCCGGTTTCTCTGCCTACTCCAAGACTCTGGATTTCCCACGCTTCCGTCAGATCGCCGACAAGGTGGGCGCGCTGCTGTTCGTCGACATGGCCCACGTCGCCGGCCTGGTGGCTGCCGGTCTGTACCCGAACCCGCTGCCCTACGCGGACGTGGTCACCACCACCACCCACAAGACCCTGCGCGGTCCACGCGGTGGCCTGATCCTGGCCAAGGCCAACGAAGCCATCGAAAAGAAACTCAACGCCGCCGTATTCCCCGGCGCCCAGGGCGGCCCGCTGATGCATGTGATCGCCGGTAAGGCGGTGTGCTTCAAGGAAGCGCTGGAGCCGGGCTTCAAGGTGTATCAGCAGCAGGTGATCGACAACGCCCAGGCCATGGCCGAAGTGTTCATCAAGCGCGGCTACGATGTGGTCTCCGGTGGCACCGACAACCACCTGTTCCTGGTCAGCCTGATCCGTCAGGGCCTGACCGGCAAAGAGGCGGACGCCGCCCTGGGGCGCGCCCACATCACCGTCAACAAGAACGCTGTACCCAATGACCCGCAGTCGCCGTTCGTGACCTCGGGCCTGCGCATCGGCACCCCGGCTGTGACCACGCGTGGCTTCAAGGTGCCGCAATGCATCGAGCTGGCCGGCTGGATCTGCGACATCCTCGACAACCTCGGCGACGCCGATGTCGAGGCCAACGTGGCCAAGCACGTGTCTGCCCTGTGCGCTGATTTCCCGGTTTATCGCTGAGCGCGGTTTTGGAGTAATGACTATGCAACGCTACTCAGGCTTCGGCCTCTTCAAGCACTCCCTCAGCCATCACGAAAACTGGCAGAAGATGTGGCGCACCCCGACCCCGAAAAAGGTCTACGACGTGGTGATCGTCGGCGGCGGCGGGCATGGTCTGGCCACCGCCTACTACCTGGCCAAGGAGCACGGCATCACCAACGTGGCCGTGGTCGAGAAAGGCTGGCTGGGCGGCGGTAACACGGCGCGCAACACCACCATCGTGCGTTCCAACTACCTGTGGGACGAGTCGGCGCACCTGTACGAACACGCGATGAAACTCTGGGAAGGCCTGTCCCAGGACCTGAACTACAACGTGATGTTCTCCCAGCGCGGCGTATACAACCTGTGCCACACCCTGCAGGACATCCGCGATTCCGAGCGCCGCGTCAGCGCCAATCGCCTCAACGGCGTAGACGGCGAGCTGCTCAACGCCAAGCAGGTGGCCGACGAAATTCCGTACCTCGATTGCTCCAAGAACACGCGCTATCCGGTACTCGGCGCCACCGTGCAACGTCGCGGCGGCGTGGCCCGTCACGATGCCGTGGCCTGGGGCTTTGCCCGTGCCGCTGATGCACTCGGCGTGGACCTGATCCAGCAGACCGAAGTGATCGGCTTTCGCAAGGAAAACGGCGTGTGCATCGGCGTGGAAACCAACAAGGGCTTTATCGGCGCCAAGCGCGTTGGTGTGGTGACGGCCGGTAACTCCGGGCACATGGCCTCGCTGGCGGGCTTTCGCCTGCCGATCGAATCCCACCCGCTGCAAGCCTTGGTGTCGGAGCCGATCAAGCCGATTATCGACAGCGTGATCATGTCCAACGCTGTGCACGGCTATATCAGCCAGTCCGACAAGGGCGACCTGGTGATCGGCGCCGGTATCGACGGCTACAACGGCTACGGCCAGCGTGGCTCGTACCCGGTGATCGAGCACACCATCCAGGCCATCGTCGAGATGTTCCCGGTGTTGTCCCGCGTGCGCATGAACCGCCAGTGGGGCGGCATCGTCGACACCACCCCCGACGCCTGCCCGATCATCTCCAAGACTCCGGTGCCGAACATGTTCTTCAACTGCGGTTGGGGCACCGGTGGCTTCAAGGCCACGCCGGGCTCAGGCAACGTGTTTGCCGCGAGCCTGGCCAAGGGTGAAATGCACCCGCTGGCCGCGCCTTTTTCCATCGACCGTTTCCACAACGGTGCGCTGATCGACGAACACGGCGCTGCGGCCGTCGCCCACTAACAGGAGAAATTCCCTATGTTGCATATCTTCTGTCCTCACTGTGGCGAACTGCGCTCCGAAGAGGAATTCCACGCGTCCGGCCAAGCGCACATCCCGCGCCCGCTGGACCCGAATGCCTGCACCGATGCGCAGTGGGGCGACTACATGTTCTTTCGCGACAACCCCCGTGGCCTGCACCACGAACTGTGGATTCATGCCGCCGGTTGTCGCCAGTACTTCAACGCTACCCGCGACACTGTTACCTACGAAATTCTTGAAACCTACAAGATCGGTGAGAAGCCTCAGTTCACCGCCAAGGCCTCTGGAGAGAAGGTATGAGCCAGATCAATCGCCTGTCCAACGGTGGCCGCATCGACCGTAACAAAGTGCTGACCTTCAGTTTCAACGGCCAGAGCTACAAAGGCTTTGAAGGCGACACCCTGGCTGCCGCCTTGCTGGCCAACGGCGTCGACATCATCGGCCGCAGCTTCAAGTACTCGCGCCCACGCGGCATCTTTGCCGCCGGCGCCGAAGAGCCCAACGCGGTGCTGCAGATCGGCGCCACCGAAGCCACCCAGATCCCCAACGTGCGCGCCACGCAACAGGCGCTTTACCAGGGTTTGGTCGCCACCAGCACCAACGGCTGGCCGAACGTCAACAATGACATGATGGGCATTCTCGGCAAGGTCGGCGGCAAGCTGATGCCGCCGGGCTTCTACTACAAAACCTTCATGTACCCGCAGTCGTTCTGGATGACGTACGAGAAGTACATTCGCAAGGCGGCCGGCCTTGGCCGTTCGCCGACCGAGAACGACCCGGACACCTACGACAACTTCAACCGTCACTGCGATGTGCTGGTGGTCGGCGCAGGCCCGGCCGGCCTCGCCGCTGCACTGGCAGCTGCGCGCAGTGGCGCCCGTGTGATTATCGCCGATGAGCAGGAAGAATTCGGCGGTTCGCTGCTCGATTCGCGCGAAAGCCTCGACGGCAAGCCGGCCACCGAATGGGTCGCCAGCGTCATCGCCGAATTGAAAGCCCTGCCGGAGGTGGTGCTGCTGCCCCGCGCCACCGTCAACGGCTACCACGACCATAACTTCCTGACCATTCACGAACGCCTCACCGATCACCTCGGCGACCGTGCGCCCATCGGTGTGGTGCGTCAGCGTATCCACCGTGTGCGCGCCAAGCGCGTGGTGCTGGCCACCGGCGCGTGCGAGCGGCCGCTGGTGTACGGCAACAACGACGTGCCGGGCAACATGCTCGCCGGTGCGGTGTCCACGTACGTGCGCCGCTACGGCGTGGCACCGGGTAAGAAGCTGGTGCTTTCGACCAACAACGACCACGCCTATCGCGTGGCCCTGGACTGGTTCGACGCCGGCCTGCAAGTGATCGCCGTCGCCGATGCGCGCCACAACCCACGCGGCGCGCTGGTGGAAGAAGCCCGCGCCAAAGGCATTCGCATCCTCACCGGCAGCGCCGTGATCGAGGCCCGTGGCAGCAAGCACGTGACCGGTGCACGGGTTGCCGCCATCGACGTGAAAGCGCACAAAGTCACCAGTCCCGGCGAGTGGCTCGATTGCGACCTGGTCGCCAGCTCCGGCGGTTACAGCCCGGTGGTGCACTTGGCCTCGCACCTGGGCGGCAAGCCGACCTGGCGTGAAGACATCCTCGGTTTCGTGCCGGGCGAAGCGCCGCAGAAACGCGTGTGTGTGGGCGGCATCAATGGCGTCTATGGCCTGGGTGATTCCCTGGCCGATGGTTTCGAGGGCGGCGTACGCGCGGCCAGCGAAGCCGGTTTCGCCCCGGTTGAAGGCGTGTTGCCTAAAGCCCTTAGCCGTCTGGAAGAGCCGACCCTGGCGCTGTTCCAGGTACCTCACGAGAAAGCCACCGCACGGGCGCCGAAGCAATTTGTCGACCTGCAAAACGACGTCACCGCCGCCGCCATCGAACTGGCCACCCGCGAAGGTTTCGAGTCGGTGGAGCACGTCAAGCGCTACACCGCGCTGGGCTTCGGTACCGATCAGGGCAAGCTGGGTAACGTCAACGGCCTGGCCATTGCCGCCCGTTCGCTGAACGTGACCATCCCGCAGATGGGCACCACCATGTTCCGCCCCAACTACACGCCCGTCACCTTCGGCGCGGTAGCGGGCCGTCACTGCGGGCACATCTTCGAACCGGTGCGCTACACCGCGCTGCAAGCCTGGCACGTGAAGAACGGCGCCGAATTCGAAGACGTCGGCCAGTGGAAACGCCCATGGTATTTCCCGCGCAACGGCGAAGACCTGCACGCGGCGGTAAAACGCGAATGCCTGGCGGTGCGCGACAGCGTCGGCCTGCTGGATGCGTCCACCCTCGGCAAGATCGATATCCAGGGCCCGGATGCGCGTGAATTCCTCAACCGCATCTACAGCAACGCCTGGACCAAGCTTGACGTGGGCAAGGCGCGCTACGGCCTTATGTGCAAGGAAGACGGCATGGTCTTCGACGACGGCGTCACTGCCTGTCTGGCCGACAACCACTTCCTGATGACCACCACCACCGGCGGCGCTGCCCGCGTGCTGCAGTGGCTGGAAATCTACCAGCAGACCGAATGGCCGGATCTGAAGGTGTACTTCACTTCGGTCACCGACCACTGGGCGACCATGACGTTGTCTGGCCCCAACAGCCGCAAGCTGCTGAGCGAAGTCACCGACATCGACCTGGACAAGGACGGCTTCCCGTTCATGACCTGGAAGGAAGGCCTGGTAGGCGGCGTACCGGCGCGGGTGTTCCGGATCTCGTTTACCGGCGAGCTGTCGTACGAAGTCAACGTGCAGGCCGACTACGCCATGGGCGTGCTGGAAAAGATCGTCGAGGCCGGCAAGCAGTACAACCTGACCCCGTACGGCACCGAAACCATGCACGTACTGCGTGCCGAGAAGGGCTTCATCATTGTCGGCCAGGACACCGACGGCTCGATGACCCCGGACGACCTGAACATGGGCTGGTGCGTAGGCCGTACCAAACCGTTCTCGTGGATCGGCTGGCGCGGGATGAACCGTGAAGACTGCGTGCGTGAAGAGCGCAAGCAACTGGTGGGCCTCAAGCCAATCGATCCAACGGTATGGCTGCCAGAAGGTGCGCAGTTGGTGTTCGATCCCAAGCAGACCATTCCGATGAAAATGGTCGGCCATGTCACCTCAAGCTATGCGCACAACTCCCTGGGTTATTCGTTTGCCATGGGCGTGGTCAAGGGCGGCTTGAAGCGCATCGGCGAGCGGGTGTTTTCGCCCCAGGCCGATGGCAGTGTGATCGAGGCGGAGATTGTGTCTTCGGTGTTCTTTGACCCCAAAGGTGAACGCCAGAACATCTGATAGACCGAGTCGCCTGCATCGGGGGTAAGCCCCCTCCCACATTTGAAATGCATTCCCCTGTGGGAGGGGGCTTGCCCCCGATGAGGCCATCAGCCTCACAACAGAATTAAGACAGGTGCTTTATGACAGCAGCCAACGTGTACCAACAACGCCCCACCACCGGCGCCAAGGCCGAGTCGTCGTTGCACCATGCCGACCTCGCCAGCCTGGTCGGCAAGGGCCGCAAGAACGCCGGCGTGACCGTGCGTGAAAAGAAGCTCCTCGGCCACCTGACCCTTCGTGGCGACGGCCACGATGCCGCGTTCGCCGCCGGCGTGCACAAGGCCCTGGGTATCGAACTGCCTGGCGCCCTGAGCGTGATCGTCAAAGGCGAAACCAGCCTGCAATGGCTCGGCCCGGACGAGTGGCTGTTGATCGTGCCAGGCGGCGAAGAGTTCGCCGCCGAGCAAAACCTGCGCGCGGCGTTGGGCGACCTGCATATCCAGGTCGTCAACGTCAGCGGCGGCCAGCAGATCCTCGAACTCAGCGGCCCGAACGTGCGCGACGTGCTGATGAAGTCCACCAGCTACGACGTGCACCCCAACAACTTCCCGGTGGGCAAGGCGGTGGGTACGGTGTTCGCCAAGTCGCAACTGGTGATCCGCCACACCGCAGAAGACACCTGGGAACTGCTGATCCGTCGCAGCTTCTCGGATTACTGGTGGTTGTGGTTGCAGGATGCCTCGGCCGAGTTTGGTCTGAGCGTCCAATGATCTCTGTAGGAGCGAGCTTGCTCGCGAAGAACTCAAGGGCGCCGCGTTCATTCAGGATGGGCACGTTATCGTTAACGTTTTTCGCGAGCAAGCTCGCTCCTACAGTAGTTTGAGGAGTCACCCGCTATGAGCCGCGCACCCGATACATGGATTTTGACCGCCGACTGCCCCAGCGTGCTCGGCACGGTGGACGCGGTCACCCGCTACCTGTTCGAGCAGGGTTGCTACGTCACCGAGCACCATTCGTTCGATGACCGCCTCTCGGGCCGGTTTTTCATTCGCGTGGAATTCCGTCAGCCGGACGGTTTTGACGAACAAGCCTTTCGCGACGGCCTGGCCACGCGCGGCGAAGCCTTTGGCATGATCTTCGAACTGACAGCGCCGAACTACCGGCCCAAAGTGGTGATCATGGTGTCCAAGGCCGATCACTGCCTGAATGACTTGCTGTATCGCCAGCGCATCGGCCAATTGTCGATGGACGTGGTCGCGGTGGTGTCCAACCACCCCGATTTGAAGCCCCTGGCCGACTGGCACCAGGTTCCCTACTACCATTTCCCGCTGGACCCCAACGACAAACCGTCCCAGGAACGCCAAGTGTGGCAAGTGGTGGAAGACACCGGCGCCGAACTGGTGATTCTTGCGCGCTATATGCAGGTGCTGTCACCGGAGCTGTGCCGCAAGCTGGACGGCAAGGCGATCAACATTCATCACTCGTTGCTGCCGGGATTCAAGGGCGCCAAGCCGTATCACCAGGCGTACAACAAGGGCGTGAAACTGGTCGGCGCTACGGCGCATTACATCAACAACGATCTGGATGAAGGGCCGATCATCGCCCAGGGTGTGGAAGTGGTGGACCACAGCCATTATCCCGAGGACCTGATTGCCAAGGGGCGCGATATCGAAGGGCTGACATTGGCGCGGGCGGTGGGGTATCACATTGAACGGCGGGTGTTTTTGAACGCCAATAGAACTGTGGTGCTCTGACAGACGCCATCGGGGGCAAGCCCCCTCCCACATTTGACTGTATTCACAAATCAAAGGTGGGAGGGGGCTTGCCCCCGATGAGGCCCTCACAAACAACACAAGCAACAGCATCTGTAACCCGAGCACTCAACGCGCTGCCCACCCAAGCGGCAACGCAGTTCCATAACAACAACAGCGAGGTGAAAGCATGTCTGGTAATCGTGGTGTCGTGTATCTCGGCAACGGCAAGGTCGAAGTACAGAAAATCGACTATCCCAAAATGCAGGACCCCCGTGGCAGGAAGATCGAGCATGGCGTCATCCTGCGCGTGGTCTCCACCAACATCTGCGGCTCCGACCAACACATGGTGCGCGGCCGCACCACCGCCCAGACCGGCCTGGTGCTGGGGCATGAAATCACCGGCGAAGTGATCGAGAAGGGCAGCGACGTCGAGAACCTTAAAATCGGCGACCTGGTTTCCGTTCCTTTCAACGTGGCCTGCGGCCGCTGCCGTTCGTGCAAGGAACAACACACCGGCGTGTGCCTGACCGTCAACCCGGCCCGTGCCGGTGGCGCCTACGGCTACGTCGACATGGGCGACTGGACCGGCGGCCAGGCCGAATACGTGCTGGTGCCGTACGCCGACTTCAACCTGTTGAAACTGCCGGACCGCGACAAGGCCATGGAGAAAATCCGTGACCTGACCTGCCTCTCCGACATCCTGCCCACCGGCTACCACGGCGCCGTCACGGCAGGCGTTGGCCCAGGCAGCACGGTGTACATCGCCGGTGCCGGCCCGGTCGGCCTGGCGGCTGCTGCTTCCGCACGCTTGCTTGGCGCTGCGGTGGTGATCATCGGCGACGTCAACTCGATCCGCCTGGCCCACGCCAAGGCCCAGGGTTTCGAGATCGTCGACCTGTCCACCGACACCCCACTGCACGAACAGATCGCCGCGCTGCTCGGCGAGCCGGAAGTGGATTGCGCCGTCGACTGCGTGGGCTTTGAAGCACGCGGCCACGGCCATGACGGCGTCAAGGCCGAAGCCCCGGCCACCGTGCTCAACTCACTGATGGGCGTGGTGCGCGTGGCCGGCAAGATCGGTATCCCTGGCCTGTACGTCACCGAAGATCCAGGTGCCGTCGATGCGGCTGCGAAAATGGGCAGCTTGAGCATTCGCTTCGGCCTGGGCTGGGCCAAATCCCATAGCTTCCACACCGGGCAAACCCCGGTAATGAAGTACAACCGCCAGCTGATGCAGGCGATCATGTGGGACCGTATCAACATTGCCGAGATTGTTGGCGTGCAGGTCATCAGCCTGGATGACGCGCCACGTGGGTATGGCGAGTTCGATGCGGGTGTGCCGAAGAAGTTTGTGATTGATCCGCATAAGTTGTTCAGTGCGGCGTAAAGCATCAGGCCAATGAAAAGGGCGGCCTGTTGGTCGCCCTTTTTCGCATCTCCCAGGAACAAGCCCCCTCCCACAAGGGATTTGTGGAGGTTGGGGATCAGCGAGTGGCCAGGGCGCCCTGGTAGACGGTTGGGCCTGTTGGTTGTTTGCTGACGGAGCCACCCTTGGTCTCTGAACTCACCATCAATTCCACCGGTTTGCTGATGCTTTCCTGCTGGCGCGGATTGAGGCCAATGATGCCCTTGCCGTCTTCCGGCAGCAGGCCCAGGGAGACTGGTGTGCCATCTTTGGGAATCGCCCACAGCTCCAGGCTCTGGTCTGGCGCAGGTGCCGTGGCGGCAATCGGCTGCACTTCCAGGTAGTCCTTGTGCGCCATGATTTGCGCGGCGGGCTGTTGGGTCGTCGTCACCAACGTTGCCGCGGATTTGACGGTGTCCTGGGTGTAGAGCGCGCCACCGATACCGGCAACCACCACGACACAGGCGCCGATGAACAGGCGAGGGCGGCTCCAGAATGCAGGCTTGTGCTCAATCATTTGGGGTTGGTTCGCAGTCATCAGTTTCTTCCTGACAAATTTTGTAGTCAGTTCATGGACCCTATTGAGCGCGATGGGTTCCGGAAGCCAATGTTTGACAGACCCAGGAAAGGCGACTCCTGGAGTCGCCTTTTTACCGATTATTTGAATCTAGACAGCCTGAGGTAAGGGTCGGCGACCTCTCCCTCTTTTATCAGGCGCTTGCCGCCGTAGTCGCAAAATACTTTGCCCTGCCGTTCGCTGATGGTCTGTGCGTGCAATTCGTACTCAGGCGCAAGGTAGTCGTCTTTGGTTGCAGCGGTTTGCCCGGACCATGTCTTGCCGTCGGTGGTGGCGGAGTATTGGTAACCCTCGCCATACGGTGGCGGCAGGTCGGGGTCTGTGTAGGGGGTGGACTGAATGTTCCGAGTGGCGGGGCATTGGCCTATGTCGGCGGGTGGGCGTTGTTGCAGTTGTTGAGCGCACTGAAGGCGGCATAAAAATTGGGTATCAATCCGATCATGATCGTTACAGCTCCTGGTTGAAAGCCTGATAGAGGCTGTCTTGGGTGAGCTTTAACGACGGATCCGTTCCGAGGATGTGTATACGTCAAACGGGTGAAAAGACGACTGGCAGCCGCGCTTTTTCAAAGCGCATTCCCACGCAGAGCGTGGGAGTGATCATCTAGAGCCCCTCAGCGAGAAGCCAGTGCGCCCTGGTACAGCACCGGCCCGGTCGGCTGCCCGGTCGGTGAGCCACCTTGCGGTTCCAGGCTGACGGCGAGGGTCAACGGTGCGTTCAGCAATGCCTGCTGCGCCTTGCTCAACTGAATTCGGCCTTTACCCGAAGTAGGCACCAATCCCAGAGAGACCGGTTTTCCGCCAGGCGCCATCGCCCACAGTTCCAGGGCACGTGTCGGTTCCACCGCGGCCAGTGACAGCGGCTCCACTTGCAGATGATCGCCAAATGCGTGGATTTGCAGTGCCGGCTGCTGGTTGGCCGCCACCAGCGTGGCGTTGTACTCGATATCCGGTTGATAAAGCACACCCACCAGTACCGCTACGGCTACTGCGCACGCGGCCGCCAACAGTCGCAAGTTCATCCAGAAGGGTTTCTTCGCCGGTACATGCAGCACCTGCGGTTCGATTCGTGCCTTGATGCCTGCCCAAACAGGCTCCGGCACTGGCCGCTCGGGCACGCTATCGGTCAGGCTGGCGAGCGCCTCTTGCCAATGACCGAGTTCGACGCGCAGGGCGGCGTCTTCCAATAACAGCGCATCGAAGCGTCGGCGAGCAGTGGCAGGCATCAGCCCGATCGCATAATCGGCGGCGAGGACGCGGCGCAGGGCGGTGGTCTGGTAGTTCATGATTCAAGGCACCTGCGCAGACGTTCCATGCCGCGACGGATCCAGGACTTGACCGAGCCCAGCGGCGCCGCCAACTGCTCGGCCAGCTCCGAGCACGACAGCCCCTGGAAATACGCCACGCTGATCGACTGGCGCTGCATGCCGTCGAGCGTGTCCAGGCAGCGCTTCAAGGCGTGGGCTTCGCGTTCGCTGGCGAGTTGGTCGTGGGCGCTGGGGCTCTCGTCGAGCAGGGCGTCCTGCTGCCCGTCGGCCAGGGGCTGTTCGCGGTGTTTGCGCAACTGGTCGATGGCCAGGTTGCGCGTGATGTTGACCATCCAGGTCATCGGCGAGGCCAGGTGCGATTCGTAGCGCGAAGCGTTGTACCAGATGCGCACGAAGGCTTCCTGCAAGACTTCTTCAGCCAGGTCCGAACGCCCCATGAAGCGGTAGGCCACACCGTGCAAACGCGGTGAAACGCCGCGATACAGGGTTTCGAACGCTTGGCGGTTGCCCAGGGCGCATTGGGCCAGTAATGGCCGCAACGGGTCAGTGTCGTGGGTGGAAATAGGCTTTCTCCAAGCCCCCGAGCGAGGGCGGCGGGACGGCGCACGGTAGGCAGAGGGTAGTCCAGCTTGGGCATTCATTCCATCCAGCTCCGGGGCGCAGGTGTCGTATATACGCGTGGCCGGGACATTTGGATGCAGTGTTTTATGAACTCACGTGCGGGTGGGAACAACCTTCCAGACCGTCAGTCAAACGCCTGCTTTTTAGCTCCTACATTCAGAGGTTGTCTTGATGAAGATTTCACGCGGTTTTGCCCTGTCCTGCCTGTTGACCGTGGCCTCGGCTCCGGTATTTGCCGCAGGTTTCAGCCTTGGCGATGCAGCCAATGCCATTTCCGGCATGCAGGGTGGCAACAACAAAGCCGCCGCCGCCGCGCCCACATCGGAAACGGCCGGCTTGCTGACGGCCCTGACCTCTCAACTCAATATCACCCCCGAGCAAGCCGTCGGCGGCACGGGCGCGATGCTGGGCCTGGCGAAGAACCAGCTGGGTGGCAATGATTATTCGCAATTGGCCAAGAGCGTGCCCGGGCTGGACAAGTTGTCCGGCGACAACGCGCTGGGCAGCCTCGGTGCCTTGAGCGGCATGCTCGGCCAGACCGGCGGCAGCAAGACCAGCGGCCTGGACGGCCTGCTGGGTAACGTGAAAAACACCAATGACTTGAACACCGCGTTCAGCGCCCTGGGCATGGACAGCGGGATGATCGGCCAGTTTGCCCCGGTGATCCTGCAATACCTGGGCGGCCAGGGCGCCAGCGAATCCGTACTGGGCAAGCTGGCCCAGGCCTGGGGTACCGGCAGCTAAGGCTGCTGCGCGCGCAGCTGTTCGATGCGCGCGTCCTTCTCCCTCCAGAGCTGGTTGACCCAGTTCTGGACGGTCTGGCGAAACGCCGGGTCGTTCTCGTAATCCCCCTGCCACAACGCCGGATCCAGATCTCGGGTGCGGATGTCCACGATCACCTTCGGCACCGCGCCGCTGATCAAGTCCCAGAAGCCTGGAATCTCTTGCTGTGGATACACCACGGTCACGTCGAGGATGGCGTCCAACTGCTCGCCCATCGCCGCCAATACGAACGCCACGCCGCCGGCCTTCGGTTTGACCAGCCGGTTGAACGGTGAGTTCTGCTGTTTGCGTTTGGCCTCGCTGAACCGCGTGCCTTCAAGATAATTGACCACCGTCACCGGCTGGCGCTTGAACAGTTCGCAGGCCTCCTTGGTGATCTTCAGGTCCTGCCCGGCCAGCTCCGGGTGCTTGGCCAGGAACGCCTTGGTGTAGCGCTTCATGAACGGGTAATCCAGCGCCCACCAGGCCAGGCCGAGGAAGGGCACCCAGATCAGCTCTTTTTTCAGGAAGAATTTGAAGAACGGTGTGCGCCGGTTCAGCGCCTGGATCAATGCCGGAATATCCACCCAAGACTGGTGGTTGCTGATGACCAGGTACGAGGTGTCGCCACGCAGTGCCTCACCGCCACGGATATCCCAATGGGTTGGAATGCACGCGGCGAAGATCAGCTTGTCGATCTCGGCCCAGGTCTCGGCGATCCACATCACCGCCCATGACGCGTAGTCACGCAAGCGACCCGGCGCCACCAGCTTGAGCAGGGCGAACACCATCAGGGGGCCGATCAGGATCAGCGTGTTGAGTAACAGCAGCAGGGTGACCAAACAGCCGGTGAGCAGGCGGCGCATAAGCAACTCTTGAAATTCTATGGGCGGGCAATGATAAGCAAGCTGAGTCTAGAGGCCAAATCGCAAATGGCCGCACGAATGTTTCACAATGTGCTGGTTATGCTCGGTCATCCAACTAAGTGCTGTGCGTGCGGTCTAGAATCCGTCCACTTCTTTCGAGGAACTCATGCCGTGAAATTGCTCCTTGCCGCGTTCGCCCTGGTTTTTCCCGTGATGGCCGCCGTACCCGTGATGGCTGCCGAACCAACTCTCTACGGTCGCTACGAATACATTCAACTGCCGGAAATCGGCCAGACCTTCAAGGCCAAGATGGACACGGGCGCGCTGACCGCCTCGCTGTCGGCCCGCGATATCGAAACCTTCACCCGTGATGGCGATGACTGGGTGCGCTTCCGCCTTGGCGGCAAGGATGCCGACAACAAGGTCTACGAGCACAAGGTCTCGCGCATCAGCAAGATCAAGAGCCGCGCCGACGAAGATGACGACAAGGACGAAGCCAGCGTGGCCAAGCGCCCGGTGATCGACCTGGAGATGTGCCTGGGTGACGTCAAGCGTACCGTCGAGGTCAACCTCACCGACCGCAGCAGTTTCAACTACCCGCTGCTGATCGGCGCCAAGGCCTTGCGTGAATTTGGTGCAGCGGTAAACCCGGCGCGTCGCTACACTGCCGACAAACCGGACTGCTGACGGACCCCCATGCCGCATATCCTGATTGTCGAAGACGAAGCGGCAATAGCCGACACGCTGATTTTCGCCCTGCAAGGCGAGGGCTTTACCACCACCTGGCTGAGCCTTGGCCAGGCGGCGCTGGAGCATCAGCGCCAGAGCCCGGCCGACCTGATCATCCTCGACATCGGCCTGCCCGACATCAGCGGCTTTGAGACCTGCAAGCAACTGCGCCGGTTCAGCGAAGTGCCGGTGATGTTCCTCAGCGCGCGCGATGGCGAGATCGACCGGGTGGTGGGGCTGGAAATCGGCGCCGACGATTATGTGGTCAAGCCCTTCAGCCCGCGTGAAGTGGCGGCCAGGGTGCGGGCGATTCTCAAGCGTGTCGGCCCGAATGTGGCGCCTGCGGTGTTTCAGGTCGACCTGGAACGCATGCAGATCCTGTATCGCAGCCAGCCACTGAGCCTGACGCGTCATGAGTTTCGCCTGCTGCAAAACCTGCTGGAACAACCCGAGCGAGTGTTCAGCCGCGAGCAACTGCTGGACGCTGTGGGTGTAGCCGCCGACGCCGGCTACGAGCGCAATATCGACACGCATATCAAAAGCCTGCGCAGCAAACTGCGCAGCGTGGCCGCCGATGCCGAACCGATCCAGACGCATCGCGGCCTGGGTTACAGCTACAGCCCGAGCCATAGCTGATGCGCCTGGGGTTGCGGATTTTCCTGGTGTACGCGCTGTTCATCGGCCTGACCGGCTATTTCGTGCTCAACACGGTGATGAAGGAAATTCGCCCGGGCGTGCGCCAGTCCACCGAAGAGACCCTGGTGGACACCGCCAACCTGCTCGCCGAAATCCTGCGCGATGATGTGAAGAACGGCACCCTCGGCCAAAGCCGCTGGCCCGAACTGCTCAAGGCTTACGGCAATCGTCAGCCGGGGGCGGTCATCTGGGGCCTGCCAAAGAACCAGGTCAACCATCGCATCTATGTCACCGACGCCAAGGGCAGGGTACTGCTCGACTCCACGGGCGACGCGGTGGGCCAGGACTATTCCAAGTGGAACGACGTGTACCTGACCCTGCGTGGCGAGTACGGCGCGCGATCCTCACGCAGCGAGCCGGACAACCCCAACTCATCGGTGATGCACGTGGGCGCGCCGATTCGCGACGACGGCCGCATTATCGGCGTGGTCACCGTGGCCAAGCCCAACAGCTCGTTGCAGCCCTACGTCGACCGCACCGAGCGACGCCTGCTGTGGTACGGCGCCGGGCTGGTGATTCTGGGCCTGCTGCTGGGCGCACTGTTGTCGTGGTGGCTGAGCGTCGCCCTCAAGCGCTTGACCGCCTATGCCCAGGCCGTCAGCGAAGGGCGCAGGGCCGAGTTGCCGCATTACCGGGGCGGCGAGCTCAAGCAACTGTCCACCGCCGTCGAGCACATGCGCACGCAGTTGGAGGGCAAAGCCTATGTCGAGCATTACGTGCACACCCTGACCCACGAGCTGAAAAGCCCGCTGGCAGCCATTCGCGGTGCGGCGGAGTTGCTGCAGGGCGATATGACCCGCGAACAGCAGCAGCGCTTCGTGGGCAATATCGACAGCGAAAGCGCGCGCCTGCAGCAACTGATCGAACGGCTGTTGAACCTGGCGCAGGTGGAGCAGCGCCAGGGGCTGGAAGAACAAACGAGTATGGCGCTGGCGGACTTGGTCGATGACGTGTTGATGGCGCAGTGCGCGCGGATCGAAAGCGCCGGCCTGCGCGTCGAACAATGCATTGGCGCCGAGGTGAAGGTGTTTGGCGAGCCGTTCCTGCTGCGCCAGGCCCTGGGCAACCTGCTGGACAATGCCCTGGATTTCACCCCGCCCGGCGGCGCGCTGCGGTTCAGCGCGCAGGTACAGCACAACGACGTGCAAGTAAGCCTGTTCAACCAGGCCGCGCCGATCCCGGATTACGCCTTGCCGCGCCTGAGCGAGCGGTTCTATTCGCTGCCACGCCCGGCCAGCGGGCGCAAAAGCACCGGCCTTGGCCTCAATTTTGTCGAGGAAGTGATGAAGCTGCACGGCGGCGCGCTGCAGATCGGCAACGTGCCTGGCGGCGTGCAGGTGGTGCTGCATCTCCACACAGTCTCCACACTGCCCACATAAATCCCCCACACAGGCTGCCCAGACTCTCCTCATCAAAACAGGGAGAGCCCCATGAACCGCAGCCTGCTTTTCAAACTCGGCGCGATTGCGCTACTGATCCTGCTGTTGCTGATTCCGTTGCTGATGATCAACGGCATCATCAGCGACCGCCAACAACTGCGCGACGGCGTATTGATGGACATCGCCCGCAGCTCAAGCTTTGCCCAACGCCTCACCGGGCCGGTGATGGTGGTGCCTTATCGCAAGACGGTGCGCGAGTGGAAGCTCAATGAAAAACTCAACAAACGCTACGAAGAAACCCGTGAGGAGCGCGGTCGCTTGTATTTCCTGCCGGAGCATTTCGCGCTCGACGGCCAGGTGCAGACCGAACTGCGCGCACGGGGTATCTACCAGGCGCGGTTGTTCCATGCCGACAACCGCATCAGCGGGCGTTTCCAGTTGCCTGCCCAACTGGGCATCACGGAAAACTTCGTCGACTACCGTTTCGAGCCGGCATTTCTGGCGGTGGGCATCAGCGATATACGCGGCATCGAAAATGCGCTGAAGCTGGAGCTGGGCGAGCAGCGCCTGGAATTTTCGCCGGGTTCCCAGGTGGACTGGCTGGGGGAAGGGGTGCACGTGATGCTGCCCGATCAAGACGGCAAGAAACCCGTCGCCATGGACTTCGCCTTCGACCTGCGCCTGCAGGGCACCGAACAACTGCAGGTGGTTCCAGTGGGCAAGACCAGCCAGGTATCACTGGCCTCCAACTGGCCGCACCCCAGTTTTATCGGCAACTTCCTGCCGGCGCAGCGGGACGTCACCGACAAGGGCTTTACCGCCCGCTGGCAGACCTCGTTTTTCTCCACCAACCTGGAACAGGCCCTGCAAACCTGCCTGGACCGCCAAGGCTGTGACGACTTCAACAACCGCAGCTTCGGCGTGAACTTCATCGACCCCGTGGACCAGTACCTCAAAAGCGACCGTGCGATCAAATACGCGCTGCTATTCATCGCCCTGACCTTTGCCGGCTTCTTCCTGTTCGAAGTGCTCAAGAACCTGGCAGTGCACCCCATTCAATACGCGTTGGTGGGTGTTGCGCTGGCGTTCTTCTACCTGCTGTTGTTGTCGCTGTCCGAGCACTTGGGGTTTGCCCTGGCTTACCTGATATCGGCCAGCGCCTGCGTCGTGCTGATCGGCTTCTACGTGTGCCATGTGCTGCGCAGCGTGGCCCACGGCCTTGGGTTTTCGGTGGGGTTGGCGGCGTTGTATGGCTTGTTGTACGGGCTGCTGAGCGCTGAGGATTACGCGTTGCTGATGGGCTCGTTGCTGCTGTTCGGCCTGCTGGGCACGGTGATGGTGCTGACGCGCAAACTCGACTGGTATGGCGTGGGCAAGCGCAAGGCGGTGGAACCGTTGCAGTTCGACCTGGAGGCGGTGCAATGATTGGCTTGCGCGAGGATCAGCAGATGAAGGTAAGCCTGGTCAACTTCCTCAACCACACCGCCGCTCAATGTGGGAGGGGGCTTGCCCCCGATAGCGGTGGTTCAAAGAAAGATGAGCTCAATGACACACCGCAATCGGGGGCAAGCCCCCTCCCACATTGGGTCTGTGTGAACATCAGGCGGGGGGCTGGGTCTGCTGCATCGACGGCCGCTGGCTGATCTCGGCGTACCAGTCGGCAAGCTTGGGGTTATCCGCGCGCCATTGCAGGTCTGGGTGACGGAAGTCGAGGTAGCCCAGGGCGCAGGCCACGCTGATCGCGGCGATGTCGAAGTGGCTGGCCAGTTCGGCGATGGCCTCGGCCTCCAGCTCAGCCAGTGTGCGACGTATCTTGTTGCGCTGTTCGTCCAGCCACTGGTCCCAGTGTTTCTCCACCGGGCGCATGGCGGTCTCGTAGCGCACCAGCACGGCGGCATCCATGATCCCGTCGGCCATCGAGGCCAGGGTCAAGCGGCGCCAGCGCGCCGAGCCGTCGCGGGGGATCAGCGGGTTGCCGACGTGCTGGTGGTCGAAATAGTCAAGGATCACCCGGCTGTCATGCAGTACCGAACCGTCGGCCAGGCGCAGGGCCGGGATCTTGCCGACCGGGTTGCCTTGCACCACGTGCGCATCCGGGTTGACCGGGGTGGGCATGCAGGCGTGCAGGGCCACACGGTCCTGTTGACCGGTCTCGATCAGCAGCACGCGGACTTTGCGCACGAACGGTGAAGCGGGGTTGTGGAACAAGGTCATGCTGGGCACAGACATGGGCATTCCTCAAGTTGGGGTGTGGCTAGACTAGAGGCTTGTGCCGTGGCTGGCGAGGGAGATTTTTGCAGGTTTTGAAGGCCTCATCGGGGGCAAGCCCCCTCCCACATTTAACAGCGTTCACAGTTCAAGTGTGGGAGGGGGCTTGCCCCCGATAGCGCCCTCAGCCACGCCGCTTGAACAACGCCCATGCACCAATGCCGACGGGAATGCCCAACCCGACCCAGCTCAACGAATCCCACCACCCGTCCCCCAGCAACGCCGCAAACAACCCGGCGGCGCTGAGCAGGCCGATCCCCAGCGGGATGCCAAACACCTTCCAGAAACTCGACTGCCTGGGCTTCATGCCTTGCCCGCCTTGCGCCGCACGATCCACAGGTAGATCCCGCTGACCAGCACGATGATGGTCAGCACATCCAGCGCCGCCCAGAGGATCTTCATCGGCATGCCGCCGTAGTCACCAAAGTGCAGCGGCTGGGACATGCCCATGGCGTCCATGTACCAGGGCCGTTCGGCGATGGCGGTGACGGCCAGGGTGCGGGCGTCGATCAATACTGGCGTGAGCAGATGGGAGGTGAGGTGGGTGCTGCCCTTCATGAACACGGCGTAGTGATGTTCGCTGGAGAAGCGTGTGCCGGGGAAGGCAATGAAGTCTGGCTCCATGCCCGGCGCGGCCTGGGCGGCAATGCTCAGCAGATCGGTCGCCGGCGCGCGCTGGGTCAGCGGCGGGGCGTTTTTATAGGGTTCGATCATGGCGCTGAGGGCGTCCTGGCGCCAGGCGGCGATGATCAGGTCGGCACAGGCGCTGATCACTCCGGTCACGCCCACCACCAAGGCCCAGGTCAGGGTGACCACGCCGATCAGGTTGTGCAGGTCGAGCCAGCGCAGGCGCGTGGATTTGTCCTGGCGCACGGTGGCGAACTTCAAGCGGCGCATGAACGGCAGGTACAGCACCGTGCCCGAAACAATCGCCAGCACGAACAACAGGCCCATGAACGCGAGCAACAGCTTGCCGGGCAGCCCGGCGAACATATCCACATGCAGGCGCAGCAGGAACAGGGTCAGCCCGCCATTGGCCGACGGCATCTCCACCGTTTCACCGGTGCGCGCATCGAGCATGAAGGTATGCGACGAATTCGGCTCGGTGCCGGCCGTGGCCGCCATGATCGCGATCACGCCGTTCTTGTCTTCCTCATCCCAGGCCAGGTACTGCATGGCCTCGCCCGGGCGATGGGCCTGGGCCTTGGCCACCAGTTGCTCCAGGTTGAGCTGCGGCGTATCGGCGGGCATCTGCTTGAGCTCGGGTTCGTTGCCCAGCAGATGGTCGATCTCGTGGTGAAACACCAACGGCAGGCCAGTGAGGGCGAGCATCAGCAGGAATACGGTGCAGATCAGGCTGGTCCAGGTGTGGATGAAGGACCAGCGGCGGATGGTTTTGCTTTTCATTTTTCTAGCCTTCAGACACACCAAAGCCGCCCTGTTAGAGCGGCCTGGTTGTTAACTCAGCCGATCACCACTGGTAGGTGGCGCTGGCGACGACGCTGCGTTGATCGCCGTAGTAGCAGTAGAAGCCATCACAGGTCGAAATGTAGTTTTTGTCGAACAGGTTGGTGGCGTTGAGTTTTACCGACGCACCTTTGAGGCTGTTGTCCAGGCGGCCCAGATCGTAATGCACGGCGGCGTCAAATACCGTGTAAGCGTCGGCTTTGCCCAGCCAGGTATTGCCTTGGTCGCCGTAGGTGTTACCGGTGTAGCGCGCACCGAAGCCGACGCCGAAACCGTCGAGTACCCCGGTGTGCCAGGTGTAGTCCGTCCATAGCGCGGCCTGTTGGTTTGGCATCAACTGCAGACGATTACCCTTGAAATCACCTTTTTGCACTTCGGATTTTGCCAATGTGTAGGAAGCGATGACTTTGAGGTTTTCAGTCACATCCGACACGGCTTCCAGTTCCAGGCCTTTGACCTTCACTTCGCCGGTCTGGTTAGTGACCGGAATACTGCCTGCGGTGGTCGTTGTTACCAGGACGTTTTTCTGGGTGAGGTCATACACGGCTGCACTCAGCAGTGTGTTTGAGCCCGGAGGCTGGTACTTGATCCCCAGCTCCCACTGTTTGCCTTCGGTGGGCTTGTAGGATTCAGTCGCGGATACGCTGGCGTTGCTCGCCGGCTGGAAGGACTCGGCGTAGGAGATATAGGGTACAAAGCCGGAATCAAATACATAGCTCAGTGCCGCGTTGCCACTGAAATGCTTGATGCGGTCAGTGTTGGTGGCGTCGTTCTGGTTGAAGTATGTGGTGCCTTGGTGCACCCAGTCTTCACGGCCGCCCAAGGTCAGGCGCCATTTATCCAGAGCCAACTGATCCTGGATATAGAGGCCCGTCTGCAGGGTTTTCTGGTTGTAGTCGTAGTACGCACCTGAGCGCGCGGGACGAACGATAGGCTGGCCGTATATTGGATTGTTGACGTTGGTCGTCAGCCCGTCCCCGTAAATCGATAGGTATGAGGTGTCGGTGCGCTGATGATCCAGGCCCAGCAACAAGGTATGGGTGATGTCGCCAGTGCTGAAGTCCGCCTGGAAGTTGTTGTCGAGTGCGAATTGGCCGATGTTTTCATCCGCATTCGTCGATGTGCGGCCCACGTCCCCATTGGCATCCACTTGGGTATAAGGGTAGGCGCCCACGGTCAACGTCTGGAAGGACAGCTCAGACTTGGTGTAGCGCAGGTTCTGCCGGAACTGCCAGATATCGTTGAAGCGATGCTCGAAGGCATAGCCCAGCGCGTAATAGGTGCGATCGTAAAACTCATAGTCAGGATCGCCCAGGTTCTTGTGATGGGATATATCACCGAACGGCGATTTGATCTTGGTGCCCTGAATCGGCAGGAACTGGCTGGTGGCGCCGGTATCGTCGCGTGTGAACTGCGAGAGAAAGGTCAGCTTGGTATCGGTATCGATATTCCAGGTCAGGCTCGGCGCGATGTTGTAGCGCTTGTTGTCGATATGATCGACCTGCGTACCGGCATCGCGCACCACGCCGCTGAGGCCATAGAGAAACTGGCCTTCGTCATCGATCTTGCCGGTGCTGGCGAAGTTGATCTGGCGGTAGTTGTCACTGCCGTATTGCACCTGGATGGCGTTGCTCGATTCTGCGCTGGGACGGCGACTGACCATGTCCAGCAGGCCGCCTGGCGGGGTCTGGCCGTAGACCGACGAGGCCGGGCCGCGCAGCAGGGCGAGGCGGTCCAGGTTCCAGGTTTCGGCTTTCGGGTTGGCGTACACACCGCGTGGCAGCGGCAGGCCGTCGAGGAACTGGGTGGGTTCGAACCCACGCACACGCATCCAGTCGTAGCGAGTGTCGCTGCCGTAACTGGCGGACACAATCCCGGGCATGTATTTGACCGCGTCGTCGAGGTTCTGCACGTTGCGGTCCTGCATTTGCTCGCGGGTCGCCACGGAGATGGAGCGCGGCGCTTCGACCAGGGCCGTGTCGGTCTTGGTGCCGGCAGCGGTGCGTTTGGCCAGATAACCTTCTGCCGGCCCCCAAGCACTCTCATAACTACCCTGACCAATAATGCTGGTCTGCGGCAACGCCACAACCCCCTCCGGAACCGCCACCAGCGTAAACGTCCCCGCGCTGCTCTGCTCCAGCTGCAACCCTGTCCCACGCAACGCTTCACGCAGCGCGCCTTGTGCATCGAACTGGCCCTTGACCGGTGCCGAGGTTTTGCCTGAAGCGAGTGACGGATTGAGCGTCAGGACGAGGCCGGCCTGGCTGGCGATCTGGTTTAGGGTGGTGGCCAGTGGCGCTGGCGCCAGGTTGTACGCGCGCACGCTGGACGCCTGCTCGGCGGCGATCAGTGTGGGGCTGACCAGCGGAGCGCCGAGGGCAATCGCCACGGCTAACAGGCTGGGGCGCAACAGAGTGTCTAGCGTGCGGGACATGGGCGGCTCCTGAATGGAAATATTTCTCAATTGCCTAGGTGCCGGACGAGAATCGGAAAGTGATAGGCCGGGGTGAAAATATTTTTTGGGTGGTGTTCTTAAGGGCCTCATCGGGGGCAAGCCCCCTCCCACATTTTGAATGTATTCACACATCAAAGTGTGGGAGGGGGCTTGCCCCCGATAGCAATCGCCCAGGCACTTCAAGACCTAAGGCTTGCCCTTGACCGTCACCCACCACGGCGTGTGCTGCTCGATCTGCACCGGCAATGTCGGCAACAACGCGTTGAGCGCCAGGGTAGTGTCGTGCAGTGGGAAGCTGCCGGTGATACGCAGGTCGGCCACGTTGCTGTCCACACCCAAGTGGCCGCTGCGATAACGGCCCAGTTCAGCCACCACATCGCCCAGACGGGCGTTGTCGACGACCAGCATGCCGCGGGTCCAGGCGTCGCTGGCCGCAGGCACGGCGAGCACCAGGCCCAGGCCGTCGCTGCGCATCAGCACTTGCTGGCCCTGCTTGAACACCTGTTCCTGGTGCAGCGCCTGGGGCTGGGCGGCCACGGCCGATTGCAGCACGCTCAGACGCGTGGCGCCGTCTTCGCGCCTGACGATAAACCGCGTACCCAGCGCCCGCAGGTTGCCGTCGCGGGTTTGCACAGAAAACGGCCGGGCATCGTTGTGGCCGGTTTCGACGAGGATTTCGCCTTCCTGCAACACAATCAACCGGCGTTTCTCATCGAAGCGCACGTCAATGGCGCTGTGGGTATTGAGGTTGATCCGGGTGCCGTCCGCCAGCTCGATTGTGCGCTGCTCGCCGGTGGCGGTGCGCTGGTCGGCCAACCAATAGTGGATGGGCACATACCGCTCACCGGCGAACAAGGCCAGGCCGCACACCAGTGCGATGCTCGCCAGGCCACCGCCCAGCTTGCGCATGCGCTGGCGAACGCTGTTGCGCGACTGCAGCAACGCCGCCCGCGCAGGACCGCAAGCGGCACTGAAACGCTGGTCGAGCATGCCCAATTGGCGCCAGGCGCGAGCGTGTTCTTCATCGCTGGCCAGCCACTTGGCGAATTCTTCCTGTTCCACCACGCTGCCGTCGCCGGAGTCGAGGGACAGCTGCCAGGCAATCGCGGCGTCCAGCACCCGGGCCGACACCGGCTTGGAGCTGATCACGCTCACGATGGCTCGCCATACAACGCGATGTAGCACTGGCGAATACCCTGGGCCAGGTACTGGCGCACGCGGGGCACTGACACACCCAGGCGCTGGGCGATTTCTGCATGGCCCAGGCCGTCGAGGCGGTTATAGAGGAACGCGGCGCGGGCTTTGCTCGACAGGGTGCCGAGCAGGCGGTCGATGGCTTTGAGGTCTTCCAGGATCAATTGCTGTTCTTCGGGCGAGGGGTGTTCGCTTTCCGGGATCAGCATCAATTCGGTGAGGTAGGCCTGTTCCAGCGCGGCGCGGCGGAAGTAGTCGAACAACAAGCCCTTGGCGATGGCGACCAGAAAGGCACGCGGCTCGCGGGGCTCGCGCAGCCCGTCACGGCCCAGCAGGCGCATGAAGGTGTCCTGGCTCAGGTCTTCGGCGCGGCTCGGGCAGGCTACGTTGCGCCGCAGCCAGGCCAGCAGCCAGCCGCGATGGTCGCGATACAACGCGCCAACAAGCTCACTGTGTGGGGTCTGGACCGACGACAAGGCATCACCGAATAAAGTTTAAACTAACGAGAATTATTCGCGATTGTGTCAGAGGCGTGATGTGCGCGCAATTGGCGTCCGTCGGGCGATCGTTCCCACGCTCCGCATGAGAATGCCGCCCCGGACGCTCCGCGTCCCCTAGAACGACGGCGTGTGCTTACGCCGCCGCCACTGGCTCAAGCGCTCTTGCAGCGCCTGAGGCGTGTCGATGTGTTGCTGGCGCGCCCGGCTGAACAGGATCAGCATCAGTTCCGCCGTCGCCAGTGCATCGGCGCTGGCGTGGTGGCGTTCGCCCACCTGCAGCTTGAAATGGTTGATCCAGTCATCCAGCCCGGCCTCACGGATGTTCGCTTCGGGGCATAACAGCGGGGCGATATCGGCCACATCCAGAAACACATGGGCCAGTCGATAACCCAGGCTGTCCTTGAGCGCCCGGCACAGCATGTGTTGATCGAACGGTGCATGGAAGGCCAGCAGCGGGCTGTCGCCCACGAATTCCATGAAATCCAGCAGCGCATCCACCGGGTCGCTGCCCGCCGCGATTGCACTCGGGCCGAGGCCGTGGATCAACACGCTGGGGCTGAGTTTGGTGGCGGTGCGTTGCAGGGTGCGTTCGAACATCTGCGAGAAATCCACCGCGCCGTCTTCGATCACCACGGCGCCGATGGACAGCACCTGGTCACGGTTGAGGTGCAGGCCGCTGGTTTCCAGGTCGACCACCACCCAGCGCTGGCTGCGCAATGGCTCATTGCCCAGTGCTGCGGGCGCGCGCAGTTGGGCCAGGCGTTGCTGCTGCGCCGCGTTGAGTCTGGGTTTTTTTGCGTGCAGCCAACCGAACAGACTCACAGTTGATACCGCAGGGTCAGGCTGCTTTGCAGGCGTTGGGCCTGACGCAGGGACTCGCGCAGGATGCGACGGTCCAGGTGGTTGAGGCTGTCGGGATCGACGCGGTTGGAATACGGCAGGTTTTCCCGCGTCTGCACCTGGTGCTGCTGCATGCGGGTTTGCTGGATGAAGTGATAGGCCTCTTCATAGGCGGCACCGTCCAGCGGCTCGATCACTGCCTTGGCGACCAGTTGGCGCAGCCGCTCCAGGGTGTTGTTGGCGTGCACGCCGTTGGCCAGGGCGAGCAGGCGCGCCCCGTCCACAAACGGCGTGAGGCCCTGCACCTTGAGGTCAAGGGTGGCTTTTTCACCGCTTTTGCGCGTCAGCACGAACTCGCGAAAGCGCCCCACGGGTGGGCGTTGGCGCAGGGCATTCTCGGCCAGCATGCGTTGGAACAAGCGGTTGTCCGCCACCTGATCAAGGATGCCTTGGCGCAGTTGCTCGCACCCTTGCTCGTCGCCCCACACCACCCGCAAATCGAAATAGATGCTCGAGCCCAGCAGGTTCTCCGGCGTCGCTTCGCGGATGAAGGCGGCAAACCGCCGGGCCCACTCGGCCCGTGACAGGCACAGCTGCGGGTTGCCGGCCATGATATTGCCCTTGCACAGGCTGAAGCCACACAGCGCCAGGCTCTGGTTGATCTGTTGCGCCAGGGGCAGCAGGCGCTCGCGAATCTCGGCGGCTTCAACCGCGTCGCGGGCTTCGAACAGGATGCCGTTGTCCTGGTCGGTGTACAGCGTCTGTTCGCGGCGGCCTTCGCTGCCAAAGCACAGCCAACTGAAGGGCACGCCGGGGTCGCCTTTTTCCGCCAGGGTCAGCTCGATTACGCGGCATACGGTGTGATCGTTCAGCAAGGTAATAATGTGGGTGATCTGGGTAGACGAAGCACCGTGGGCCAGCATGCGTTCGACCAGTTGGCCGATTTCGCCGCGGATCGCCACCAGCTGTTCCACCCTGGACGCGTTGCGGATGGTACGCGCCAGGTGCACCAGGTCGACACGCTGCAGGGAAAACAGATCGCGCTCCGAGACCACGCCGCACAGGCGCTGGTCCTTGACCAGGCACACGTGGGCGATATGTCGCTCGGTCATGGCGATCGCCGCGTCGAACGCGCTGTGGTCCGGGGTCAGGAAGAACGGTGCCTGGGTCATGTGGCGGTCGATGCCCTGGCTGAAATCACTGGTGCCATCGGCCACCACCTGGCGCAGGTCTCGCAAAGTGAAAATGCCCAGCGGTGCCTTGTGCTCGTCGACAATCACAATGCTGCCGACCTGCTGCTCATGCATCAGCGTCACCGCTTCGCGCAGCGCAGTGTCTGGACTGCACGTGACCGGGTGGCGCATGGCCAGTTCGCCCAGGCGAGTGTTCAAGGAGTACTGGGTGCCGAGGGTTTCCACGGCTTTTTGCTGCACTTGCTGGTTGACCTGGTCGAGCAGGCTGCTGACCCCGCGCAAAGCGAAATCACGAAACGGGCTGGAAAGGGCGAACAGCTTGATGAACGCCATCTTGTTCAGTTGCAGGCAAAAGGTGTCTTCGCAAGCTTTGTGCTCGGTGCGGGTGGCGCGTTCACCGAGCAAGGCGGCGAGGGGGAAGCACTCGCCCGTGGTGATTTCGAACGTGGGATCGGTGGAGTCCGGCCGCTCGCCGACTACGCGGCCCTGCTTGACAATATAGAAATGCTCGACCGGCCCGCCCGAGGGCTTGAGGATGCTGTCGCCCGGGCCATAGAAGCGCAGTTGGCACTGTTCCACCAGAAACGCCAGGTGCGCGTTTTCCATCTGGTTGAACGGCGGGAAGCGTTGCAGGAATTGCAGGGTGCCGTGAATGTTCTGCAATACGGCGGTTTTACCCGCCTGTGTGAAAGCATCAGCTTTACTCATAACAGTGACCGCAGTTTTTTTGTCGTTATCGTGCTGCATGGTCGACTCCTGCACTGCGGGTGCCCATTGGACGTAAGTCTAGGTTGGCGAGACCTGAGCAAAACTAGGGAAAAACCTTACATGACTATCGTCCAAAACCCGTAGAACACCCACTAGGCAAACTTTCCGACGAAGTGCACATTGTTCGCCCTCCAGCAGATGTCTGACGAGTGTGCTGGAGATTGATAAGAACTGCTGAGAAACGTATGTCCGACCACGATATTTTGAGTGATGCCGAGCGCGAGGCGCTGAGCGCCGTGATGCTGGAGCCTGATTTACCGCCCCAACGCGTATTGATCGTGGATGACGACAAGGACGCGCGTGAACTGCTGGCGGAAATCCTGGGGCTGGACGGCATTCGCTGCATGACCGCCGACAGTGGCGAGGCGGCGTGGGACTTGTTGAAGTCGAGCAGCTCCATCGGTCTGTTGATCACCGACCTGCGCATGGCGCCGAGCAACGGCCTGGAATTGATCAGCAAGGTGCGCCAGTCTACGCGTGCAGCGCTGCCGATCATCATTATGTCGGGGGATGCGGAAGCGCCGGATGTGATCGATGCCATGCACTTGAGCGTGGTGGATTTCCTGCTCAAGCCGATTGATAGTGCGAAGTTGGCGAAGTTGGTGAAGCGGGAGTTGGGGATGGTTTCCTGATTCTTTATTGACTGTGCGGGCCTCATCGGGGCCCCCTCCCACATTTGACTGTGTTTACAAATCAAAGGGTGGGAGGGGGCTTGCCCCCGATAGCGCCAGTTCGGCCACCCTACAAACCAAAAAAAAGCCCCGATCTCTCGATCAGGGCTTTTTCATTTACAGGCCGTTTTTAGCCTTGAACTCCCGACGCCTGCGGTGCAACACCGGCTCGGTGTAACCGTTAGGCTGTTTGGTCCCTTCAATCACCAACTCCACCGCCGCCTGGAACGCGATGTTGCTGTCGAAGTCCGGCGCCAGCGGGCGGTACAGCGCGTCCCCTGCATTCTGACGGTCTACCACCGGCGCCATGCGCTTGAGACTTTCCATCACCTGGGCTTCGTTGACGATGCCATGGCGCAACCAGTTGGCGATGTGCTGGCTGGAGATACGCAGGGTAGCGCGGTCTTCCATCAGGCCCACATCATTGATGTCCGGCACCTTCGAGCAACCCACGCCCTGGTCGATCCAGCGCACCACATAACCGAGGATGCCCTGGGCATTGTTGTCCAGTTCGTTGCGGATCTCTTCTTCGGACCAATCGGTGTTGCTGGCCAGCGGAATGGTGAGGATGTCGTCCACCGAGGCGCGTTCGCGCTTGGCCAACTCGGCCTGGCGGGCGAACACATCGACCTTGTGGTAATGCAACGCGTGCAACGCGGCAGCCGTTGGCGAGGGTACCCAGGCGGTATTGGCGCCGGCCAGTGGGTGGGCGATTTTCTGCTCGAGCATCGCGGCCATCAGGTCGGGCATCGCCCACATGCCTTTACCGATTTGCGCACGCCCTTGCAGGCCGGTGCTCAAGCCGATATCGACGTTCCAGTTCTCGTAGGCGCCGATCCATTTTTCCGCCTTCATGGCCGCTTTGCGCACCATCGCGCCGGCTTCCATGGAGGTGTGGATCTCATCGCCGGTGCGGTCGAGGAAGCCGGTGTTGATGAACACCACGCGCTCGCTGGCCGCCTTGATGCAAGCCTTGAGGTTGACCGTGGTACGGCGTTCCTCGTCCATGATCCCGACTTTCAGCGTATTGCGCGGCAGGTTCAGCACCTCTTCGATGCGACCGAACAGCTCGTTGGTGAACGCTGCTTCTTCCGGGCCGTGCATCTTCGGTTTGACGATGTACACCGAACCGGTGCGGCTGTTCTTGCGCGTGCTGTTGCCGTTGAGGCTGTGGATCGCCGCCAGGCTGGTGATCAGGCCGTCGAGGATGCCTTCCGGCACTTCGTTGCCGTCCTTGTCGAGGATGGCGTCGATGGTCATCAAGTGGCCAACGTTGCGCACGAACAGCAGCGAACGGCCGTGCAAGGTGACGTCGTTGCCGTCCACGCCGGTGTAGGCGCGATCAGGGTTCATGGTGCGGGTGAAGGTCTTGCCGCCCTTGGCCACTTCTTCGGCCAGGTCGCCCTTCATCAGGCCGAGCCAGTTGCGGTAGATCACCACTTTGTCGTCGGCATCCACGGCAGCCACGGAATCTTCGCAATCCATGATGGTGGTCAGCGCGGCTTCCATCAGCACGTCTTTGACGCCTGCGGCGTCGGTCTGGCCGACCGGGGTGCTGGCATCGATCTGGATTTCGAAGTGCAGGCCGTTGTGCTTGAGCAGGATCGCAATCGGCTCGGCAGCGGGGCCCTGGAAACCGATCAGCTGTGCATCGTCACGCAGGCCGCTGTTGCTGCCGCCCTTGAGGCTGACGATCAGCTTGCCGTCGACGATCTTGTAACCGGTGGACTCGGCATGGCTGCCCGCACTCAGCGGCGCGGCTTCGTCGAGGAATGCACGGGCGAAGGCGATGACCTTGTCGCCGCGCACTTTGTTGTAGCCCTTGCCCTTTTCAGCGCCGTTGGCTTCGCTGATGGCATCGGTGCCATACAGTGCGTCGTACAGCGAACCCCAGCGCGCATTCGAGGCGTTGAGGGCAAAGCGCGCATTCATCACCGGCACCACCAACTGGGGGCCGGCCATGCGCGCGATCTCGTCATCGACGTTTTGCGTCGAGGCCTGGAAATCTGCGGCTTCTGGCAGCAGGTATCCGATATCTTGCAAAAAGGCTTTGTAGGCCACCGGGTCGTGGGCCTGGCCGGCATGGGTCTGGTGCCAGGTATCGATCCGCGCCTGGAAATCGTCGCGTTTGGCGAGTAGGGCTTTGTTCTTCGGGGCCAGGTCGTGGATGACCTTGTCGGCGCCGGCCCAGAACTGGTCGGCAGTGATGCCGGTACCGGGAATGGCTTCGTTGTTCACGAAGTCGAACAGGACTTTGGCGACCTGCAGGCCACCGACTTGAACGTGTTCAGTCATTGCTTGCCTCACTCTGCGGAGCTTATGCGCTTTTTCAGATTTTCATTATGTAGTGCACGGTTGGGCATACTACATGATGACTTGCGGTTGTGAAAATTAGACTAAATACGTCGTTTAGCGACCCACTTTGGTCGTACGGTCACAGCGGAGAACCGGATGTTCTCAAAAAACTATTGGATTGTTCCAGATAAATATAAAAATGGTACACGATTTGTTTTCAAGGACTCCCGGGTCCACCTTGTAGATTGACTTCCAGAGGGCTTCGCCATGGACCATCTTGTACTCACAATTATCGCCGCCGACAAACCCGGCCTGGTTGAACGCATCGCGCAAAACATCGCTGCCCACGATGGCAACTGGCTGGAAAGCCGCATGGCCCATATGGCCGGGCAGTTTGCCGGGATCCTGCGCGTCAGTGTGCCGGCGCAGAGCCGTCAGGCATTGGTGGGGGCGCTGGAGGATTTATCCACACACGGCATTCGCGTGCTGGTGGGTGAGGGCAGTTCCGGGCAGGCGTCGCCCTCCACGCCGATTGTGATGACCCTGGTGGGCAATGACCGCTCGGGCATCGTGCGCGAGATCACTGCGCTGTTGAGCCAGCAGGGCGTCAACCTGGAGCGCTTGAGCACCGACGTGCGCCCGGCCCCGATGAGCGGCGATCCGCTGTTCAGCGCCGAGGCCTTGTTGCAGGTGCCTTCGACGCTGTCCCTGGAGACACTGCAGGCCTCGCTGGAAACCCTGGCGGACGACCTGATGGTGGAACTGCACAGCGAAGAGTAACCACGCACAAGGTTATGCATGGAAATCTTGCATGGGCCTGTGGATAACCTGTAGAGACACAACGCCAGGCCACGCCGACCGGGCCTCTTCGCCAGCTGAGCAAAAAACGAGCAGTTTCAAGGGCTTGTGCACAAATGGCGGGGATCAGGCTGTGGATAACCTTGGGGTGAATCGCTGCAAGCCACGAGGGCTGTGGCTTGCAGTGGGTTGTACGTTATTTGATCAGCGTTTGCGCACGCTCAGCCAGGCGTCCAGGCTGTAGATAACCAGGCCGGCCCATATGAAGGCGAAGGCGGTCAACGTACTGGGCGCCAGATGCTCGCCGAACAGCAGCACGGCTTCCAGTAGTACCAGCGTTGGCGCCACGTACTGCAAAAAGCCCAGTGCGGTGTAGGGCAAATGCCGTGCGGCGGCGTTGAAACATACCAGCGGAACCAGCGTGACAGGCCCCGCGGCCACCAGCCACCAGGCCTCGGAGGTGCTCCAGAAGGCCATTTGTGCACTGTGCGCTGTGGGGTTGAACAACAACCACGCGATGGCAATCGGTACCAGCATCCAGGTTTCCACCACCAGCCCCGGCAGGGCCTTGACCGGCGCCTGCTTACGGATCAAGCCATAGAAGCCAAACGTCAGTGCCAACACCAGCGACACCCACGGCAAGCTACCGACTTGCCACACCTGTTGCGCGACACCGATCGCCGCCAAACCCACGGCCACCCATTGCAAACGACGCAGGCGTTCGCCGAGAAGCAGCATGCCCAGCAGCACATTCACCAGCGGGTTGATGTAGTAACCCAGGCTCGCTTCAAGCATGCGCCCGGTGTTGACCGACCACACGTAGGTCAGCCAATTGGCGGCGATCAGCGCGCCACTGAGGGCGAGGATCGCCAGGCGCTGGGGGTTGTCGCGTAGCTCGCGAAACCAGCCCGGATGTTTCCATACCATCAGCAGCAAACCGCCGAACAGCGCCGACCACAGCACCCGATGCACGATGATCTCGGCGGCGGGCACACTGGCGATGGCTTTGAAATAGAGCGGGAACAGACCCCAGATGACATAGGCACTCAGGCCCAGGATGTACCCCTTGCGAGGGTTGGCGGCATGCATTGCAGAATCCTTGCTTAGGCAGCTAACAAAGGGCGATTGTAAGGATATTTGCCAGGCAGTGGGACCTGCTTTGCTCTATGTGGGAGGGGGCTTGCCCCCGATAGCCGTGTGTCAGCTAAAGACAGGCTGACAGGTAGCCCGTCATCGGGGGCGAGCCCCCTCCCACATAAAGCACAAGCGGTCAGAAGAGTTTCAGCGGTTCTTCGTTGAGCGCCGACAACTGCTCACGCAGCGCCAGCACCTGATCGCCCCAATAACGCTCAGTGCCAAACCACGGGAAGCTGTGGGGGAAAGCCGGGTCGTCCCAACGTCGCGCCAGCCAGGCGCTGTAGTGCATCAGGCGCAGAGCGCGCAAAGGCTCGATCAGCGCCAGTTCGCGAGGGTCGAAGTCGTGGAATTCCTGGTAGCCGTCCATCAACTCCGACAGTTGGCCCAGGCATTCCTGGCGGTCACCGGCCAGCATCATCCACAGGTCCTGCACCGCCGGGCCCATGCGGCAGTCATCCAGGTCGACGATGTGGAACATCTCGTCGCGGCACATCATGTTGCCGGGGTGGCAGTCGCCGTGCATGCGGATGTTCTTGTGCGGGGTGGCCTTGTACACCTCCTCCACGCGCTTGAGCAGGTCGCGCGCCACGGACTCGTAGGCCGGCAACAGGCTCTTGGGAATGAAGTTGCCTTCGAGCAGGGTGGTCAGGGAATCGTGGCCGAAATTCTTCACGCCCAGCGCTTCGCGGTGTTCGAACGGGCGGGTGGAGCCCACGGCGTGCAAACGGCCAAGCAATTGCCCGAGGCGATAGAGCTGGTCGAGGTTGCCCGGCTCCGGCGCCCGGCCGCCACGGCGTGGAAACAGGGTGAAGCGGAAACCCTGGTGTTCGAACAGGCTTTCGCCGTTGTGGATCAGCGGTGCGACCACCGGCACTTCGCATTCAGCCAGTTCGAAGGTGAAGCGGTGTTCTTCCAGGATTGCCTCGTTGGTCCAGCGTTGCGGCCGGTAGAACTTGGCGATCAGGGGTTCGGAATCTTCGATGCCCACCTGGTACACGCGGTTTTCATAGCTGTTGAGCGCCAATATGCGGGCGTCGCTGAGAAAGCCGATGCTTTCGACGGCGTCGAGCACCAGGTCAGGGGTAAGTGTTTCAAACGGGTGGGCCATGCGAACTCCTGCGCGCAGCAGGGCGCCGCGTCCGGCTGGGTATGGTAACGCACCGGGCTTGAGATAGGGGGCGGTTGTGCCATTGCCATCGGGGGCAAGCCCCCTCCCACAGGTGACCGCGTTTATCCTCCAGGAATGCGGCCAATGTGGGAGGGGCTTGCCCCCGATGGCGCTAGATCAGGCGCCGACGATCCCGCCGTCATCGCGCCGAATCGCCATCACCGACGAACGCGGCTTGCCATTGGGCAGATGCTCCGGCCAGGTCGAACCGCCGGTTTCACCCGGATGCTGAATGCCCACAAACAAGGTTTTCTGATCCGGCGAAAAGCTGATCCCGGTCACTTCACACGCCACCGGCCCGACCATGAACCGGCGAATTTCGCCCGTGGATGGGTCGGCGCAAAGCATCTGGTTATTGCCCATCCCGGCGAAATCACCGGCATTGCTGTAATCGCCGTCGGTGAGAATCCACAGGCGGCCGGCCTTGTCGAAGCCCAAGCCATCCGGGCTGTTGAACATATTCTGCGGGTTGATGTTGGACGAGCCGCCCTTCGGCGAACCTGCGTGTACACCGGGGTTGCCGGCAACGACGAACAGGTCCCAGGTAAAATCCGTGGCACCGTGATTATCGGCGTCGGCTTTCCAGCGCAGGATCTGGCCATACACATTCTTCTCACGCGGGTTGGGCCCGCCCACCGGCTGGCCGTCCTCGCCACGCTTGGCGTTGTTGGTGAGGGTGCAGTAGACCTGGCCGTCGGTGGGGCTGACCACGATCCATTCCGGGCGGTCCATGCGCGTGGCTTTCACCACGCTGGCGGCCAGGCGGGCATGAATCAGCACCTCGGCCTGGCTGGCAAAGCCGCTGCTGGCATCGATGCCGTTTTTGCCATGGGTGAGCTCAACCCACTGGCCTTTGCCCTTGGGATGATCGGCATTGCCATCGCCCGCGTCGAAGATCGCTACGTACAAGGTGCCGTGGTCGAGCAAATCCTTGTTGGCCTTCGGGTTGTTGTGGTTGATCGGATCGCGGCTGATGAACTTGTAGATGAACTCGCCGCGCTCGTCATCGCCCATGTACACCACGGCGCGGCCGTCGCGGGTTTCTGCCAGGGCGGCGTTTTCATGCTTGAAGCGGCCCAGGGCGGTGCGCTTGACCGGGATGGATTGCGGGTCGAACGGGTCGATTTCCACTACCCAGCCGTGGCGGTTGAGTTCGTTGGGGTTCTTGGCCATGTCGAAGCGCGGGTCGTGGCTGTGCCAGTGAATGTCCTTGCTGGCGGCGGCCACACCATAGCGTTTTTGCCCGGCATCGAAGGTTTGCTGTGGGTTGCTGCTGCCAAAGCAGTCGGTGAAGTTCTCTTCACAGGTGAGGTAAGTGCCCCACGGGGTCTTGCCATTGGCGCAGTTCTGGAAGGTGCCCAGGGCTTTCTTGCCGGTTTTGTCGGCGCTGGTTTTCAGCCAGTCGTGGCCGGCGGCCGGGCCGCTCAGGCGGATCGGCGTGTTGCCGTGGATGCGCCGGTTGTAGCGTGAGTCCTGGACGAACTGCCAGGTATCACCCTTGCGCTGTATTTCGATAACCGAAACGCCCTCGCTGGCCAGCGCCTTGCGCACGTCTTCGGCCGATTGCGGCGCGCCGCCGTGGGCGTAGAGGTAGCGGTAGTTGGTGTATTCGTTGTTGATCGCCATCAGGGCGCGGCGCTCGTCGCCTGGGAACGGAAACAGGCTCATGCCGTCGTTGTTGTCGCCGAACTGCTGCTCCTGGGCCGCGGCCGTGCCGTTTCCGGAAGGGTCGAAGGCCGGCGCGCGCTTGCTCAGGGGCTGGCCCCAACTGATCAGCACCGAGGCGCTGTAGCCGGGCGGCAGGGTAATGGTGTCGGTGGTGGCGGCGGCGATGCTGGCAAACCCCAGCAAGGGGCTGGCGGAGGCGGCGTTCACGGCCAGCGCGCTGCGGCTGAGCAGGTTGCCGCCCAGGAACATCGCGGCGCCGCACAGGGCACCGGCGCCGATAAAGCGGCGACGGGTGAGGCCGACCATCTGTTCGAGGTCGGTGGCTTGGTGTTCTTCTAATAGGCTCATTTCAGGCTCCCTACGGTTTTTGCAAACACCATAAGGAGCGGGCGTGACGAAATTGTTGCAGTTTGATGGCGCCTGCCGGCTACACCGGGGTGCCGAGCAATACATTGGCCGGGGCGAATTGCACCTGGATCGGCTGGCCTGGCGCGGCGTTGAGTGCGGCAAGCGCGGCGGGCGGCGCCAGGGCACATAGCACCTGACCGTTGGGCAGGCCAATACGCACCTCGCTGGGGCCGTCTTCAGCGTCGAGAATCGTCTCGATCACACCGCTCATGCAATTGTGTCCAAGTGTTGCGGCTTGCCCGATGGCCACTAGCTCCAACCACCCGGCCTTGATCAGCGCAACCACTTCCACACCGGCCTCCAGTTCCAACCTTTGCGTGCTGTCGTGAGTGATTTGTGCATCCAGGTGCAGGCCCCCAGCCAATTCCAGGCGAACCCGGTCGTTACGCCCATGGCGCTCAATCGCGCTGACCTGGCCGTGCAGTTGGTTGCGCGCACTGGTGCGCAGCATCAGGCGGCCCAGCAGGTTGAAGTCGCTGGCCGCCTCTTGGGTGGCGAGTACTTCGGCCTGCAGCACCTGCAGGCGTTGATAGAGGCGCAGCACGCGCTCGCCTTCAGCGGTCAGCCTGGCACCGCCACCGCCTTTGCCACCGACGCTGCGCTCCACCAGCGGTTTTTGCGCCAGGTTGTTCAGTTCATCGATGGCGTCCCAGGCAGCCTTGTAGCTCAACCCGGCACTTTTCGCGGCGCGGGTGATGGAACCCTGCTCAGCGATATGCCCCAGCAGGGCAATGCGCTGGGGGCGGCGGATGATGTGCTGGCTGAGCGGCGAGGGCAGGGGCATGGGAACACGCTTGGCTGGAATGAACCGACGTTGCCGCCCGGCGGCGCGGGAGTCAAGTCAGGTGCCGGGTTTTGGCGTGCGGGCCAGGCAATACACATCGACCCGGCGTGCACCGGCCTTGATCAATAACCGCGCCAGGCTGTGGGCGGTGGCGCCGGTGGTCAGCACGTCGTCGACCAGCGCCAGGTGACGGCCCTGCACTCGGGCATCGGGTGCCAGGGCGAAGGCATCGCGCAGGTTGCGCTTGCGTGTCTTGGCGTCGAGGTCCTGTTGCGCGATGGTTTCATGGGGGCGTAACAACAGGTGTTCATCGTAGGGGATATCCAGGTCGGCACTGAGCCAGCGCGCCAGCATCGCGGCCTGGTTATAGCCACGTTGGCGCAGGCGTTTGGGTGGCATCGGTACTGGCAGCAGGCAATCGGGGCGGCTGAGGTCGGTATTCTCAAAACGATGTTGCAGGAATCGCCCGAGTAAGCGTCCCAGCAGGTGCCCCAATGGCCAGCGGGCCTGATGCTTGAACCGACTGATCAGGCTGTCGACCGGGAAGCTGTAGGTCCAAGGCGCAATCACCTGTTGATAAGCGGGCGGTTGTTTCTGGCATTGGCCGCAGACCAGCCCGTCCATCGGTAAAGGCAGCGCGCAGAGTTCACACTGCTCCGTCAGCCATGGCAGCTCGGTTTCGCAGGCGTTGCACACGCAATCGACGCTTAGCGCGCGTTCATCGCAGATCAAACAGGTTTGTACGCTTTTTAACCAGATGTAAACCTTGTGTTTGTGGCTTGGTTGACAGTGCATGAATCTTCCTTAAATATGCCGAGCATCCGTGTCGTGCCTGTGGGTATTGCCCTTCCCGCAGCGTTAGCCAAAGCATAATCAAGGAATCACCCATGAGCGCCAGCACCTCTGCCACCCTGCGTCACGATTGGTCTTTGGCTGAAGTCAAAGCCCTGTTCGTGCAACCGTTCAATGACCTGTTGTTCCAGGCGCAGACCGTGCACCGCGCGCATTTCGACGCCAATCGCGTGCAGGTATCCACCCTGCTATCGATCAAGACCGGGGCCTGCCCGGAAGATTGCAAATATTGTCCGCAGTCCGGTCACTACAACACCGGCCTGGAAAAAGAAAAACTGATGGAAGTGCAGAAGGTCCTCGAAGAGGCCGCCCGCGCCAAGGCCATCGGCTCGACGCGTTTCTGCATGGGCGCCGCGTGGAAACATCCCTCGGCCAAAGACATGCCCTACGTGCTGGAGATGGTCAAAGGCGTGAAGGCCATGGGCCTGGAAACCTGTATGACCCTTGGCCGTCTCGATCAGGACCAAACCGCCGCGCTGGCCCAGGCGGGCCTTGATTACTACAACCACAACCTCGACACCTCGCCGGAGTTCTACGGGTCGATCATCACCACCCGCACCTACAGCGAGCGCCTGCAAACCCTGGCTTACGTGCGTGAGTCGGGGATGAAGATCTGCTCGGGCGGCATCCTTGGCATGGGCGAGTCTCTCGACGACCGCGCCAACCTGCTGATCCAGCTGGCCAACCTGCCGGAGCATCCGGAGTCGGTGCCGATCAACATGCTGGTCAAGGTGGCCGGCACGCCGCTGGAAAACGCCGAGGACATCGACCCATTCGACTTCATCCGCATGCTGGCGGTGGCGCGCATCCTGATGCCGCAGTCCCATGTGCGCCTGTCGGCTGGCCGTGAGGCGATGAACGAGCAAATGCAGGCCCTGGCGTTTTTTGCCGGTGCCAACTCGATCTTCTACGGCGACAAGCTGCTGACCACCGCCAACCCGCAAGCGGACAAGGACATGCAACTGTTCTCGCGGCTCGGGATTCTGCCGGAGGCGCGTGAAGAGCATGCCGACGAGGTGCATCAGGCAGCGATTGAGCAGGCTCTGGTGGAGCAGAAGAGCAGCGAGCAGTTCTACAACGCCGCCTCGGTTTGACTGAAACAAAATCCCAATGTGGGAGGGGGCTTGCCCCCGATGGCGCAGTGTCAGCCAACTTATGCACCGGCTGACACACCCCCATCGGGGGCAAGCCCCCTCCCACAGTTTTGACCGAGTGGAACCTGCATGTCTTTCGATCTCGCCGCGCGCCTCGCTGCCCGCCGTGCCGAACATCTGTACCGTCATCGTCCCTTGCTCCAGAGCCCACAAGGCCCGGACGTGGTGGTGGACGGCAAGCCGCTGCTCGCCTTTTGCAATAACGACTACCTGGGCCTGGCCAACCATCCGCAAGTGATTGAGGCCTGGCGCGAAGGTGCGTCGCGCTGGGGCGTGGGCGGTGGTGCGTCGCACTTGGTGGTGGGCCACGCCACGCCGCACCATGAGCTGGAAGAAGCGCTGGCCGACCTGACCGGGCGCCCGCGTGCCTTGCTGTTTACCACCGGCTACACGGCCAACCTCGGCGCGGTCACGGCGTTGGTGGGGCAGGGCGATACAGTGCTGGAAGACCGTCTCAACCATGCTTCTTTGCTGGATGCGGGTTTGTTGTCCGGCGCACGTTTCAACCGTTACCTGCATAACGACGCCGCCAGTCTGGCCAAGCGCCTGGAGAAAGCCACCGGTAATACGCTGGTGGTCACCGATGGCGTATTCAGCATGGATGGCGACCTGGCCGATCTGCCGGCGCTGGCCCGTGAAGCCAAGGCCAAGGGCGCCTGGTTGATGGTGGACGATGCCCATGGTTTCGGCCCGCTGGGGGCCAACGGCGGCGGAATCGTCGAGCATTTCGGCTTGGGCCAGGACGACGTGCCGGTACTGGTCGGCACCCTCGGTAAAGCGTTCGGCACTGCGGGGGCCTTTGTGGCGGGCAGTGAAGAATTGGTCGAAAGCCTGATCCAATTCGCCCGGCCGTACATCTACACCACCAGCCAGCCGCCGGCATTGGCCTGCGCCACCTTGAAAAGCCTGGAGCTGCTGCGCACCGAGCATTGGCGACGCGAGCACCTCAACGCTTTGATCCGCCAGTTTCGCCAAGGCGCCGAGCAGATCGGCCTGGCGCTGATGGACAGTTTCACGCCGATCCAGCCGATCCTGATTGGCGACAGCGCACGTGCCCTGCGCCTGTCGCAGATGCTGCGCGAGCGCGGGCTGATGGTGACCGCGATCCGCCCCCCCACCGTGCCCGCCGGCGGCGCCCGTTTGCGCGTGACGTTGACGGCGGCCCACAGCGCGACGCAGGTGCAGCTATTGTTAAACGCATTGGAAGCGTGTTTCCGGATGTTAAACGCTACGGAGCCCGAGCATGCGTGATCGACTGGTATTGCTGCCCGGCTGGGGCCTGGGGGTATCACCGCTGGAACCGCTGGCCGCAGCGTTGCACGGTTTGAATGAACACTTGCGCGTGCAAGTCGAACCACTGCCGGTGCTGGATTCCAGCGAACTGGCTGAATGGATCGACGAACTGGATGCCACGCTGCCGGACAATGTCTGGCTCGGCGGCTGGTCCCTGGGCGGCATGCTCGCTTCAGAGCTGGCGGCACGCCGCGGTGAGCGTTGCTGCGGCCTGCTCACCCTGGCGAGCAACCCGTGTTTTGTCGCCCATGAGAGTTGGCCGCACGCAATGCCGGCTGAAACATTCGACGCGTTCCTGGCTGGCTGCCACGCCGACTCCCAGGTCACCCTCAAGCGCTTTGGCCTTTTGTGTGCCAAGGGCGCCGCCGACCCGCGCGGGCTCTCGCGTCTGTTGCTGGGTGGAGCGCCGAACACCTCGTCCAGCGTGCTGATGCCTGGCCTTGAGTTGCTCGCCCAATTGGACACCCGCGCTGCCTTGCATGCGTTTCGCGGGCCACAGTTGCACCTGTTTGCCGGGCAGGACGGGCTGGTGCCGGCCGAAGCCGCCAGTGACCTGCTGGCGCTGCTGCCCGATGTGGAAATCGGCCTGATTGAACAGGCCGGTCACGCTTTTCTTCTGGAGGACCCCCACGGTGTAGCGGGGGCCATCCAGGCTTTTTTACATGAGTGCGTTGATGACTGATCTCTCCCATCCCCCCTTGCCTGGTGCCTTGCCCGACAAGCGTCAGGTAGCGGCCTCGTTTTCCCGGGCGGCGGCCAGTTACGACAGCGTGGCCGAGCTGCAGCGGGCGGTCGGGCATGCACTGCTGGCTCGTTTACCGGCGGGCCTTGCGCCGCAACGCTGGCTTGACCTGGGCTGTGGCACGGGTTATTTCAGCCGTGCATTGAGCGAGCAGCTGCCTGCCAGCCAAGGCACGGCATTGGATATCGCCGAGGGTATGCTCAAGCATGCGCGGCCTGCAGGCGGGGCGCAGCATTTTGTCGCTGGCGATGCAGAACGCTTGCCGCTGAAGGCTGACAGCTTCGAGCTGATCTTCTCCAGCCTGGCGGTGCAGTGGTGTGCGAACTTCGACGCAGTCCTCAGTGAAGCGTTTCGCGTGCTGCAGCCGGGCGGCGTGCTGGCGGTTGCCAGCCTGTGCGTGGGCACCCTGGATGAGTTGCGCAGCAGTTGGCGAGCGGTGGATGGGCTGGTTCACGTCAACCGTTTCCGCACCTTCGAGGCGTATCAACAGCTGTGCGCAGCCAGTGGTTTTCGCGTGACCAGCCTGGAGCGACGTGCCCATGTGCTGCATTACCCGGATGTGCGCAGCCTGACCCACGAGTTGAAAGCCTTGGGCGCGCATAACCTCAACCCCGGTCGTCCGGGAGGGTTGACCGGCCGCGCGCGGATTGCGGCGCTGGTGCAGGCTTACGAGCAGTTCCGCCAGGCCCAGGGCCTGCCTGCGACCTACCAAGTGGTGTACGCCCTACTGGAGAAACCGCTATGAGCGCGGCTTATTTCATCACCGGCACCGACACCGATGTGGGCAAGACCACCGTCGCCGCCGGCCTGTTGCATGCCGCGCGCCAAGCCGGCAAAAGCACCGCGGCGGGAAAACCAGTGGCCTCGGGCTGTCAGATAACCCCCAAGGGCTTGCGCAATGCCGACGCCTTGGCGCTGCTCGCCGAATGTTCGTTGCCGTTGACGTACGCCGAGGTCAACCCAGTGGCGTTCGAGCCGGCGATTGCGCCGCACCTGGCCGCCCGCGAGGCGGGTGTTGCGCTGACGGTGCAATCGCTGCTCAAGCCGATGCAACGGATTCTGGCGCATAACGCGGACTTCACCTTGATCGAAGGCGCCGGTGGGTGGCGCGTGCCACTGGCCGACCAGGCCAACCTGTCGGACCTGGCCATTGCGCTCAAGCTACCAGTGATTCTGGTGGTGGGGGTGCGCCTGGGGTGTATCAGTCATGCACTGCTCACGGCCGAAGCGATCGCACGCGATGGTTTACCGCTGGCCGGCTGGGTGGCCAATATCATCGACCCCAAGACCTCCCGTCTGGAAGAAAACCTCGCGACCTTGGCCGAGCGTCTGCCGGCGCCGTGCCTGGGGCGTGTGCCGAAACTCAAGCATGCCGGGGCAGCCGCTGTGGCCGCGTACCTGGAAATGGACCTGCTTGACTGATTTTGGCTATCGCTAAGGCAATATGCCATTAGTGTTTTTGACGGGCCTTTTGCCAGGATGTCTGCTTCAATCCACCTTCACGATTCTCTAAAGGCAGGCTTACGCCATGGAAATCTCTGGAAGCAGCGCGTTTTATTCGGGCCTGAGCACCATTCAGGCCGGGCAGAACCGTGTCGATCAGGCCGCCGGCAACATTGCCAGCGCCGCGACCAACCAGCCATCGGCCGCGCAAAGCGACCGCCTGCAAGCCAACGATCGCGCCCAGGCGTCCAACTCGGCGAGCAATATGGTCGAAATGGCCCAGGGCAAGTTTCAAGTGGAGCTGGGCGCGAAAGTCGCCAAGGCTTCGGACGAAATGCTCGGTACGTTGATCGATACCTACGCCTGACTCTCTCGCTGCATGCCATTTAAAAATGTGGGAGGGAGCTTGTCCCCGATAGCGGTCTATCAGTCAGCTTATTCATAGCTGACCTACCGCCATCGGGGGCAAGCTCCCTCCCACATTTGTTCCGTGCCCTCCCGCCGAACTCCTACACTTCTTGATCTGTGGCATCACGTCACAGGCTTTGCCGTGCGCGTCATTGAGCCGTATCAAGACAAACGGCATCTGACCGACGCTTGACAACCCCAGGTCGTAAACGTATGTTTCAAACACCTGTTTGACCGCCACCCACGTATCCATGCGGTTGTTCATCCCAGATACATCAGCAGAGGTTTATCGCTATGCCTGACTACAAGGCCCCCTTGCGTGATATTCGCTTCGTTCGTGACGAACTGCTCGGCTATGAAGCGCACTATCAGAGCCTGCCGGCTTGCCAGGACGCTACGCCGGACATGGTCGACGCCATTCTCGAAGAAGGCGCCAAGTTCTGTGAGCAAGTGCTGGCGCCGCTGAACCGCGTGGGTGACATCGAAGGGTGTACCTGGAGCGAGTCAGGTGTTAAGACTCCTGCTGGTTTCAAGGAAGCCTACAAACAGTTCGTCGAAGGCGGCTGGCCAAGCCTGGCCCACGACGTTGAGCACGGCGGCCAAGGCCTGCCGGAGTCCCTGGGCCTTGCCGTAAGTGAAATGGTTGGCGAAGCCAACTGGTCGTGGGGCATGTACCCTGGCCTGTCCCACGGTGCGATGAACACCATCTCCGAGCACGGTACGCCCGAGCAGCAAGAGGCCTACCTGACCAAACTGGTCTCCGGCGAGTGGACCGGCACCATGTGCCTGACCGAGCCGCACTGCGGTACCGACCTGGGCATGTTGCGCACCAAGGCCGAACCTCAGGCCGACGGTTCCTACAAAGTCTCCGGCACCAAAATCTTCATCTCGGCCGGTGAACACGACATGGCCGACAACATCGTCCACATCGTACTGGCTCGCCTGCCCGACGCACCGGCTGGCACCAAAGGCATCTCTCTGTTCATCGTGCCCAAGTTCCTGCCGAACGCCGATGGCTCGATCGGTCAGCGCAACGCGGTAACCTGTGGCTCCCTGGAACACAAGATGGGCATCCACGGCAACGCTACCTGCGTGATGAACTTCGACGCGGCCACCGGTTACCTGATCGGCCCGGCGAACAAAGGCCTGAACTGCATGTTCACCTTTATGAACACCGCTCGCCTGGGGACCGCGCTGCAAGGCCTGGCCCACGCCGAGATCGGTTTCCAGGGTGGCCTGAAGTACGCTCGCGACCGCCTGCAAATGCGCTCCCTGACTGGCCCGAAAGCGCCGGACAAAGCCGCTGACCCGATCATCGTGCACCCTGACGTGCGCCGCATGCTACTGACCATGAAAGCCTTCGCCGAAGGCAACCGTGCGATGGTGTACTTCACCGCCAAGCAAGTGGATATCGTCAAGTACGGCACCGACGACGAAGCCAAGAAACAGGCCGATGGCCTGCTGGCGTTCATGACGCCGATCGCTAAGGCGTTCATGACCGAAGTCGGTTTTGAATCGGCCAACCACGGTGTGCAGATCTACGGCGGCCACGGTTTCATCGCCGAGTGGGGCATGGAGCAGAACGTTCGCGACAGCCGCATTTCGATGCTGTACGAAGGCACCACCGGTATCCAGGCACTGGACCTGCTGGGCCGTAAAGTGCTGATGACTCAAGGCGAAGCGCTCAAGGGCTTCACCAAGATCGTGCACAAGTTCTGCCAGGCCAACGAAGGCAATGACGCGGTCAAAGAGTTCGTTACACCGCTGGCGGCGCTGAACAAAGAGTGGGGCGAGTTGACCATGAAGGTCGGCATGGCCGCGATGAAAGACCGTGAAGAAGTCGGTGCCGCCTCGGTGGATTACCTGATGTACTCCGGTTACGCGTGCCTGGCTTACTTCTGGGCCGACATGGCGCGCCTGGCCGCCGAAAAACTGGCTGCCGGTACCTCCGAAGAGGCGTTCTACACCGCCAAGCTGCAGACCGCGCGCTTCTACTTCCAGCGCATCCTGCCGCGTACCCGCACCCACGTGGCAACCATGCTGTCGGGCGCCAGCAACCTGATGGACATGAAAGAAGAGGACTTCGGCCTGGCTTACTAAGCCTTACCGGAATCATCTGAAACCGCCACCCTTCTAGGGTGGCGGTTTTTTTTTGCCGGCTAGGCATGAGATTGGCAATGCGGTCCATGTGGGAGGGGGCTTGCCCCCGATTGCGGTGCATCAGTCAACCTCTCTGTAGCTGACTCACCACTATCGGGAGCAAGCCCCCCCACATTCAGCCTGTGTCGATTATTAAAATGCACTCTGGCGCTAAGGGATTGATGGGCGGTGCCGTTACAGTGGTGGCAAAGTGATACAGGTCGGACGGGTTGTGGTTAACTGGTCGCGAAGAGGCACTATGCCACCATCTTTTTTGCGGGTCGGAGCTTACCCTTGTCACGCGTGTCCGCTGTACGGTTCAGTCACTTTCTGCCCTCATTGCTGCTGTTGCTGGCCGGGCTCTCGGCTGCCTATCTCAAGGACCTCAACGTCTTCTTCACCTCGCTGTTCAACGTGCTGCCGACCCTGGTGCTGTTGCTCGGCGGTGCTTACTGCGCGGTGTATCGGCGCCAGCGTGAGCTGTTCCTGATGATCACGGTGTATGTCGCGTATTTCCTGCTGGACACCCAGACCGACTTCTATCGCGACAATGGCCGCGTCCGTGAAGACGCCGCCGTGGTGTTCCACCTGGTCTGCCTGCTGCTGCCCTTGCTGTTCAGCGTGTATGCGCTGTGGCAGGAAAAGACCCACTTGTTCCGTGACTTCGTCGCGCGCTGCGCGGTGCTGCTGGCCATCGGCAGCGTGGCGCTGGCGCTGGAGCAAAGTTATCCCCAGGGCGTGCTGGACTGGCTGGCCGAGATCCGCTGGCCGGCGCTGCATGGCGCCTGGATGAGCCTGATCCAACTGTCATACCCGATGTTTCTGATCGGCTTCCTTACCCTGGCCGCCCAGTACTGGTACCAGCCGCGCCCGCTGCATGCCGCGCAATTGGTGGGGCTGCTGGGGATGTTCTGGATGTTGCCGCAGACCTTCATCCTGCCGTTCACCCTCAACATCATGTGCAGCCAGGTGATGCTGATGATCGCTGCCGGTGTGGCGCACGAGGCTTACCAAATGGCCTTTCGCGATGAGTTGACCGGCTTGCCGGGGCGTCGCGCCCTTAACGAACGCATGCAGCGGTTGGGGCGCAATTATGTGTTGGCGATGGGCGACGTGGACCACTTCAAGCGTTTCAACGACACCCACGGCCATGACGTGGGCGACCAGGTGCTGCGCCTGGTGGCGAGCAAACTGTCCAAGGTCAACGGCGGCGGGCGCGCCTACCGTTACGGCGGTGAAGAGTTTGCCGTGGTGTTCGCCGGCAAGACCCTGGATGAGTGCATGCCGCACCTGGAGGAGATCCGTGAAATCATCGCCAACTATGCGATCAAATTGCGCAACCCGGACCGCCCCAATGACGACCATCAAGGCCGCCAGCGTCGAGCCGGTAGCGGGGCGTCCAGTGTGTCGGTGACCGTCAGCATCGGCGTGGCCGAGCGCCAGGCCGAGCAACGTAGCCCCGAAGAGGTGCTCAAGTCCGCCGACCAGGCGCTGTATGCCGCCAAGGGCGCGGGGCGCAACTGCGTGATCGCCGCCGGGCAGAACCGTCGCGGTGCCGTGCGCATGCAAAGTGCTGCCGGTTGAGTAATGGTGCCGTATTCAGCAGCGCTACAGTGATTGTCCAGGGCGTGGGCCGGCAGTAGGTTGAGACCATCTGCTGCCGGAGACATCGCCATGCCTGAATACAAAGCTCCCCTGCGCGACATGCGCTTTCTGATCGACAACGTGTTCGATTTCCATGGTCACTACTCGGCCCTGGGTGCGACGGACGCCAGCCCCGACATGGTCAGTGCGATTCTCGAAGAGGGCGCCAAGTTCTGCGAAAACGTGCTCGCGCCGCTCAACCGCAGTGGCGATGAAGAGGGTTGTCATTTCGATAACGGGGTAGTGACTACGCCCAAGGGCTTCAAGGAGGCCTTTGCCCAGTACGTGGAAGGCGGCTGGCACGGCGTGGCGGCGGACCCGACCTACGGCGGCCAGGGCTTGCCGCAGTCCCTGGGGCTGGTGCTGAGCGAGATGATCGGTTCGAGCAATACGTCCTGGGGCATGTACCCTGGCCTGACCCACGGTGCGATGTCGGCGATCCACGCCCACGGCACCGACGAACAGAAAGCCACTTACCTGCACAAGCTCACCGCCGGCGAATGGACCGGCACCATGTGCCTGACCGAAGCCCACTGCGGCACCGACCTGGGGTTGATCAAGACTCGCGCCGTCCCTCAAGCCGATGGCAGTTATGCGGTCACCGGCAGCAAGATCTTCATCTCGGCCGGCGAGCACGACATGAGCGCCAACATCATCCACCTGGTGCTGGCCAAACTGCCGGATGCGCCGGCGGGCACCAAAGGCATCTCCCTGTTTATCGTGCCCAAGTTTCACGCCGACTCCGGTGCGCGTAACGCAGTGCATTGCGGCTCCATCGAACACAAGATGGGCATCAAGGCCTCCGCCACCTGCGTGCTGAACTTCGACGGCGCCAGGGGATTTTTGATTGGTGAGGCGAACAAAGGCCTCAACTGCATGTTCACCATGATGAACCATGCGCGCCTGGGCACCGGGATGCAGGGTTTGTGCAATGGCGAGGCCAGCTTCCAGGGCGCGGTCAAGTACGCCAACGACCGCCTGCAGATGCGCTCGCTGACCGGCGCCAAGGCTCCGGAGAAAGCCGCCGACCCGATCATCGTGCACGCCGATGTACGCCGCATGCTGCTGACCATGAAAGCCTTCAACGAAGGCAATCGCGCGCTGACCTATTTCACCGCCCAGTTGCTCGACACGGCGCACCTGAGCGCCGATGCCGGCCAGCGCCAGGAGGCTGAAGACCTGCTGGCCTTCCTCACGCCAATCTGTAAAGCCTTTATGACCGAAACCGGGCTGGAGGTGACCAACCACGGTATGCAGGTGTTCGGTGGCCATGGCTATATTCGCGAGTGGGGCATGGAGCAGTTGGCCCGTGACGCGCGGATTGCGCCGATTTATGAAGGCACCAATGGTATCCAGGCCCTCGACCTGCTGGGGCGCAAGGTACTGGGCAGCCAGGGCAAGCTGCTGCGCGGCTTTACCAAAATTGTGCATAAGTTTTGCACCGCCAATGCCGAACACGCACAACTCAAGGGCCCTGTAGAGCAGCTCAACCAGCTGAACCAGCAATGGGGTGAGCTGACGCTGAAGGTCGGCACGGCGGCGATGAAAAATCCCGACGAAGTGGGTGCCGCAGCCATGGATTACCTGATGTACAGCGGTTACATCATCCTCGCCTACCTGTGGCTGCGCATGGCGGTTGCGGCCCAAGGGCATGACGACCCAGGGTTTGCCCAGGCCAAACTGGCCACGTGCGACTTCTACTTCAAACGCCTGTTGCCGCGCACCGCGACGCACCGGGCGGCGGTGGAGGCGGGCAGCGAATGCCTGATGAGCTTGCCGGCGCAGGCGTTTGCGTTGTAGGTGGAACAGGTCTTTCGTGACTTATAAATACTTAATGGTCACGAACGGACCCTATGTGTCTGAAAAGTTGTTCGGGTACACTCGGAGCCTGTAAAACCGATCCTATCGAATCACTTTTCACGTTCTCACGAGGTTTGCCATGGCTGATTACAAAGCGCCGTTGCGTGATATGCGCTTCGTCCTCAACGAAGTTTTTGAAGTCGCCACGACGTGGGCTCAATTGCCTGCCCTGGCAGACACGGTTGACGCCGAAACCGTTGAAGCGATCCTCGAAGAGGCCGGCAAGGTCACGGCCAAATCCATCGCGCCATTAAGCCGTGGCGGTGATGAGCAGGGCTGCCGCTGGGCGGACAATGCTGTCAGCACGCCGGATGGTTTCCCACAGGCCTATGCGACCTACGCCGAAGGCGGCTGGGTGGGTGTCGGCGGCGACCCGGTGTACGGCGGCATGGGTATGCCCAAGGCGGTGTCGGCGCAGGTCGAAGAGATGATCAACTCGTCCAGCCTGGCGTTCGGCCTTTACCCGATGTTGACCTCGGGCGCTTGCGTGTCGATCAACACCCACGCCAGTGAGGAACTCAAGGCCGCCTATTTGCCGAAGATGTATTCCGGCGAATGGGCCGGTTCCATGTGCCTGACCGAAGCCCATGCGGGCACCGACCTGGGCATGATTCGCACCAAGGCCGAGCCGCAGGCAGACGGTTCTTATAAAGTCAGCGGTACCAAGATTTTCATCACCGGCGGCGAACACGACCTGACCGAAAACATCATCCACCTGGTGCTGGCCAAACTGCCGGATGCACCGGCGGGTCCCAAAGGCATCTCGCTGTTCCTGGTGCCGAAGTTCATGGTCAACGCCGACGGTAGCCTCGGCGCACGCAACCCGGTGACCTGCGGCTCGATCGAACACAAAATGGGCATCCAGGCCTCCGCGACGTGCGTGATGAACTTCGACGCAGCCGTGGGTTACCTGGTGGGTGAACCTAACCGTGGCCTGGCTGCGATGTTCACCATGATGAACTATGAGCGCCTGGGCGTCGGCATCCAGGGGCTGGCGTCCGGTGAGCGTTCCTATCAGAACGCGATTGAATACGCCCGCGACCGCCTGCAAAGCCGCTCCCCGTTGGGCGCTCAAGCCAAGGACAAAGCAGCCGACCCGATCATCGTGCATCCGGACGTGCGGCGCATGCTGCTGACCATGAAGGCGGCGAACGAAGGTGGCCGAGCGTTCTCCACCTACGTGGCGACGCAGTTGGACATCGCCAAGTTCAGCGAAGATGCTGCTGCCCGCGAGCGCGCCGACAACCTGGTGGCGCTGCTCACGCCGGTCGCCAAGGCATTCCTCACCGACCTGGGCCTGGAAACCACCGTGCTCGGCCAGCAAGTGTTTGGTGGTCACGGCTACATCCGCGAGTGGGGCCAGGAGCAACTGGTGCGTGACGTGCGCATCACCCAGATCTACGAAGGCACCAATGGCATCCAGGCGCTGGATTTGATGGGACGCAAAATTGTCGGCAGCGGCGGCGCGTTCTATACCTTGTTCGCCGATGAGATCCGCCAGTTCATCGCCAGTGCAGACGCGCAATTGGGCGAGTTCACCCGTCCGCTCGCCGCGGCGGTGGATAACCTGGATGAGTTGACCGCCTGGGTGCTGGACCGTGCCAAGACCAACCCGAATGAAATCGGCGCGGCCTCGGTGGAATACCTGCATGCGTTTGGTTACATGGCGTACGCCTATATGTGGGCGCGCATGGCCAAGGCCGCCTTGGGCAAAGAGGCTGAAGAGGATTTCTATGCCAGCAAGCTGGGCACCGCGCGCTTCTACTTTGCACGCTTGTTGCCGCGTATTCACTCGTTGAGCGCGTCGGTAAAAGCCGGTAGTGAATCGCTGTTCCTGATGGATGAAGCGCTGTTTTAAAGGCGTGGAGCGCGTGTAAGCATTCTCTTACACGACGTGCTGCTAATCGTCCTCTATCGCCACATTGGATCCACGGATAATCTACTTCACATGGACGTCGCGCAGGAAGCGCAAAGCAACAACACGGACACGTAGGATTCTGCCAGGACGGCGGAGTGAAATGGATGTCAGGGAAACAGTCTGCAAAGCCCCGCTTCGGCGGGGTTTTCTTTTGCCCGCGAAAAAGTCAGGCGCCTGCCTGCGGGGCATTCATTACGTCTTCGAGCAACGTGCGCAGCAACGCCACCGTCGCTTGCTGACGCTGTACGTCACGGCATACCAGACCAACTTTCAACGGCACCCTGGGCTCGCTCAAGGGCTTCCACAGCAGCGACTGGCTGTTGTGTTCATCCTGGGAGCGCCCCGGCAACACAGTGGCCAACTGGGTGTGGGGCAGGCTGTCAAGAATCCCCACCATGGTATTGAGCTCCGCCTGCACCTGCGGCCGCCGCCCCAGGTTGGCCAATTGGCCCTGCCAGATCTGGCGCACCTGAAACTCCTCGCCCAGTAGCAACATCGGCAACTCGGCTGCCTGTTTCAGCGAGACCTTCTTGAATTCCCGCAACGGATGTTGCTCAGGGATGACCACCTTCAACTCATCTTCATACAACAGCACGCCATGCAAACCCGGCTGGCGCGGTGGCAGGTAGCTGATACCGATGTCCAGTGAGCCGTTGAGCAGCCGCCGCTCGATTTCCAACCCGGTCAATTCGTAGATCTGCACCACCAGGTGGGGCTGGGCCTTGCGCACCCGTTCCAGCATCTGCGGCACCAAGCTGGTGTGTACGGTTTGCAGCACACCGATGGCCAGGGTGCGCATCGCCTGGCCCTTGAAATTGCGCAACGCCTCCACGGCTTGCTGCATGCCGTCGATCAAGGGCAAGGCATGGTTGTATAACGTGTGTGCGGCCAAGGTGGGCAGCAGGCGCTTGCTGCTGCGTTCGAACAGGCTTACGTCCAGGTTCTGCTCCAGTTGGCGAACCTGCTGCGACAAGGCCGGCTGCGAGATTGACAGACGCTCCGCGGCACGGCCGACGTGGCCTTCTTCATACACCGCGACGAAATAACGCAGTTGCTTGAAATCCATAAGATTTGCTTATCGAAAAAGCTGGAAAATCGAAATGGCCGTTGGCCCCCCAGAGGCCTAGTCTAGCGCCTATTCTCAGGGCTTACAGGGCCGGATTGGGCAATGAATAACGTTTTGGGTAATGGCGTTTACATAGGCAAGGCAAAAAACCTCAGCACAGTTCCAGCACCTGGCACCGGCCAAGGTCCGGTTGCTTTCGGGGGTGAATTGTGAACCTGTTCCGGCGTCATGCGCCGAGCCTTGATGACCTTGTGCTTGATGCCCCGCGTCATGATTTTTCCAGCGAAAGCCTGATGCCCACTGTTGCACGCCCCGCTGAGGTTTTTGTGCAGGGCCAAGGCGCCTGGCTTTCGGACAGTGACGACCGTGCCTACCTGGATTTCAGCCAGGGCGGCGGCGCCAATAGCCTCGGCCACAGCCCACAAGCCGTGCGCGACGCCATTGCCGAACAGCTGCAAAGCGTGATCAACCCTGGGATGGGCTTGCACAATCGCGCTCAGCTCAACCTGGTTGACCGCCTGTGCCATCACACCGGCAGCGACCAGGCCTACCTGCTTAACAGCGGCGCGGAGGCCTGTGAAGCAGCCATCAGGTTGGCACGCAAATGGGGCCAGCTGCATCGCGGCGGCGCTCATCACATCATCACGGTGAGCAATGGCTGCCATGGCCGTAGCCTTGCAACGTTGTCGGCTTCGGCAGTTGCCTGCGAAAACCGTTTCGAACCGCAATTGCCAGGCTTCAGTCATGTGCCATTCAACGACCTGCCGGCGCTGCACGCCGCCGTCGATGCGCACACCGTGGCGATCATGCTGGAGCCGATCCAGAGCGCTGCGGGTGTGATCCCCGCGACCGCACACTATCTCAAAGGCGTGGAACGCCTGTGTCGTGAGCTGGGGATCCTGCTGATCCTTGACGAAGTGCAAACCGGGATTGGCCGGTGCGGCAGCTTGCTCGCCGAACAGCAATACGGCGTACGCGCCGACATCGTTACCCTCGGCAAAGGCCTGGGCGGTGGCGTGCCCTTGGCGGCGTTGCTGGCGCGCGGCACAGCCTGTTGTTTCGAAGCGGGCGAGCTGGACGGTACGCATCATGGCAATGCGCTGATGGCGTCGGCGGGCAGTGCGGTGCTCGATGCCGTGCTGGCAACTGGCTTTCTAGAACAGGTACGAGAATCCGGCCTGTACCTGGCAGAAGGTCTCGCCCGCCTGGCTTATCGTTACGAACACGGGCAATTGCGCGGCAACGGTCTGATATGGGGCCTGACCCTATCGGACGATTCCGCGAGTGCCGTGGTAAAGGCCGCGCTGCACGAAGGCTTGATCCTCACCGCTGCGCAGCCTGATTGCCTGCGCTTCACCCCCGCCCTGAACGTCAGCAAAAACCACATTGACGAAATGCTCCTGCGCCTCGCCCGCGCCTTCTCTCGGGTACGCACCGCCCAACTGCAATGCCGCAAGGGCATCGCGGTCTGATCCGAATTTTCTGAACCGTCTCGCGGAATACGCGGCGCCTCCAGCCTGATTCTTTTGGCTGGGGGCGTTTTTTTGCGTGGGTAATTTTTGGACTGAAAAGGTTGCTTGTGCGTCATTGGAAACGATGGCTTTTTAGCTGGCCTCGGCAAGGACTGTCGGGGGCTCAGTGCGCCTCTTCCATCGCTCGATGGTGCTGGCTAAAGGTGGGCACTACTGGGTAATGCCTGTCAGTTAGGCCTTTTGTAGGAGCGAGCTTGCTCGCGAAGAACTCAGGGGCTCCGCGCTTATCCAGGATGAGCCCGTTGCCTGGACGTTTTTCGCGAGCAAGCTCGCTCCTACAGTGATGGCGCTTAAGTTATTGAGCATCGTGCAGAAACATGGCCTGCAGATTCTGGCCTGAGATGGCCCAATGCCAGAAACCACTGAACCCTAGCGAAGCGCCAATGTCGATTAGCTACACGGCTCACACGAGCCGATTTTCTGGAGCTGACCCATGGACATCATTCGTATCATCATCGCCATTCTGCTACCGCCACTGGGTGTGTTCCTGCAAGTAGGATTCGGCGGCGCGTTCTGGCTGAATATTCTGCTGACCCTGTGCGGTTACTTCCCCGGCATCATTCACGCGGTGTACATCATCGCCAAGCGCTGAGGGCGTCAGCCTTTGGCGATGAGGCGTGAATTGCGCTCATTGCGAAACGCTAGTTGCTCAATGGTCTGGGTGGCATGTTCGGCTTCTTCCCGCGCTTGAAGGATGATGCCGTGCTGCTCGGACTTGCTGCACACCGGGTCGGCGTTGCTGGCATCCCCCGTGAGCATGAACGCCTGGCAACGGCAGCCGCCGAAGTCCTTTTCCTTCTCGTCGCATGAACGGCACGGTTCGGGCATCCAGTCGTAGCCGCGAAAACGGTTGAAACCGAACGAGTCGTACCAGATGTGCTGCATGCTGTGGTCGCGCACATTGGGAAACTGTACCGGCATCTGTCGGGCGCCATGACAGGGCAGGGCGGTACCGTCCGGTGTCACTGTGAGAAAAATGCTGCCCCAGCCATTCATGCAGGCTTTCGGGCGTTCCTCGTAGTAATCCGGTGTCACGAATATCAGCTTGCACGGATGGCCTTCGGCTTCGAGCTTGGCGCGATATTCGTTGGTGATGCGTTCGGCGCGCACCAGTTGTTCCTTGGTCGGCAACAGCCCCACACGATTGAGCTGCGCCCAGCCATAGAACTGGCAGGTGGCAAGCTCGACAAAGTCCGCCTCGAGCGCAATGCACAGCTCGATAATGCGGTCGATCTTGTCGATGTTATGCCGATGGGTGACGAAGTTCAGCACCATCGGGTAGCCGTGCGCCTTCACGGCGCGCGCCATCTCCAGCTTTTGCGCGAAAGCTTTCTTCGAGCCGGCCAGCAGGTTGTTCACCTGTTCGTCGCTGGCCTGGAAGCTGATCTGGATATGGTCCAGGCCGGCTTTTTTGAAGTCACTGATCTTCTGTTCGGTCAGGCCAATGCCGGAGGTGATCAGGTTGGTGTAGAAACCCAGCTTGTGTGCCTCGCCGATCAGCTCGGCGAGGTCCTGGCGTACCAGCGGTTCACCACCGGAAAACCCGAGTTGGGCCGCGCCCATCTCGCGGGCTTCGCGAAATACCTTGATCCATTGCTCGGTGCTCAGTTCCTTGCCCTGCTCGGCAAAATCCAGCGGGTTGGAGCAGTACGGGCACTGCAACGGGCAGCGATAGGTCAGCTCGGCCAATAGCCACAGCGGCAGGCCGATAGCAGGTTTTTCAGGCAAGGGTGATCCAGTGCTCAGCACGGGCGACCTCCATGAATTGCTCGATGTCTTCACCGAGTTCCGGCACGCCGGGAAATTGCCGGTCCAGCTCGGCGATGATGGCCGCCACGTCGCGCTCGCCGTCAATCAAGCCACCAATCAGCGCGGCGCTGTCGTTGAGCTTGATCATGCCTTCCGGGTAAAGCAGCACATGGCCTTTCTGCGCGGGCTCGTACTGAAAGCGATAACCCGGGCGCCAGGTCGGTTTTTTGCTGCGATCAAAGCTCATAGGATGATTCCTTTATGCCACACCCGCTGCTCGGTCACGCTGTGATACGGCGGGCGGTTCAGTTCGTAGGCCATGCTCATGGCGTCCAGCATGCTCCACAGGATATCCAGTTTGAACTGCAGGATTTCCAGCATGCGCTCCTGGCCTTCGCGGGTGGTGTAGTGCTGCAGGGTGATCGCCAACCCGTGTTCCACATCGCGCCGGGCCTGGCCCAGGCGTGTGCGGAAGTATTCGTAACCGGCCGGGTCGATCCATGGGTAATGCTGCGGCCAGCTGTCGAGGCGCGACTGGTGGATCTGCGGCGCGAACAGCTCGGTCAGGGAGCTGCTGGCGGCTTCCTGCCAGCTGGCGCGGCGGGCGAAGTTGACGTAGGCGTCTACCGCAAAGCGAACGCCGGGCAGCACCAGTTCCTGGGAGCGCAGCTGGTCCGGGTCGAGGCCCACGGCTTGGCCCAGGCGCAGCCAGGCTTCGATGCCGCCGTCTTCGCCGGGTGCACCGTCGTGGTCGAGCAGGCGCTGGATCCATTCGCGACGAATCTCGCGGTCCGGGCAGTTGGCCAGGATCGCGGCGTCCTTGAGGGGAATGTTCACCTGATAGTAGAAGCGGTTGGCGACCCAGCCCTGGATCTGCTCGCGGGTGGCACGGCCTTCGTACATTGCCACGTGGTACGGATGGTGGATGTGGTAGAAGGCGCCTTTGGCGCGCAACGCGGCTTCGAATTCGGTGGTGGTCAACGGTGTGTCAGTCATTTCGCCTGCTCCTACAATTCGATGCTCATGCCGTCGTAAGCCATTTCGACATTGCGCCGCACCAGTTCCGCTCGCTCGGGGGAGTCTTCATCGAGGATCGGGTTGGTGTTGTTGATGTGGATAAGCACTTTGCGTTGCCTTGGCAACTGTTCGAGCACTTCAAGCATGCCGCCGGGGCCGTTCTGCGCCAGGTGGCCCATTTCGCGGCCGGTACGGGTGCCGACGCCACGGCGCTGCATTTCGTCGTCGTCCCACATCGTGCCATCCACCAGCAGGCAGTCGCTGCCGGCCATGATCTTGAGCAGCGGTGTGTCGACCTTGCCCAGACCGGGGGCATAGAACAGTTTGCCGCCGGTGCGCAGGTCTTCGACGATCAGGCCGATGTTGTCGCCTGGGTGCGGGTCGAAGCGGTGCGGCGAATAAGGTGGGGCGGCGCTGCGCAGTGGCAGCGGGGTGAAACGCAGGTTGGGGCATGCCGGGATGGTGAAGCTGGCGTCCAGCTCGATACGGTTCCAGGCCAGGCCGCCGTTCCAATGGGTGAGCATTGTGAACAGTGGGAAACCGGTGCTCAGGTCTTCATGGACCATGTCGGTGCACCAGACTTGGTGCGGGCAACCCTCGCGCAGGCTCAGCAGGCCCGTGGTGTGGTCGATCTGGCTGTCCATCAGGATGATCGCGCTGATGCCGGTGTCCCGCAGGGCGCGGCCGGGTTGCATCGGCGCAAAGCCTTGCAGTTGTGCGCGGATATCCGGCGAAGCGTTGCACAGCACCCAGTTCACGCCATCGTCGGAAATCGCGATGGACGACTGGGTACGCGCCTGGGCCCGCAGGCTGCCATCACGAAAACCTGCGCAGTTCACGCAGTTGCAGTTCCACTGCGGGAAGCCGCCGCCGGCGGCGGAACCTAGAATCTGGACAAACATGGTCGCTCCATCAGCAAAGCTAAAAACAAAAACGCCCCGGGCGAACCGAGGCGTTGTATTACCCAGCGGATTAGCGGCTGGCGAAGTACATGGTGACTTCGAAACCGATGCGCAGGTCGGTGTAAGCAGGTTTGGACCAGGTCATATTCATACTCCTATCAAGGGACGGGATGTTCACTACCGAGTAGTACATATAGTCCACCTCCCATGGGAGATGTTCAGATATTGCGTGTGAATATTACGCAATTCTTTTCGAGTTAGCGCTGTCTTGAAAGAAAAAGCCTGTTGCACGGTTGGCAACGATCAACCCGCCGACTGCCAGTGCCCGCCGATGCATGGGCCGTTGGCGATGCAATGCCAGCCGCCTGTGACGTCGTTCAGTTGCTGGGCGGCGCGCTGCATATCGGCATGCGAACAGATTTGTATCAAGTGTTGTAATTGCTCCAGGTAGTCCGCTGCGTGGCCCGCCAAATGGGCGTGCCACACAAGATCAGCGGCTTGGCCGATAGGCAGCGACTGGGCCGTGAATTGCTGCGCCAGGGCCGTGTTGCCCATGTCTGCGCTGCGCTCGATCAACGACGGCAGTTGCGCCAGAAAGGTCTGCAGATGCTCGACGATCTCACCCAGGGACGCGCTGGGGGACTGCACGCCGAACAGCAGGCCGGTTTGCCCATCGATCTGTCGGATACCGCTGAACACGGCGTAGCCGATTTGTAGCTCGACGCGCAGGCGCTGGTAGAAGGGCCCCTGGAGCAGATGACCGAGCAAGCGCCAGGCCGCTTCATCGGCCAGCGTTTGTGTCGGTGTCGGGCAGAACAACAGCACTGCCGCTTCGCTGGACTCGGTACTTACCTCGTGCCAGAGATGCTGTTCGTTGAGCACTTGAGGCAGGCATTGGAAATGTGCGGGCTGGCCAGGCAGTCTCGCTGCCGCGGCCTTGATCGCCGCTTCACAGCCTACCGGTAAACCTGAGCCCAGCCCTTGCCAGCGGGCGCTGGCCCATGGCGCTGGCGTTGCCCGGGATTCAGGCTGAACACCGGCACAGCAAGTGGGCAATGCCTTGAGCAATTCGCGGATGGCAATCATCGGCAGTGCGGGCGTTGGTGCCATGTGTTCATCGGCCGTGCTCAAGCAGCGCGCCAGCGCCTCAAGCACGGCAGGCATGGGCTCGTGGAAACCGAGCATCTTTACCTGCCAGTCATGGCCGATGGTTTCGGCACTCAATTCGACGCCGGCCTGGCCGGCACTCTCGCACAACGGTTGTAGCAGGCTCTCCAGGCCAGCAGGCACGGCGCAGTCAAAGCGCCAGCGCAGGTACAGGGCGCCTTCATCGTTGTCATTGGCCAAGGCCTGGCTGAATGTCAGCGCCGACATGTCCCGTCGGCCTCGTGAGCGGTCCTGGGCGAAAGTGCGCAAGCCTCGGTGGGCGCTGGTCTGGCCGCGAATCAGGCCGGCACGTTCTTCTTTGGCGGCTGGACGAAGGAAGGGATTATTCGGTGGAAGCTGCCAGGAATGTTTGGCGGGCGGCAGATGCAATGCGTCGAGCATGGCCTTGAGGGCTGCAAGACTTTGGTCCGATAAGTCCTCTTCATCGTTGCGTGCCAGCGCCAGGGCGCTTTGCACCTGTTGCTCGCGAGCCTTGAGCAAGGCGAACTCTTCGCGTAGCGGCGTCCAGTCGCTGTGTGCGAAAAAACTCAGCCAGTCGTGCAGCAGCGCCTCTATCTGTGTCGGCGAATCGCCTTGAGGGTCGAGGGTGAAGTCGATATCCAGCACGGCTTGACCGGCAAAGTGATACAGCACCGAGGCGTGCAATGCAGTCGCCAGGCGTCGAGTTTTGAGTTCGACGAGCAAGCCGCCCGACGCTGAACTGTTGAGCCAGGTACAAAGAAACGCCAACGCTTCACGCGGTGCGTCACCGGTGATGACCTGATGCAGATGCGGGTCGGCAACTTGTTGATAGCTGCTGGCGTGCCCGGCCATCAGTGCCGGTGGCTCGGCCTGGGGATGCAGCGGGCCGCCGATCAATTGCGCACTGAATTGCTGCGCCAGCGCTTCCAATTCTTGCTGGGATTGTGGGCCGGCCAGGCTGAGCGTCATCTGACCACTCTGATAGAAACGCTGGTGGAATTCGCGCAACGCCTGTTGAAACGCCTCACGTTCCACCGGCAGGCTGTCACGGTTGCCCGCATGAAAGCCGCGCAGCGGATGGTCGGCGGCCAAACCCTGGAGCAAGGTCACTTGTTGCTGCGCCTTGGCATCCTGGGACCAGGCGACGAACTCGGCGTGCAGCACTTCGCGCTCGCGTAGTTGGTCATCGATGGCCAGGCGAGGATGCGTAAGCATGTCAGCCAATCGCACGAGTCCATCGGCGAAGATCGAAACCGGCAGCTCAAAAAAGAACTCGGTAGTGCGCTCCTTGGTGCTGGCATTCACCTGCCCGCCATGGCGCTGCACGTAGGCCATTAGCCCTTCGCCTGCCCCAAAGCGCTCCGTCCCCAGAAACAGCAGGTGCTCAAGGAAGTGCGCCAGCCCCGGCCACGCCAATGGCGCGTCATGACTGCCCGCCGCCACGCGTAAAACAGCTGCACAGCGCTTCAAGCGCGGCGCATGACGCAGGCAAAGGTGCAGGCCATTGGCCAGAGTCAGGTGCAGGGGCTGAGGGTGAACCGGCGCAGGCATGGGCACTTCCGAAACGGGGGAAGCGCCTATGCTAGCAAACCCGGTGGATCAGGGCTTGTGCAGTGCGCCGTAAAGCTCGGGGCGGCGGTCTTGCAGATAATGATTGGCGGCGCGGGCGTCGAGGATCGATTGCCGATCCAGCGTGCCGACGATCAACGCTTCATCCAGGCCCGCCTGGGCGATGCGCTGGCCATCGGGCCCGGCAATGCTGCTTTGGCCGCAATAGTGAATGTCACCTTCGTGGCCGCAGTAGTTGGCGTAAGCCACGAAACACTGGTTCTCGAACGCCCGCGCTCGCACGGTGACGTCGGCGACAAAGTCGAACGGCACCATATTGGCGGTGGGCACCAGGATCAGTTCGGCGCCGGCCAGGGCCAGGCGCCGGGTGTTTTCCGGGAACTCCAGGTCGTAGCAAACCAGGAAACCCAGCTTCCAGCCATTCAATTCCACCAGCGGGAAATCGTCTTCACCGGCGCTGAACATCGCGCGGTCCAGGTCGCCAAACAGGTGCGTCTTGCGGTAGTTGCACAGGCGTTTGCCATGGGCGTCGATCAACTGCACGGCGTTGTAGATCTGGCCGTCCTCGGCGCGCTCCGGATAACCGTACAGAATCGCCAGCCCGGCACTTTGCGCGATCTCAGCGATGGATTGAGCCGAGTCTCCATCCTGAGCCTCGGCCAAGGCGCCAGTGGCTTCGGCGCCGATGTTGTAGCCCGTGAGAAACATCTCCGGCAGCACCAGCACATCGGCACCCGATGCTTCGTGCGCCAGTTGCTGCAGGCGCTTGAGGTTTCCGGCGACATCCAGCGGCCATGGAGGGCATTGGTACAGGGCAACACGCATGACTGGCTCCTTATTCGGGCAGGGCGATTGGCCCTATCTCGTCAAACACATCGCCGGGCCCCGGGTTTTCCGGATGGGTGCTGCCGCCGAAGTGGGTCATGATGCCCCATACCGCGTTCAGCGAGGTTTGTACCGCGCCTTCCACCCAGGCCGGCGTCCAGGAAACGTCGTCGCCAGCGATAAAAATCCCACGCTGTTCGGCGGGCATGTCCTTCTGCATGAAGTGCGCATACATGCGCTGGTTATACCGGTAGTGGCCGGGCAACGCACCCTTGAAGGCACCGAGGAAATGCGGGTCGGCTTCCCAGGAGATAGTGATCGGGTCGCCGATGATGCGCGCCTTGATGTCGACTTTCGGGTAGATCTTACTCAGTGCGTCGAGGGCCAGTTTGACCCGCTTGTCGATGGGTTGGGGCAGCATTTTCAACGCGTCGCTCATCCACGAGTAGGACAGGCAGATCACCCCCGGCTTGTCGTCGCCGTTGTCGAACAGATAGGTGCCGCGCGTCAGGCGATCAGTGAGGGTCATGCTCATCAGGTCGCGGCCGGTTTCCGGGTCTTTGTCTTTCCAGAACGGGCGGTCGACCATGACAAAGGTCTTGGATGACTGCATGTAGCGCGTGCGATCCAGGGCCATCCACATCTTTTGCGAGAACAGGGTTTCGTCGCATTCGATCTGGGTGGTCAGCAGCCAGCTTTGGCAGGTGGTCAGCACGGCGGCGTATTCGCGGGTGTCACCGTAGGTGTCGGTGACGGCGAAACGGCCGTCGGCAGCATGGGCAATTCGCTTCACACCCGCCCGTGGCGCGCCTCGGTGCAGTGAACTCAGGCTGGTGCCGGCAGGCCAGTGGGCACAGCGCTCCGGCACGTGACGCCAGATGCCCATGGGCACTTGGGCTACGCCGCCGACGACCAGGTGCTGATGGTCGTCGCAGTTGGTCATCACCACGCGGAAGATTTCCAGCATGGAATTGGGGAAGTCCGAGTCCCAGCCTCCAGTGCCGAAACCGACCTGGCCAAATACTTCGCGATGATGGAACGACAGCTTGGCAAAGGCTTTTGAGGTGGCGACGAAGTCGTAGAAGGTACGGTCATCCCACAGCGGCACCAGCTTATTCCACAGCGCTTTGAGGCGCGGCACGTCGCGGTCACGGATCGCCTGTTGGATATCGCCGAACTGCGACCCGGCTTCCAGCGCGTCGGCCCAGGCGTCAGCGACTTCCTGGAACAGCACCGGCAGGTCGGAGAGCTTTTGCGCGTAATGCGTCTGGCCTTCCAGATCAATAACGGTGCTGCCGGATGCCGGCGTCAGCGGGTTGGGAAAGGGTTTGGTTTCCAGGCCCAGCTTGTCCACATAGTGATAGAACGCCGTGGACGACACCGGAAAGCGCATCCCGCCCAGCTCGGCGATGATGCCTTCGGCGCCTTCGAAAGCCTGGGAACGCAGGCGACCGCCCATCTTCGAGGCTTCGTAGACCACCGGCTTCAAGCCCAGCTTCATCAGCTCGTAGGCAGCCACCAACCCGGCAATACCGGCGCCCACGATCGCCACTTCGGCGCCGTGACTGGCGGCAGGAATACTGCCCAGGCCGGCGGGATGTTCGATCCAGTCATCAAAGGCAAACGGGAAATCCGGGCCGAAGATGGTGATGGGTTTTTTCCCGTCAGTGGGGTGGCGATGGGGCTTGGCGATGCTGCTGGACGGAATGCTCATGGCTGACCTTACTGACGACTCGGCGGGATAGGGCCCGTTGAGTATAGGAAAAGATGGCAGCCAGTTTAGGGAGCGTTGCGCTCATTAATAAGACGCAATGTGTCGTCGGATTGCACTCGTTTCAGTCAATCTGACGAGGCTATTAGTCAGATAGGTTGCCCGCGGTCCAATTTGTTACTAAGGATGATAGACGTGGTGGTTTTTTCCACCCCATCGACGCTGCCGATCTGATCCAGCAACTGATCAAGCTGCTCCGGCGACTCAGTGCGCAGCCACGCCACGTAATCAAACTCGCCGCTCACCGCACACAACTGCTGTACCTGGGCCATTGCACTCAACCTGCGCAGTACTTCCTTGCCCGAACGCGGCTGCACGGTAATGCCCACATACGCCTGCAAACCACCATCCGCCACGCGCTGGCCCAGGCGCACGCCATAACCGGTAATCACCTGGGTTTTCTCAAGGCGTGCCAGGCGCGAAGTGACCGTGGTGCGCGCGATCCCCAACTGCCGGGCAAGCATGGCTACGCTTTCGCGAGCATTGAGCTGCAAGGCGGCGATCAGTTGGCGGTCGATTTCGTCTAGGGCGGGCAAGGGTGAAGCTCCAGTGCGAGGGTGCAGTGGGCAGGTATGTTACAGGCTTGGTCGGGCTTACAGAACTGCTGCGCCAGATACGCAAAAGCCGCGCAATGCGCGGCTTTCAAAGTGGTGGGCCCACACGGACTTGAACCGTGGACCAAAGGATTATGAGTTGCCTAGAAACGCTGCAAGCTTAATAAAACCACACAGAGCTTAGCGTAAGTACACAAAGCTTAAAGCACCGTGAATAGTGGGTTTGGCGTAATTTCGAGAAATAGTAATAGCCATGTCTGTACCGCCTCTGTACCGATTTTGTAGTGCTTTGTTAGGGGGGCGCCTCACGACTGTGAGCATCTGTGATCAGGATTGATGGTGAAGTAGGCTTAATCTGATAGCCAATTTGTGTGGTCTTTAAGGAAAAAACAAAATGATCGCAAACTGACGTCTTTTTGTAGTATTTTTAAGGTCCCTCTCTTTGTAGCAGGTTTGGCTATGTTCAATAGCGATGTCCCCAACGGAAAAATCACTGTCCGAAATCTGCCTGCCGAGGTGCTTAGAGCCTTGAATGTATTGGCTGATCACCGCGATAGATCTCTAGAAGCAGAAGCAAGGCAGGCGCTAAGAGCCTGGGTATCACCTCAGCTTGAAAGCGAGATTCGAACAACCAGGGCTGCGGCAATTGGCCAGCGCTTACGTTACTTGCAGGAAGAAATCGATCGCGCGCGCTTAGGCAAGTCCGCGTCGCCTTCGCGGTTAGCAGAGGCCCTTGGCTGGCAGTATGCTGAAAATGTGGAATTGTGGTTTGCGGGAGAATTGGAGCCATCTTTCGAAGAGCTTTCACAGATAGCAAACATTTTCGGCTGTACCCGAGAATGGCTCTTGCATGGTGAAGGCACTCCATATTCCTCCCAATACCAACGTATACCCGAGGATGCCTTTGCAGGTGCAGATTTTCTCTTGGCTCCATCCGAGACTGGAGTTAAGCCGAAGCTTTACCTTCTGCGTAGTAAAAGTAAGTCAGGTGAGTTTGCATATGTGCGGAGTTACTCCGATTGGCATGCCCATACTTATTCAACGCCTTATCATATTAGCGACAGCATTGGCGCGGGGGGAGAATCAAGCCTAGCTGCCCTGAGCGTGATCTTCGAGAACTTGTACAGGCGTTGGACGCGGGGCGATGCGACAGAGACATCGATTCAAGCTTTCTTAGTCGATGATGAGGACTTTTCCTCTATCTTGGCAGGGAAGCGCCATCCTATCGGAATTATTCGTCACCAAGAGAAGAGCTGCTGGTGGGAAGATTTCTGGGATGAAGACCAGTTTACTAAACAAAATTACTGGCCGGGGTGGGGAAGTATCGCCGCTCGGATTGCTAAGGTCGTTGAAGGCAGGCCATCCTTGAAGGGGCAAAGGGAAAGACTCAGGGGCAACCCTCAATCTGTAGCTGACGAAATCTGATTCTGGCACTTTCACTAAGGCTCAGCTTTACCAAGGAGTTCACTGTTTATGGATGGATATGAACATCCCACCCGTAATACGTCCCCGCACGAATTGTATAGATTGTCCTGGCTCGCCTATCTCAGCACGATTTTTGCCTTCTTCGCTCTGGTAGCTTTTTCAGCGGGAATCGGGTGGCTGACGGTAACCAAGGCTCAGACCGAACAGGCCTATCAAATCGGCATTTCGGTCAGCGTTGTTGTTCTGCTGTTCGCGTTCGCTGTGCTCATCTATAAGATCCTCTACCTGAGAAGCGTTTATCTCTACACGGACAGCGTTGGCGTTTGGTTGTACCAGGGGATTTTGCCTTGGCGACGGGGATACCGTGGGGTGAAGTGGCGTGATATCGAAGACGCCATGTACTTCACGGGTTTTTTAAGCTGGGTTTTCCGATCATATACCGTACGTATCGGACATCGCTTTACCAAAACAAGCGAAATCTTGGTCACCCACCTTGCCCGAGGCAACAAGGCAGTGGAGCACATTAACCAACTGCATCAGGACATCCTGAAAGCAGAACAGGCCACCGAGATCTCCTCAGAGGCCTGATGTAAACGCCTCTGACCATTTCATCTTCTGTGCGATGCCCCAGTCTTCGGCATCACGCTTGGTGCGAAAGGTCTTCGCGTTGGCGGGTCAGCCGGTTTTCCGCACTAGGGCTTTCCAGGTGCCAGCGTCTGTTTTGACGACGGTGGCCATCTTATTTCTGCTCCAAAACGTACCGTCGCTTCGGCACTGTACCGATTTTTTACCTGCGGACCATAGGGCTGGTCCAGCTGTTTTTTCGCAGACAGCAAAAAGCCGCGCAATGCGCGGCTTTCTTGTTTGGTGGGCCCACACGGACTTGAACCGTGGACCAAAGGATTATGAGTCCTCTGCTCTGACCAACTGAGCTATAGGCCCTCAGTAGGTCGCGGATTATAACGATGGTTTGTTCACTGTGCCATCCGAATAATCCTCGAGTCTCGTGCGAAGGAAGCTTGCGGCAAATTGCTCCGGTGGCAACGGCAGGCTGACGATGTAGCCTTGCATCTGTTCGCAGCCTTCTGCAGCGAGGAAGGCTTGCTGGGCGGGGTTTTCCACGCCTTCGGCGATGATGGTGAATTGCATGCTGTGGCCGAGGGCGATGATGGCGCGCACGATGGCGGCGTCGTGGGGGTCGTCGGGCAGGCCGCGGACGAAGGATTGGTCGATCTTGAGGAAATCCAGCGGCAGGCGCTTGAGGTAGCTGAGGGACGAATAACCGGTGCCAAAATCGTCGATCGCCAGTTGCACCCCCAGCCCTTTGAGTTGGTGCAACACTTCCAGCGCTTCTTCGGCCTGGCTCATGATGAAATTTTCGGTGATTTCCAGTTGCAGGCAGCCGGGTTCCAGGCGGTAATCGCGCAGCAGTTGTTCGATGCGTGACAACAGGTTGGGGTGACGCAGCTGTGCGCCGGCGAGGTTGACGGACAGGGGGCCGAAATCATCGAAAGTGCCTCGCCAGATGTGCATCTGTCGGCAGGCCTGCTCCAGTACCCAATCGCCGATTTGCAGAATCATGCCGTTCTCTTCGGCGAGGGCGATGAAGTGTTCGGGCGGTACTTCGCCAAAGGTTGGGTGGTGCCAGCGAATCAAGGCTTCGGCGCCGATCAGTTCCTGGGTGATCAGGCTGCGTTTGGGCTGGTAATAGAGGCTCAACTCGTCACGTTCGAGGGCGCGGCGCAGTTCATGCTCCAAGGCCACGCGTTCATTGGCCTGGGCCGTCAGGTCGCGGGTATAGCTTTCGACACGGTTGCGGCCCTTGGCTTTGGAACGGTACATCGCGGCGTCGGCATTCTTGACCAGGGTGGCGACATCGGTGCCGTCCTGTGGGTACAGGCTGGTGCCGATACTCGCGCTGATAAAGAACTCATGCTCGCCCGCCTGGAAGGGCGGGGTGAAGCAATCGAGCAGTTTATTCGCCAGGTATTGGGCGTCGCTGGCCTGTTGCAGGCCGGGCAGCAGGATGATGAATTCATCGCCGCCCAGGCGGGCGACAGTGTCGATATCGCGCAGTTGTTCCTTGAGGCGCACGGCGATGTCTTTGAGCAGCAGGTCGCCCACCGGGTGACCGAGGCTATCGTTGATATGTTTGAAGCGGTCCAGGTCCAGAAACAGCACGGCGCCTTGATTACCGCTTTCCTGCTGGCCATTGAGGGCGGCCTGCAGTCGGCTTTCAAACAGCGTGCGGTTGGGCAGGCCGGTCAGCGGGTCGTGATGGGCCTGATAGTCGAGGCGCGCCTGGGCGAGCTTGAGGCTGGAGATGTCGGCAAATACGGCCACGAAGTGCGTGACCAACTGATCGCGATTGCGCACGGCGCTGATGGTCAGCCAGCTGGGGTACAACTCACCGTTCTTGCGTCGGTTGGAAATTTCGCCCTGCCAGTGGCCCTGGGTCGTCAACTGGTGCCACATCGCCGCATAGAAGGCGCTGTCGTGCATGCCGGAGGCGAGCAGGCGCGGGGTATGGCCCAGCGCCTCGGCCTCGCTGTAACCGGTGATTTCGCTGAAGGCGCGGTTGACGGCACTGATGTTCTGCCGCGTGTCGGTGATCAATACGCCTTCGGCGGTGCTTTCGAACACGGTGGCGGCTTGTTGCAGTTTTTCCTGCATCAGTTGGCGTTCGGTGATATCGCGGGCGATGGTCAGCATGCAGTCTTCTTCGCCGATGGGCAGCGGGCGGCTGGACAGTTCGCAGAGGCGAACCTGGCCATCGACGCGGCGGATATGGCAGATAAAGTCGCGGACAAAGCCGTCGCGCTGCATCAACTCCAGCATGTGTTTGCGTTCATTGAGGTCGACCCAGATGCCAAGGTCCAGGGCCGATTGATCCAGCGATGTGGCGCTGGTGTAGCCGGTCAGGTTGCTGAAACCCTCGTTCACTTCTATCAGCAGACCGTCGCTTTGCCGGCTCAGCAACAAGCCATCTGGGGAAGCATGGAACGCCTTGGCAAATTTCTCTTCTGAAGTTTGCAGCTGCTGTTGGGTTTCCTTGAGCTGAGTGATATCCCGCACCACCACCACCAAGGCCTCGGTGGTATCGAGTTGGAACGGTTCGGCGGAAATAAGCCCGGTAAATGCCTGCCCGTTGCTGCGCAGGAAGGTCATCTCCAGGTTGCGGATGCTGGTGGTCTGCACGCGTTGCAGCAAATCCGGACCGACGCCCTGAATGCCCCAGATATTCAGCTCGGTGGCGGTTTTGCCCACCACGTCCTTGGCGCCCAGGCCAATCTGATCTTCAAACGCCTTGTTGACTTCAAGCAGGCATCCATCGGCCAGTCGGGCGATCACCAGGATGTCCGGGCACTGCTGGAACACCGAGGCAAACTTCTGTTCAGACAGCTGCAACGCCTCTTCCGTACGCTTGGCTTCGCTGATATCGATCATCAAGCCGCGTAGCACCGGTTCATGGCCGTGTTCGATCAGGCTGACGATGTCGCGTACCCACAGGCAGCGGCCGTCTGCGGTGATAACGCGATAGTCGATGCTGTGATCACGGTTGGCGCGAGTTTCACGGAAACAATATGTTTCGGCGCGCGTCAGATCGGCAGGGTGAATGATGTTGCGCCAGAAGCCAGGGATCAACCAGTGGGCGCGGGGGTAGCCAAGCAGTTCTTCGGCATGGGGCGACACGTAGCTGTAGGTGAAGTCGCTGATGCTGGCTTCCCAGGCGATGGCGGATAGGCTCTCCACCAGGCCGCGATAGTGGTACTCGCTGCTGCGTAGTTCCTGCTCAAGCGCTACTCGGCGGGAAATTTCCGAACTGAGCCGGCGATTAATCCGAATCACAATGGCCAGCACGGTGCTTAGCAGCAACACGGCGGGGAGACCGTACGTCAACAAATCTACCCAGAATGTGCGGTGATCGCTGAAGCTGCCGACCCAATGCTGCTGGATCGCGTCGGTTTCGGCCGGGCTGAGGTCGGCGAGCACCTTGTCCAGGATGCCCACCAGTATTTTCCCATCGCGGGGCACGCCCATTGCCAACTGATAGCGGTAAGGCGTTTCGCCACTGACATACAAACCATCGAGTTTCAGCTGGCGCAGGCTCCAGACGCTGGACGCCAGGTCGCTGACGACTGCATCGACTTCATCGGTCGCAAGGGCCTGCAGCGTAGAGCTGACGTTAGGCATCGCGACGAGATTGAGGTCCGGATGATGGGTGCGCAGTAATTCATGAGGCGCATAGTTCTCCACCACTGCGATTTTCAGCCCGTACAAGTCCTTGAGGTTGCGCGGCTTCGCGCCGCCTTCATGGGCCAATATCACGATGGGAAAGTCGAGATAGGGGCGCGTGAAGGCCAGGAAACTCTGGCGTTCCGGGGTAGACATGATGCCGGGCAGCAGGTCGAGTTGATTGTTGCGTGCTTGTTCGAGCACAGCGGTCCAGTTCGTAGGCTCGATCAGACTGACCTTGACGCCCAGGCGATCCTGGATCAGGCGCACGTAATCAGCGGCCAGGCCCTGGTAGCGGCCATTCTCATCGCGGTATTCAAAGGGTGGCCAGGACGCATCCACCCCAAGGCGCAGCTCCTGATGGTCCGTCAGCCAGCTACGCTCATCATCAGTGAGAGTCAACGCGCCAGCCGTTGCGGTCCAGGTCAGCAGCGACAGCAGTATCACGGTCGGCAATCTGGGCATAACGGTCTCGTTATGGCACGGGGAATGTCTCGAGTGTAGACGGGCATTGCGAGGGCGGGGGTGTCGCAGGGAGTTAATCTGTGGAACTAACGGTAGAAAGCAAAACCCCCGGCCTGGGCCGGGGGTTCTGGTATCACTCGTCGAGGAAGGAGCGCAGATGCTCGCTTCGCGTCGGGTGGCGCAGCTTGCGCAGCGCCTTGGCTTCGATTTGACGGATCCGCTCGCGGGTCACGTCAAACTGCTTACCGACTTCCTCAAGGGTGTGGTCGGTATTCATGTCGATGCCGAAACGCATGCGCAGTACCTTGGCTTCACGGGCAGTGAGGCCGGAGAGTACGTCGCGAGTCGCTTCTTTAAGGCTCTCAACAGTGGCGACATCGATTGGCGACTGCATGGTCGAGTCTTCGATGAAGTCACCCAGATGGGAGTCTTCGTCATCACCAATCGGCGTTTCCATGGAGATCGGCTCTTTAGCGATCTTCAATACCTTGCGGATTTTATCCTCAGGCATTTCCATGCGTTCGCCAAGCTCTTCCGGGGTCGGTTCGCGACCCATCTCCTGCAACATCTGCCGGGAAATACGGTTGAGCTTGTTGATGGTCTCGATCATGTGCACCGGAATACGGATGGTGCGGGCCTGGTCGGCGATCGAGCGAGTGATCGCCTGACGGATCCACCAGGTGGCATAAGTCGAGAACTTGTAGCCGCGACGGTATTCGAACTTGTCCACCGCCTTCATCAAGCCGATGTTGCCTTCCTGGATCAGGTCGAGGAATTGCAGGCCACGGTTGGTGTACTTCTTGGCGATGGAGATCACCAGACGCAAGTTCGCTTCAACCATCTCTTTCTTCGCGCGGCGGGCCTTGGCCTCACCGATCGACATGCGACGGTTGATGTCCTTGATCTCGGCAATCGTCAGGCCGGTTTCAGCCTCCAGTGCGCTCAGTTTCTGCTGGCAACGGATGATGTCCGGCTGCAGGCGACCAATGGCTTCGGCATATTTCGCCTTGCCTTTGGCCAGGGCATCGCTCCAGGCTTCGTCAACTTCGTGGCCCGGGAACTGGCGCAGGAAGTCGGTACGCGGCATGCGCGCATCACGGACACAGAGCTGCATGATCGCACGCTCTTGTGCACGCAGACGCTCAAGGGCGCTACGAACGCGTTCAACCAGGCCTTCGAATTGCTTCGGTACCAGCTTGATCGGCATGAACAGCTCGGCCAGGGCCAGCAGCTCGGCAATTGCCTGCTTGTTGGCACGACCATGCTTTTTCAGTGCCTTGCGGGTGATTTCCATTTGATCGGAAACCGCACCGAAGCGCTGGGCAGCGATGATCGGGTCTGGGCCGCTTTCGACTTCTTCTTCGTCGTCGGTGCTGGCTTCAGCCTCGTCTTCGTCGGAGTCGTCGTCCGCTTTCGGTGCCTTCGGATCGACAGGCGGCGGTACTTCGGCGGCAGGCGGCGCAATGCCGTCGTCCGGGTCGATATAACCGCTCAGGACGTCAGACAGGCGGCCACCTTCGGTGGTGACGCGAGTGTACTCGGAGAGAATGTGGTCAACCGTGCCAGGGAAGTGCGCGATTGCGCCCATCACTTCACGGATGCCCTCTTCGATACGCTTGGCGATTTCGATTTCGCCTTCGCGTGTCAGCAACTCGACGGTACCCATTTCACGCATATACATGCGCACAGGGTCAGTCGTGCGACCGATGTCGGTCTCCACCGCGGCCAACGCGGCAGCGGCTTCTTCAGCGGCTGCCTCGTCGGTATCGGCGTCGGCCAACATAAGGGCGTCCGCATCCGGAGCACTCTCGTGTACGGGGATCCCCATGTCATTAATCATGCGGATGATGTCTTCCACCTGCTCTGGATCTGAAATATCCTCAGGCAGGTGGTCGTTGACCTCTGCGTAAGTCAGATACTTCTGCTCACGACCAAGGGTGATCAACTCTTTGATACGAGACTGCTGTTGCGCTTTTCCGGACATAACACCCTATCCACTGAAGGTCTTGGCGGGCAAAAAACAAGCCGAGGATTATACCCGAGCTATGACCTCACACGCCAGCTGAGGTCGGGTTTGATGTGCAAACGTTCTGTTTTAAGAGGTCGCGCATCTGTTTTGCTATCTGAATCTGCTCTTCAGCCGACAATCCCGGCTGCCTTGCTCGCTTGATGAGCTCATCGAGGGTCTGTGTGTGCTGACCCGCGGATAACCTATTAATGGTGTCTAAAAACTGTTGTTCAAGGTTGTCGCCGTCAATTAGCCACTCCTTTTCCGCGAGCGCCTTCAACAGGCGGCCCTGCTCCGTGCCATGCCAACGAGCCATTAGCTGAATTGAGTTTAGCTTAGGATTTTTCTGCACGGCCTCGATCAGGGCGATAAGCACCTGGGCATAGGTGTTGCTCTCGTTGGCGAAATGATCGGCGCTTTCAACCTTGCCCGCCAGTTGCGGGTGGTGGATGAGCGTGCGCAAGGCAATCAGCGTCGGCGCTTCTACGGCAACCGGCGTGCGCGGGGCGTAGGCCTCGTCGCGATCGCCGCGTTTACCATTCTTGCTCCAGGGCTTCTTGTCCCATTTCTTGCCGCCGGCACCGGGCTTCTTCGGCGTCCACTCCTGCTGGGGCGTATACGCTTCCTGCGGTTGGTGGAAGTCGGCATAGTCCGGCATGGCGTCGTAATCCATGCCCGGGTCGTAGGCGGGTGGCGCATCCTGAGGGGCGCTATGCACCAGCTGGCTCACGGCTTCGCCGCTCAATCCGGTGATTTCCAGCAGGCGCTGGCGCATCAGGGTGCGCAAATTGGCGCCCGGAACCTTGTCGATCAACGGCGCTGCGAGGGTGGCCATATGGGCCTTGCCCTCAAGCGAGCGCGGGTCGGCTTCTTCGGTCAACTGCTGGAAAAAATAGTCTGCCAGCGGCTGTGCGTGTTGATTGATGCGTGCGCGGAACGCGTCGGTACCTTCGGAACGCACCAGGGTGTCCGGGTCTTCGCCTTCGGGCAGGAACAGGAAGCGTGCACGGCGCCCATCCTGCAGGCTCGACAGCGTGGCTTCGAGTGCGCGCCAGGCAGCGTTGCGGCCGGCCTGGTCGCCGTCGAAACAGAACAGCACGCTGGGCACGACGCGAAACAGGCGCTTCAAGTGCTCTTCGCTGGTGGCGGTGCCGAGCGTCGCCACCGCATTGCGCAGGCCTTGCTGGGCCAGGGCGATGACGTCCATATAGCCTTCAACCACGATGATCTCGTCGAGGTTGCGGTTGTTCTTGCGCGCTTCGAACAGGCCGTAGAGTTCCTGGCCTTTATGGAACACCGGGGTTTCCGGGGAGTTCAGGTACTTGGGCTTGTCGTCTCCCAGCACTCGGCCGCCGAACGCGATGATGCGGCCGCGGCTGTCGCGGATCGGAAACATCACGCGGTCACGGAAGCGGTCATAGCGTTTGCCGGTCTCGGCGTTTTCCACCAACAGGCCGGCGTCAATCATGGCTTTTTGCTGGAGCGTATCGCTGCTCAGGTGCTTGTACAGGTTGTCCCAGCCGGGCGGCGCAAAGCCGAGGCCGAAGTCCCGGGCGATTTCACCGGTAAGGCCGCGGCCCTTGAGGTAATCGACAGCGGCTTTGCGCTGCGGATGGCTTTTAAGCGCCTGCCGGTAGAACTCGGCGGCGGCCGTCAGCAGTGGATACAGCGGCGAGTCGGTGGGTTGTCGCGGTTTGTGCGCACGGCCACTTTCTTCGCGGGGGATTTCCATGCCGGCGGCTTTCGCCAGGTCCTCGACGGCCTGGGGGAAATCCAGGTTGTCGTGGTCCATCAGGAAGCCGAGGGCGTTGCCGCCGGCGCCGCAACCGAAGCAGTAATAGAACTGCTTGTCCGGGCTGACGCTGAACGACGGGGTTTTTTCCTTATGGAACGGGCAGCAGGCGGTGTAGTTCTTGCCGGCTTTTTTCAGTTGCACGCGTGAGCTGACGACATCGACGATGTCGGTGCGGTTCAGAAGGTCGTCAATAAAGCTCTGGGGAATCAGCCCGGCCATGGCGTTCTCGTCATCACTGCGTGTAAATGAGGGCCCGTGAAATGTTCAAGCGCACGTTGGGTGCTCGAGCATTATCGTCTGCATGGGGTGTCAGGGAGTGTATCTGTCGAACATTCGCTGACGTTAGTCTCTATCAGTGTTCGACGAATAAAAGTTGCCCGTGAGTCCGGTCTTGACCTGTGGGCGGTCTCGGAAGCTCATCAATGGGCACAGTCGACACAGTTGATCGTCTGCTTGAAGAATAGGGTGTGCTCGTCAGTAGCCTTGTTAGGCTCGTCAGAAGAGACGTGCACCGCTGGCAAAAGAGCCAGTCCTGACGTTTGAAGCAGTGTCTCGGTCGCGTGTGCGGCGTCGACGATGAAGCATCAAGCGATATCCGCAAATGCCAACAGCCCGGCTGAGGGCCGGGCTTGGCAGAAGCTTGCTACGAACGTCTGTGTATTAGTACAGACGAACGGCGCGGCGCTGTTCGCGCTGAACTTTCTTGGCGTGACGCTTAACAGCGGCTGCTGCTTTACGCTTACGCTCAGAAGTTGGCTTCTCATAAAATTCGCGGCTACGAACTTCAGCCAGAACACCGGCTTTTTCGCAGGAGCGCTTGAAACGACGCAGAGCTACGTCGAAGGGTTCGTTCTCTTTTACTTTGACGGCTGGCATCCAGAGCTACCTTCTTTCATTACCGGGATCAACGTTCTCGTCGCAAAAAATTCGCGGCTGAGGTCGTCGGTTTTTAAGGGTTGCGGATGTTAACCCCTCATTGGCAGGAATGCAAAGCCTCTGATCGAAAACCGCTAGTCGGGAGGGGGAGTGGCGACTATTATGCGCGCCTTCGAATTCAGCCTCTACAAGGCGCAAACCCATGCTAGTACTGGGACTTGAAACCTCCTGCGACGAAACCGGTGTCGCACTTTACGACAGTGAACGCGGGCTTTTGGCCGATGCGCTGTTCAGTCAGATCGACCTGCATCGCGCCTATGGCGGCGTGGTGCCGGAGCTTGCCAGCCGTGATCACGTCAAGCGCATGCTGCCGTTGATTCGCCAAGTATTGGATGAGGCTGGCTGCGTGCCGACGGAGATCGACGCGATTGCCTATACCGCAGGCCCTGGATTGGTCGGAGCCCTGTTGGTTGGGGCTTCCTGTGCCCAGGCGCTGGCGTTTGCCTGGGGCATTCCGGCTCTCGGCGTGCACCACATGGAAGGGCATTTGCTGGCACCCATGCTGGAAAAATCACCGCCGGCGTTCCCGTTCGTCGCTTTGTTGGTTTCGGGGGGGCATACGCAGCTGGTTCAGGTCGACGGCATCGGCCAATACACCTTGTTGGGCGAGTCGCTGGACGACGCGGCCGGCGAAGCGTTCGACAAGACCGCGAAGATGATGGGGCTCAATTACCCCGGTGGTCCGGAAATCGCCCGCCTCGCCGAAAAGGGCGTGGCCGGTCGTTACACGTTCCCTCGGCCGATGTGCGATCGCCCTGGCTTGATGTTCAGCTTCAGCGGCTTGAAAACCTCGGCGTTGAATACCTGGCAGCAGAGCGTCAGCGTCGGGGACGACGGCGAGCAAGCCCGTTGCGACATCGCGCTGGCGTTCCAGCAGGCCGTGGTAGAGACTTTGACCATCAAGTGCAAACGCGCCCTGAAGCAGGCCGGCATGCAGCGCCTGGTGATTGCTGGTGGCGTCAGCGCCAACAAGGCCTTGCGCAGCTCGCTGGAGAAAATGCTTGGCGAGATGAAGGGGGAGGTGTTCTACGCGCGGCCTGAGTTCTGCACCGACAATGGCGCGATGATCGCCTACGCCGGCTGTCAGCGTCTGATGGCCGGGCAGCATGAAAGCCTGGCGATCAGCGTGCAGGCGCGCTGGCCGATGGAGCAGTTGTCGCCGTTGTAAGGGTTAGCGAGGACGCGCTTTAAAAATGCCGTTCGCGCCCGGCAAACAGGTCGCGTAGATTGCCGCGGTGGCGCCACACGATCAGCAGGGTCAGCACGCTCATGGGCAGCAATGCCGCCGGAGCCTGCCAGGCCAACAACGGCAGGGTGAGCGGCGTGGCGATCAGCGCAGCCAGTGAGCTGGTACGGGTCAGGTAGAACGTCAGCAGCCAGGCGAGCACCGCGAGCAAGGCTGCCGGAGGGTAGATCCCCAGCAACATGCCGGCTGCCGTGGCGACGCCTTTGCCGCCGCGAAAGCGGAAGTACAAGGGGAACAGATGGCCCAGGACGGCGCAGACGCCCACCCAGGCCTGCTGTTGCAGGGTAAGGCCGGCGAGGCTGGCGATCAGTACGGGCAGCAAGCCTTTGCACAGGTCGCCCAGCAGCGTCAGCACGGCAAGTTTCTTGCCGGCCAGGCGCAGCATATTGGTGGCACCGGCATTGCCTGAGCCACTCATTCGCGGATCGGGATTTCCCGTCAGGCGGCTGAGCAAGATGGCAAAGGACAGCGAGCCGAGCAGGTAGGCGAGAATCGCCAGTAACCAAAACATGCTAACTATTCCGGGCGAGGACGCCCTGATTCTAACGGGGCATTGCGCCCTTGTCGTGCTGCGGAGAAGAGTGCTTGGACAGAGTGTTTATCGAAGGCCTGGAAGTCGACACCGTGATCGGCGCCTACGACTGGGAGCGCGGAATCCGTCAATGCCTGCGCCTGGACCTGAGCTTTGCCTGGGATAACCGTCCGGCCGCGGCCGGTGACGACCTGACCCTGGCGCTGGACTACGCCAGCGTGTCCGCGCGCATTCAGGCCTTTGCCGAGCAGTCCCAGTACCAACTGGTGGAAACCTTCGCCGAACGCCTGGCGCAAGTGCTGATGAGCGAATTCCAGATTCCCTGGCTGCACCTCAAGTTGACCAAGCCAGGTGCCGTCCCGGCGGCCAAGGGCGTGGGCGTGGAGATCGAGCGCGGATGTCGCTGACTCAGGTTTACCTTGGCCTTGGCAGTAATATCGAGCGCGAGCTCAATTTACGGGCGGGGCTGGATGCGCTGGCGAGCTTTCTGACGGACATGCGCTGTTCAGCGGTGTTCGAAAGCCAGCCCGTGGGTATCAAGAGCGGGCCGTTCTTCAATCTGGTGGTGTCGGCCTTTACCGACCTGCCGTTGAAGGAACTCGACCGCCGGTTGAAATTCATCGAGGCCGACAACGGCCGTTATGCGCCAGACCGTAAAGGCCTGCCACTGGATATCGACGTGCTGCTGTATGGCGACCTGGTGGGTAATTTCGACGGCTTGATCCTGCCGCGGGCAGAGATCCTGAAAAACGCGTTCGTGTTGTGGCCGCTGTCGATGATGGCGCCTGATCGTGTGCACCCTGAAACGGGCAAGACCATGGCGGCGCTGTGGCGTGATGCGCAGATCGATCAGGTGCTTGCGCCTGTGGCGTTTGAGTGGCAGGGCCGGCAACTCACGGCAGACGTGCTTCTGTAGGCGCCGAGCTTGCTCGCGAAGAGCGTGAACGATAACGCAGCGCTCTCAGGTTTTTCGCGAGCAAGCTCGCTCCTACAATGAACTTTGTTGTTCCTTGTAGGTTTTTAATGCGTTAAGCCGTTCACGTTTCAGGGCTTCGCCCAACTCCGGGCCTTTGAAGCCTTTCTCCAGCAGTGGCGCCACTGCCACCTCGCGTGCAGCCTTTGCCGCGCCGCGCAAATAGTCCGCCTGTGGATAACTGCGCTGTTCCAGACCCTTGCGGCCTCGCGCATCCATCTCGCACGCGACGATGAACTCTTCGAAGCGTTGCGGCCGACGGTAGACGTCGAAACTTTGCAATAGCTCCAGCAACGTCGAAGCCTTCAGCTCCAGGGCTCGATGCCCGTGGGTGTGATACTGGCCCACCAGCAGCGCCAGCTCTTGGCAGTCCTTCGGCACCTTGAAGCGTTCATTGACCGCCTTGATCAGTTTCAAGCCCCGGTGTTCGTGGGCAATGTGCTGCGGCAACTTATCCACAGGCGTCAGCCCCTTGCCCAGATCGTGCAGCAGGCAGGCCCAACGCACGGTCAGTGGTTGTTTGTGCACTGCAGCCTGTTCCAGCACGCATAGGGTGTGCACACCGGTGTCGATCTCGGGATGATGGGCTTCGGGCTGCGGTACGCCGAACAGCGCATCCACTTCAGGCATCAGGGTTTTCAGCGCATGGCAGTCGCGCAGTACCTGGATGAACACCTGAGGTTGCTCTTCCATCAGTGCCCGGGAAATTTCCTTCCAACTGCGCTCCGGTGTCAGGGCTTCCAGTTCGCCGGATTCGCTGAGTTGACGCATCAGCTCCAGAGTCTGCGAAGCGACGGTGAATCCCAGGTGCGCATACCGCGCGGCAAACCTGGCAACGCGCAGAACTCGTAGAGGATCTTCGGCGAACGCGGGTGAAACGTGCCGCAAAATACGCGCTTCCAAGTCACGTTGGCCGTGGTAGGGGTCGGTCAGGTTGCCGTCGTCGTCTTCGGCCATGGCATTGATGGTCAGGTCGCGGCGTATCAGGTCTTCTTCCAGCGTGACGTCGGGGCTGGCGTGAAAGACGAAGCCGCCATAGCCCCGGCCACTTTTGCGCTCGGTGCGGGCGAGGGCGTATTCATCGCCGTTTTTTGGGTCCAGGAACACCGGGAAGTCAGCGCCGACCGGTTTGAAGCCTTTGGCCTGCATTTCTTCGACGGTGGCGCCGACGACGACGCGGTCGATATCGGTGACCTTGATGCCCAGCAGGCGATCACGCACGGCACCGCCGACTTTGTAGATTTTCATGAAAAAGCCTCCATTAGCGGCACAGGATAACGCCTGTTTCCACCCAATGGAGGCTTTGCTGTTTCAGAGGTGCACGACAGCCAGGTCCAGGCGGCCGTAGTCGTTGTCGTTATGATCGCTGCGTGGTGGAACATGGTGGGTTTTCATCACTTGGTCGCCCTGCAGGGTTTCCAGGTGGATATCGAAGCCCCACAGCCGATGCAGGTGCTTGAGCACTTCCTCGGTGGATTCGCCCAGGGGTTTGCGGTCGTGCTGCTGATGACGCAAGGTCAGTGAGCGGTCACCGCGCACGTCGATGCTGTAGATCTGTACGTTGGGCTCGCGGTTACCCAGGTTGTATTGCGCCGCCAGGGTCTCGCGGATCGTGCGATAACCAGGCTCGTCGTGGATGGCCGGCACAACCAGGTCGTCCTTGAGGTCGTCGTCCAGGATACTGAACAGCTTGAGGTCGCGAATCACCTGGGGCGACAAGTACTGCAGGATGAAGCTTTCGTCCTTGAAACTGCTCATGGCGAACTTGATGGTGGAGAGCCAGTCGCTGCCGGCGATTTCCGGGAACCAGCGACGGTCCTCCTCGGTGGGGTGTTCGCACATGCGACGGATGTCACGGTACATCGCAAAGCCCAGCGCGTAGGGGTTGATGCCGTTGTAGTACGGGCTGTCGAAACCGGGCTGGAACACCACGCTGGTGTGGGAGGTGAGGAATTCCATCATGAAGCCGTCGGTGACCAGGCCTTCGTCGTACAGGTCGTTCATCAGCGTGTAGTGCCAGAACGTCGCCCAACCCTCGTTCATCACTTGAGTCTGGCGCTGTGGATAAAAGTACTGGGCGATCTTACGCACGATGCGCACTATTTCCCGTTGCCACGGCTCCAGCAGTGGCGCGTGTTTTTCCAGAAAATAGAGGATGTTTTCCTGAGGTTCGGCGGGGAATCGTGCATTGTCCTTGTCGCTGTTTTTGCCGGCGCGTTTCGGAATGGTGCGCCACAAATCGTTGATCTGTTTCTGCAGGTGTTCCTCACGCTCTGCCTGGCGCAGCCGTTCTTCTTCGGCCGAAATCGGATAGGGCCGTTTGTAACGGTCGACGCCGTAATTCATCAAGGCGTGGCAGGAGTCGAGCAGGTCTTCTACTGCGTCGATGCCGTGGCGCTCCTCGCATTGCATGATGTACTGCTTGGCGAACACCAGGTAATCGATGATCGAACTGGCATCGGTCCAGGTGCGGAACAGGTAGTTGCCCTTGAAAAAACTGTTATGCCCGTAGCACGCGTGGGCGACCACCAACGCCTGCATGCAGATGGTGTTTTCTTCCATCAGGTAGGCGATGCACGGGTCGGAGTTGATCACGATCTCATAGGCCAGGCCCATCTGGCCGCGGGTGTAAGACTTTTCGGTGCTGAGAAAGTGTTTGCCGTAGGACCAGTGGTGATAACCCAGCGGCATACCGACGGAGGCATAGGCATCCATCATCTGTTCGGCGGTGATCACTTCGATCTGATTGGGGTAGGTGTCCAGCGCATAACCGGCCGCGATGCGGCTGATTTCCCGGTCATAGGCCTGGATCAGTTCAAAGGTCCACTCGGACCCGGTGGAGATAGGTTGGCGCTTATGCTCTTTTTTGGCGGTCATGTCACTAACCTGCGCTGGAAGAGTTCACGGAAGACCGGGTAGATATCGCCGGCCGAGACCAGTTGCTGTTGGGCGAACGTATCGGCAAAGGCTTCGCCGATGCGCTCGTATTCGAACCACAGTGCCTGGTGCTCACGGGGGGTAATTTCGACGTAAGTGTAGTACTGCACGAAAGGCATGATCTGGTTGATCAGGATGTCGCGGCAGATCGGCGAATCATCGTTCCAGTTGTCACCGTCGGACGCTTGGGCCGCGTAGATATTCCACTCATTGGCCGGGTAGCGCTCGGCCATGATCTCCTGCATCAGCTTCAGGGCGCTGGAAACGATGGTGCCGCCCGTTTCGCGCGAGTAGAAGAACTCTTCTTCGTCCACTTCCCGCGCGCTGGTGTGATGGCGGATGAACACTACTTCGATCTTGTCGTAGTTCCGCTTCAGAAACAGGTAGAGCAAGATAAAGAAACGCTTGGCGATGTCCTTGGTGGCCTGGGTCATGGAGCCGGACACATCCATCAGGCAGAACATCACGGCCTTGGAGCTGGGGTTGGGCTGCTTGACCAGCAGGTTGTATTTCAAGTCAAAGGTATCAAGAAACGGCACACGGTGAATGCGTGCGCTGAGTTTCTCGATTTCTGCCTCGATTTCCTGGATATCGCCGAAGTTGTCTGGCTCTTCGCGCTTCAACCGCGCCAACTCTTCCTTGGCCTGCTTCAATTTTGCACGGCTGCTGCCCGACAGTGCGATACGTCGGGCGTGGGCCGAGCGCAGGGTGCGGATGATGTTGATACGGGATGGGTTGCCTTCGTTGCTGATACCTGCACGCACGGTTTTGAAGGTGTCGGTGCCGGTCAGGTTGCGTTTGACCAGGTTGGGCAGCTCCAGGTCCTCGAACATGAATTCGAGAAATTCCTCCTGGGTGATCTGGAACACGAACTCATCCATGCCTTCGCCGGAATTACCGGCCTTGCCCGCGCCCTTGCTGCCCCCGCCACCCTGCGGGCGCTGGATGTGTTCGCCTGTGGTGAATTCCTTGTTGCCGGGGTGCACGACGGTCTGTTTGCCGCCCCGGCCATGGTGCAGCACCGGTTCGTCGATGTCCCGACCGGGAATGCTGATCTGTTCGCCATGCTCCATGTCGGTGATGGAGCGGCGGCTGACGGCCTCTTCAACGGCCTTTTTGATGTGGTCACGGTAACGCCGCAGGAAACGCTGGCGGTTTACCGTGCTTTTGTTCTTGCCATTGAGGCGTCGGTCGATCACATAGCTCATGGGGAGCCCTCCGGGCAGCTTCACGTTACAAGCTTCAAGCCGCAAGCTGGAAGCTTAGGGACAAGCGGTCGCCTGCCAGGTCGGATGCCTGGCAGTCGGCGCCTGTCGCTGCCTTACTGCGATTTACGTACCCGCAGGTACCACTCGGAAAGCAACCGCACCTGTTTGTCGGTGTAGCCGCGCTCGACCATTCGTGTGACGAAGTCGTTGTGTTTTTGCTGGTCCTCCTTGCTGGCCTTGGCATTGAAGCTGATAACCGGCAGCAGATCCTCGGTGTTGGAGAACATTTTCTTCTCGATGACCACGCGCAGCTTCTCGTAGCTGAGCCAGGTTGGGTTCTTGCCGTTGTTGTTGGCGCGGGCGCGCAACACGAAGTTGACGATTTCGTTGCGGAAATCCTTCGGATTGCTGATGCCGGCGGGTTTCTCGATCTTCTCCAGTTCCTCGTTGAGCGCCACGCGGTTGAGGATTTCACCGGTTTCCGGGTCGCGGTATTCCTGGTCCTGGATCCAGAAGTCGGCGTACAGCACGTAGCGGTCGAAGATGTTCTGACCGTACTCGCTGTAGGACTCGAGGTAAGCGGTCTGGATTTCCTTGCCGATGAACTCGATATAGCGCGGCGCCAGGTATTCCTTGAGGAAGCGCAGATAGCGCTCGCGGGTTTCGGCCTGGAATTGTTCCTGTTCGATCTGCTGCTCCAGCACGTACAACAGGTGCACCGGGTTGGCGGCGATCTCGTGGGGATCAAAGTTGAAAACCTTGGAGAGAATCTTGAACGCGAAACGTGTCGACAGGCCGTTCATGCCTTCATCGACGCCCGCCGTGTCGCGGTATTCCTGGATCGATTTGGCCTTGGGATCGGTGTCCTTGAGGTTTTCACCGTCGTACACGCGCATTTTCGAGTAGATATTCGAGTTCTCCGGCTCCTTGAGGCGCGACAACACGGTGAACTGGGCGAGCATCTTCAGGGTGTCGGGTGCACAATGAGCCTTGGCCAGGGAGCTGTTGAACAGCAGTTTGTCGTAGATCTTGATCTCATCGCTGACCCGCAGGCAGTACGGCACCTTGACGATGTAGATACGGTCGATGAAGGCTTCGTTGTTCTTGTTGTTGCGGAAGGTGTGCCACTCCGATTCGTTGGAGTGCGCCAGCAGGATCCCGGTGAACGGAATCGCGCCCAGGCCTTCGGTGCTGTTGTAGTTACCCTCCTGGGTAGCCGTGAGCAGTGGGTGCAGCACCTTGATCGGCGCCTTGAACATCTCCACGAACTCCATCAGGCCCTGGTTGGCCCGGCACAGCGCGCCCGAGTAGCTGTAGGCGTCGGCGTCGTTCTGCGGGAATTCTTCCAGTTTGCGGATATCGACCTTGCCCACCAGCGCCGAAATGTCCTGGTTGTTCTCGTCGCCCGGCTCGGTCTTGGCGACGCCGATCTGGTTGAGGATCGAGGGGTAGAGTTTGACCACGCGGAACTGGCTGATATCTCCGCCGAACTCGGACAGGCGCTTGGTGGCCCAGGGCGACATGATGGTATTGAGGTAGCGCCGTGGGATGCCGAAGTCTTCTTCGAGGATCGCGCCATCTTCGGTGGCGTTGAACAGGCCCAGGGGCGACTCGAACACCGGCGAGCCCTTGATCGCATAGAAGGGCACTTTTTCGATGAGTTGTTTGAGCTTTTCAGCCAGGGACGACTTGCCGCCGCCAACGGGGCCAAGCAGGTAGAGGATCTGCTTCTTTTCCTCCAGGCCTTGGGCGGCATGGCGGAAGTAGGAGACGATCTGGTCGATGCATTCTTCCATGCCGTGGAAGTCTTCAAAGGCCGGATAACGGCGGATCACCTTGTTGGAGAATATTCGCGACAGGCGCGAATTGTTCGAGGTGTCTACCAGCTCCGGCTCGCCAATCGCCAGCAGCAGGCGTTCGGCGGCAGACGCGTAGGTGCTGCGGTCCCGTTTGCACAGCTCGAGATACTCTTGAAGCGTGAGTTCTTCCTGCTGTGTGGACTCGAAACGTTGTTGGAAGTGGCTAAAGATACTCATGACGTCGTCACCTCGCTCGATACGTGGAGCCGACGCCGGATCAATCAGTCGATGCTGGCAGCCCTTGACGTTCGCCAATGGCTGTTTTCCCCCCAGAACACCCTGAAACGCTACCGATGACCCGCACGCCGGTGTACCGGCTCTCCCCTGATTTGGATGGCCTGCACTTAAGGATAGTTCGGAATCGGGGAGGTCAAGGCGCGATGCGTAATTAGTTTGGCTGCGCCGTTCGTCAGAAACGGCGCAAGCCCAAGCGTCACGCGGGGTAGCGGGGTGTGAAAAAAATTATTGCGAATCGCCTGAGGAAATTTCTGCAGGATAGGTCGCACGCCACAGCTCAAAGCCGCCATCCAGGCTATAGACGTCGGAGAAACCCTGGCTGACCAGATAGGCCGCTGCGCTCTGGCTGGAATTGCCGTGGTAGCACGCCACGATCAGTGGTGCGTCGAGGTCGGCGGCGCGGATGAAGTCGGCGATGTTGACGTTGTCCAGATGCTGGGCGCCGCTGATATGGGCAGCGGCATAGGTTGGCTGGTCGCGGATATCGACGACCACAGCGCCTTGCTCTCGCAGGGCCTGGGCTTGTTCGGGAGGGATACGTTTGAATTCTGTCATGGCGGGCTCCTAGGGCTTGGCGGCGGCCGTCTGTGTCGTGGGTTCGGGGGATTCACACTGGCAACTGATGCGCTCGCCGGTGTCGATGTTCATCAGCGTCATGGCGCCGCCCCACACGCAACCGGTGTCGAGGGCGAACACGCCGGGTTCTTCGCACTTGCCTTCAAGGGCGGCCCAGTGGCCGAAGACAATTCTGGTGTCGCGGGTTTTGCGTTCCTTGTGGGCAAACCAGGGCTTATAGCCAGGCAGCGCAGTGTCGGCGCCTTCCTTGCTCTTGAGGTCCAGTTTGCCCTCGGCCGTGCAAAAGCGCATGCGCGTGAAGTAGTTGGTGATCACTCTCAGGCGAGCGACGCCGGTAAGGTCGTTGTCCCACTTCACCGGCTCGTTGCCGTACATGCCATCGAGGTAGGCGCTGTAGAGGTTGTCATCGGCCAGCGCGCTTTCGACTTCGGCGGCGCATTTGAGGGCTTTTTTCACTGTCCATTGCGGTGGGATGCCGGCATGAACCAGGGCGATATCGCGGGCCTCGTCGTAATGTACGAGCTTCTGTCGGCGCAACCATTCCAGCAACACGCCCCGGTCCGGCGCTTCGAGGATTTCCCGCAGGGTGTCGCCTTTTTTCAGACGCTCGATGTTGTGGCCTGCCGCGAGCAAGTGCAGATCATGATTGCCCAGCACACAGACCAGCGAGTCGCGCAGGCGATAGAGGTAGCGCAAGGTTTCCAGAGACTGCGGGCCACGGTTGACCAGGTCGCCGACCAGCCACAGGCGGTCGTTTACCGGGTCAAAAGCCACGCGTTCGAGCAGGCACTTGAGGGGCTCCAGGCAGCCTTGCAGGTCACCGACCGCATACGTTGCCATATCAGTGCAGGGCCCCAGGTACGGCGAGGCGGAACGGTTTGATGATCGCGTCGAACAGTTTGCCGTCGGTAGCCTTCATCTGATACGTGCCTTGCATGGTGCCGACTTTGGAGGTCATCACCGTGCCGCTGCTGTAGGTATGGCTGGCGCCGATGTCGATCAACGGTTGCTGGCCGACCACACCCGCGCCGCGCACCTCCTCGACCTGGCCGTCCCCGTCGGTGATCACCCAGTGGCGTGACAGCAGCTTGGCCGGCACCAGCCCGTTGTTTTTCACCGTGATGGTGTAGGCAAACGCAAAGCGGTTGTGTTCAGGTTGCGATTGGTCCGCCAGGAAGCGGGTGACGACGCTGACGTCGATCTGGTAACGAGGATCGGACATGCAAGAGGCCTTAAAAGCAAATGCGCAGGACAGCTGATGCGGGCCAGTCTAGGCCAATAGGTGGGCACTAGGCCAGATACGTGATCCAAATGTGGGAGGGGGCTTGCCCCCGATAGCGGTGGGTCAGGTAAACATTCATTTACTGAGACGCCGCCATCGGGGGCAAGCCCCCTCCCACATTTTTTTCCTTATGCCTTATTCCACTGTCGGCGCAGGCTGGATGGCGAGCTGGTCGGCCAGGCGTACGAACGCGGCCAGGTCCAGTTGCTCGGGGCGCAGGCTGCCGTCGACGCCGGCCGCTTCGATTTCGGCGTTGCTTAACAGCGCCTTGAGCGTGTTGCGCAGGGTCTTGCGGCGTTGGTTGAAGGCTTCGCGCACGACGCGCTCCAACAGTTTGTGGTCCTTGGCCGGGTGCGGCAGCACGGCATGCGGCACCAGGCGCACGATGGCCGAGTCGACCTTCGGTGGCGGGTTGAATGCACCTGGGCCCACGTTGAACAGATGTTCCACGCGGCAATGGTACTGAACCATGATCGACAGACGGCCCCAATCACCCCCCCCGGCCCGGCGGCCAGGCGTTCAACCACTTCTTTTTGCAGCATGAAGTGCATGTCGCGGATGATCCCGGCGTTGTTTAGCAGGTGGAAAATCAGCGGTGTGGAGATGTTGTACGGCAGGTTGCCCACCACCCGCAGGCTGTTAGGCGCGGCATTCAGGCTGTTGAAGTCGAACTTCAGCGCGTCGCCCTGGTGCAGGTTGAAATTGGGTTTGTCGGCGAATTGCTGATTCAGGATCGGGATCAAGTCCTTGTCCAGCTCAACCACGTCCAGTTGACCGCCGCTGGCCAGCAGACCCTGGGTCAATGCACCCTGGCCTGGGCCGATTTCCAGCAGACGGTCTTCGGGCTTGGCGTGGATGGAGCGCAGGATACGGTCGATCACGCCAGCGTCGTGCAGGAAGTTTTGCCCGAAGCGCTTGCGCGCCCGGTGTTGGTAATGCTCAGTCATATACGGGTCTCGGCCATCTGATAGGCGGTTTCCAGGGCCACGTGCAGGCTGCCGGTGTCGATCTTGCCGCTGCCTGCCAGGTCCAGGGCGGTGCCATGGTCAACGGAGGTGCGGATGATCGGCAGGCCCAGCGTCACGTTGACGGCGGCGCCGAAGCCTTTGTATTTCAGCACGGGCAGCCCCTGGTCATGGTACATCGCCAGCACTGCGTCGCAGTGCTCCAGATATTTGGGGGTAAACAGAGTGTCTGCAGGCAATGGGCCGCGCAGGTCCATGCCTTCTTGGCGCAGGCGCTCTAATGTCGGTTCAATGATGTCGATTTCTTCATGGCCCAAATGGCCGCCTTCACCGGCGTGGGGGTTAAGCCCACAGACCAGGATGCGCGGTTGGGCAATGCCGAACTTGTGTTGCAGGTCGGCGTGCAGGATGCGCGTAACGCGTTCTATGCGCTCGGCGGTGATGGCGTCGGCGATATCGCGCAGCGGCAGGTGCGTGGTGACCAGCGCGACGCGAAGGCCACGGGTGGCCAGCATCATCACGACTTGTTCGGTATGGGTGAGTTCGGCAAGGAATTCGGTATGGCCGGAAAAGGCGATACCGGATTCGTTGATCACGCCTTTATGTACAGGGGCGGTGATCATGCCGGCGAAGTCGCCGTCGATGCAGCCTTGGCCGGCACGGGTCAGGGTTTCCAGCACAAAGGCCGCATTGGCCTTGTCCAGTTGCCCGGCGACGACCTTGGTTTGCAGCGGGGTATCCCACACATACAGGCTGCCTGCGGGTGCCGGCAAGTCTGGCCAGTTGCCCGGTGCGACGCTCAGCAGGTTGACCACCACACCCAGCTGCGCGGCCCGCTCAAGGAGCAGGTCGCGGCTGGTAATGGCAATCAGGGGATGTGGCTGGGGTTGCGAGGCGAGCAGCAGGCACAGGTCTGGACCAATGCCGGCCGGCTCGCCGGGTGTCACGGCGAAACGCTGGGGTTTCACTGGGCTGCCTGGTCGGTGCCTGTTTGCTCGGCGCCTGGCAGCTTGTTTTCAACGTAGGCTTCGTCACGGATCTGACGCAGCCAGGTTTGCAGCTCTTCGTCGTATTTGCGGTTACGCAGTACGGTCAGGGCTTGCTGTTCGCGGGCCTGGGTGGTGTTGTCGGTGGCGCGACGGCCAAGGACTTCCAGCACATGCCAGCCGTATTGGGTCTTGAACGGCTTGGACAGCACGCCTTGCGGCGTATCGGCCATCACCTGCTGGAACTCGGGCACCAAGGCTTTTGGGTCGATCCAGTTCAGGTCGCCGCCGTTGAGGGCAGAACCCGGGTCTTCCGAAAAACTCTTGGCCAGGGTGGCGAAGTCTTCACCGCTTTCGATGCGGTCATAGATCTTCTGGGCCAGTTCCTTGGTTTGTGCCTCGGTACGGATTTCGCTTGGTTTGACCAGGATGTGACGAACGTGTACTTCGTCTTTCAGCGAGGTCTCGCCGCCGCGCTTGCCTAACAGCTTCAGGATGATAAAACCGCCCGGAGTACGTGCCGGTTGGGTGATGTCACCCACGTTCATCGCGCTCAGCTCACGGTCGAACGGAGGGGGCAGTTGAGCGGCTTTACGCCAGCCCATGTCACCACCGTCGAGCGCGTTGTCGCTGCCGGACTGGGCAATCGCCATCTGGGCGAAATCAGCGCCGGCCTTGAGGCGATCATAGATAGCCTGGGTTTTGGCGGCGGCAGCATTGAGCTGCTCGGCATTGGCGCTGTCTGGTGTCGGGATCAGGATGTTGGCCAGGTGCAGCTCTTCGGAAAGCTGCATCTTGCCCAGGTCCGAGGCCAGGAAGTTCTTCACTTCCTGCTCCGACACCTGAACCCGTTCGGCTACGCGACGTTGGCGTACACGGCTGATGATCATTTCGCGCTTGATCTGGTCACGCGCGTCCTCATAGGACAGGCCATCGTGGGCCAGGGCCGCGCGGAACTGATCGATGCTCATATTGTTACGCTGAGCGATGGTGCCGACAGCCTGGTTCAACTCTTCGTCAGAAATACGGATACCGGAGCGTTCGCCGATCTGCAGTTGCAGGTTTTCGACGATCAGGCGCTCCAGCACCTGAGGTTCCAGGACGCTGGTGGGCGGCACACCACCGCCACGCTTGGCGATGGTTTGCTGAACTTCCTTGACCCGTTGGTCCAGTTGGCTCTGCATGATCACGTCGTTATCGACGATGGCTGCGACTTTATCCAGCTGCTGCACCGCGGCATGCGCCGAGGCGGCACCCAGGAACAGCGCGCCCAGCACGAGCGGGCGCAAGCACTCAGAAAGCTTTGTCTTCACGTTCACGATAACCTTCAATGCCTTTGTCGAGGAAGCTCTCTACCTTGGCGCCGGTCAGGCCGCCGAGTCCTTTGAGGACGATCTGGAAGAAGAGCCCGTGGTCACCCTTTTCGTTAAGGGGGGCGATCTGGGTATATTCGTCGTTGGAAACCCAATAACGGTTGATGACGCGCAGTTTCCAGCAGCAGTTGTCGTATTCGAAGCCACCAAAGGCTTCCAGGGTACGGTTGCGTGCATAGTCATACTGCCAGCGGGTGATCAGGTTCCACTGTGGAATGATCGGCCACATCATCGAGAAGTCGTGTTGTTGGATTTTGTAGTAATCCTTCACGAAGTTCGGATCGCCTGGTTGGCCGTAGTCGCCACCGAACTGCCATTTGCCGGTCAGTTGGTTGTAGACCACTTGGTCGTTGCGATAGCGATAGCCGAGGTTGACCACCTTGTTCGGGTTGTCTTCCGGCTGGTAGTGGAACATCGCGCTGCCGGAACGTGGGGCGTGGCTTTCGGTATCCCAGTTGTAGTCGGCGGTGGCGCGCCAATCGCGGTTGAAGCGGAATTCATACTCCAGGGCGATAGGCGAGACATCGGTGCGGGCGTCGTCGCGGTCGGCAGCCAGTACGCCTGGCAGTTGGACTTCGCGATCCTTGAAGTACAGCGCCTGGCCAACGGAAACGCGTTGGCGTTCGAAGCCGTTATCCTCGATCCAGCGACTGGTTACGCCCAGGGAAAGTTTGTTCTCGTCACCGATCCTGTCGGAGCCAGCGAAGCGGTTATCACGAAATAGAGAGCCGTAGCTGAACGCGTATTCACTAGTATCGAAGACCGGAATATCGCTCTGATCTTTATTCGGGACGTACAAGTAGTACGCCCGCGGTTCGAGGGTTTGGTTAAAGTCCTTACCGAACAAATTGGTTTTGCGATCAAAGTAAAGACCACTGTCTACACTTGCGATCGGTATTGCGCGGTCCTGCGAACTTTTGAACTCATCTCCTGCCGCGAGCGAGTTTTTACCGAACGTATCAAGATCAAGATCGTACTTTGTATAGACGTACTTGAGCTTCGGCGTAATAAAACCGTAGGTCCAGTTCATCGGGTATTCAACAGCTGGCGCAACGTTCAGACGAGTACCGTTTGCACGGGTGAGGCCTCTGACGTTTGTATCCAGGCGAGGTGAAACTGCCCCGTTCTCATCGGTAAAGGTGCCGTTTTCCAAGTCACGATCGAAGCGCACGGCTTCGGTTTCATAACTGAAATTCAAACCGCCTGGATGAAATGGCAGCTGGCCACTCAGCGTGAGCTGCGGCAACCGGTCATACGGCGTGATCTGAGAGATCGTCGCCAGCTGGTAAGCCTGCACATTCAAGCGAGCCTGATAAGAATCGCCCCGATAGGTCAGGGAGCCCTGCTGATTCAGGAAGTCCTGGCTCTCAACACCTTCTTCAAAGGACTTCAAGTCCTGGAAGTAGTAAGGATCGCTGATCCGGGTGTAATCCACCTGAGACGTCAGACGCGAATCCAACCCACCTTTATGCTGCCAATTGAGCATATAACGAGTTTTTTCATAATCGGTCTGGTTCTTGCGCTCATCGTTGTCGTCGTTGAGGTACGCCCCACCAAACTGCCCTTCACTCGACTTGGTGAGGTAGCGGAATTCGCCCTCCATCAACAGGCCGCGCTTGGTCATGTATTGCGGGTACAACGTGGCGTCGTAGTTCGGTGCCAGGTTGAAGTAGTACGGCGTCACCAGCGTAAAGCCAGTTTCACTGCCGGTGCTGAAGCTTGGCGGCAGGAAGCCGGACTGACGACGGTCGTCAATCGGGAAATAGATGTAAGGGGTGTACAGGATCGGGATGTTCTTGACCCGCAACGTCGCGTTGGTGGCCGTACCGAAACCGGTGGCCGGGTTCAACGTGATGTTGTTGCCCTTGAGCTGCCAGGCGTTGCTGTCTGGCTCGCAGGTGGTGTACGTACCGTCCTTGAGACGGATGATCGCGTTCTCGGCGCGCTTGGCGTACAGCGCGTTACCGCGGATGCGCGACTTGTGCATCACGTATTCGGCGTTGTCGATCTGGGCGGCGCCGGTATCGAGCTGGACCTGGGCATGGTCGCCCACGATCAGCGCGCCGTTGTCGCGCAGACGCACGTTGCCGTTCAGCTCGCCACGGTTCTCGGCCTGGTACAGGCTGGCTTCTTCGGACTCCAGCTGCATGCTGCCCTGGCGCATGACGACGTCACCGGCCAGTGTAGCGACCTGCTGTTCCTGCTCGTAACGAGAGGCCTTGGCACCGATGAAGGTCGGCGCATCGCTCTTGTTCGTCTTGTCGTTCATGCCAGGACGAGTCGGCTCGATGTAGGCGCCACCGCAGTAAGGGCCGGTTTCGGCCAGCTGCGCTGCGGTCAGCTTCTCGCGAGGCACCCAGTCCAGGTGGCTGTAGTCTGTGCTGCGCGAACGCAGGCCGCGGCCCTTGGCTTCGGTGACCAGCATGGTCTTGGGCTCGGCGTCGACGCTGCCGCCAGCCTCGCCTTGCGGCGTGCTGTTGGCCGAGCTGACGGCAGAGCCGTCATGCACCGGGCGCGGTGGCAATGGGGCTGCGGCGGTTTTTGGCGCGCAATCCCAGGCACCCGAAGCAGAGACTGAGCAGTCATACTGTTCCGCGGCGACCACGAATGAGGTGGCGAAAGGTTGCAAGGCCAGCAGACTGCCGGTTACCAGCAACGGAAATTTTCTACGAAACGCGGGGGATTTCAATGCCATCTTATTAGTCCGGGCTTCCTGCGTGCCATCTGCCCGCGGTTTGGGCCGCACGCCTCTCGATGGTCTGAAAAAGATGCGTGATAATAAAGCATGCCCCGCTTGACGGCTAGCGCCGTCGGAGACCCTTGTAATGCCCGAGCACGATCTACGTTTACAACAGCTGGAAGTCTGGCTGGATGAGCAGTTGCCGATCCTCTTCAACGCTCAGGACTGGGGCGCCGTACCCCCGGCCACATTGACCGCGGCCAGCAGCGACGCGAGTTTCAGGCGTTACTTCCGATGGGAGGGCGGGGCGCATACATTCGTTGTAATGGATGCACCGCCCCCCCAGGAAAACTGCAAACCTTTCGTCGATATCGCGCATTTACTCGCGAAATCGGGAATCAACGTGCCAAGAATTTATGCAGAAGATTTGCCGCGTGGCTTTCTTTTGCTCAATGACTTGGGCCGAAAAACCTATCTGGACGTGATTGACGAGCAAAACGCCGATCAGTTGTTTGCCGATGCCATCGATGCCTTGCTGGCTTTCCAGCAGTTGCCGATGGACGCGCCGCTGCCCAGCTATGACGTGGCGTTGTTGCGCCGCGAGCTGGAACTGTTTCCTGAATGGTATGTACGCCGCCACTTGGGTATCGAGCTGGATACTCAGCAGCAAGCCCTCTGGCAACGCGCCAGCGAACGGCTGATCGACAGCGCCCTGGCCCAGCCGAAAGTGCTGGTGCACCGTGACTATATGCCGCGCAACCTGATGATCAGCGAGCCCAACCCCGGCGTGCTGGATTTCCAGGACGCGGTCTACGGCCCAGTGACCTACGACATCACCTGCTTGTTCAAGGACGCCTTCCTCAGCTGGCCCCAGGCTCGCGTGCGCCAGTGGCAGCGCGGCTATTGGGAACGGGCCGGGCAGTTGGGAATTCCCGTGCACGACGAGTTCGAAGACTTTCTGCGCGCCAGCGACCTGATGGGCGTGCAGCGCCATCTCAAGGTCATCGGTATCTTCGCGCGGATTTGCCACCGCGATGGCAAGCCCCGCTACCTGGCCGACGTGCCGCGCTTCTTTGCCTATATAGAAGCGGTGCTCGCCGACCGTCCTGAGTTGAGCGACCTGGGCGAATTGCTCACCAGCCTGCGCCAGCCGGCCGAGGCCTGCGTATGAAGGCGATGATCCTGGCAGCCGGCAAGGGCGAGCGCATGCGCCCGCTGACGCTGCACACACCCAAGCCGCTGGTGCAGGCCGGCGGCAAACGGCTGATCGAGTATCACCTGGAAGCGCTGGCCAAGGCCGGCTTCACCGAGATCGTGATCAACCATGCCTGGCTCGGCGAACAGATCGAAAGCTACCTGGGCGACGGAGCCCAGTTCGGCTTGCGCATCCGCTATTCAGCCGAAGGTGAGCCGCTGGAAACCGGCGGCGGGATTTTCCAGGCATTGCCTTTGCTGGGGGACGAGCCGTTTCTGGTGGTCAACGGCGATATCTGGACCGACTACGATTTCAGCCAATTGAAGCGGCCTCTCCAGGGCCTGGCCCATCTGGTGATGGTCGACAACCCGGCGCATCACCCCACCGGTGGCGACTTCTACCTGAGCGATGGGTTGCTTCATGATGCGGCGCCCGGTGCCGATAACCTGACCTTCAGTGGCATTTCCGTGCTCGACCCCCAGTTGTTCGCGGGTTGCAGTGCGGGTGCCTTCAAGCTGGCGCCGCTGTTGCGGGCGGCGATGGCCAAGGGGCTGGTAACGGGTGAACACATGAAGGGACGCTGGGTTGATGTCGGAACGCTTGAGCGTCTGGCGCAGGTTGAAACCTTGCTGACAGCGAGGCCGTAGGATGTTGTGGCCAGGGACGCTGATCGGCGCCGGAGCTGGCTTTGCGATTGCCAGTATTCCGGGGGCTTTGTTGGGTGCATTGCTGGGGCAGGCGTTGGACCGGCGCCTGCAATTGCACAGCTGGGCGCAGTTGCGTGAACGCCTGGGCGGGCGCCCGGCGCTGCGCAATGATGAGTTGTTGTTCGTGCTGCTGGGGCGCCTGGCCAAAAGCAATGGCCGGATCGTGGACGGGCATATCCAGCAGGCGCGCCAGGAAATGCGCGCGCTGGACATGACCGAACCGGCCCAGCGCCGGGCCATCCTGGCGTTTAACCGGGGCAAGTCCGGTACCGACCGGGTGCGCAGTTATTTGCGCGTGCTCAAGGCGCAGCCCCATGCCGCGGAGGGCGTTCTACGTGCGTGCTGGCGCATGGCCTGGGCCGACGGTCGGGCGGATGATGCCGAGCGTGACCTGATCGAGTTGTGGGGCAAATGGCTGGGCTGGACGCCGCAACAAATTCGCGCCCTGGCCGCCGATTACACGCCGGCGCGCAAGCCATTGGTCAATCGAAGTGGTGGCTATCAGGAAGCGCTGCGGCTTCTGGGGGTGACGGCGACCACTGAACCCTCGGCGATCAAACGTGCCTATCGCCGCCTGCTCAGCCGCCATCACCCGGACAAGATCGCCGGCAGCGGCGCCAGCCCGGCGCAGGTGCGCGAGGCCACCGAACGTACCCGTGAATTGCACAACGCCTACGCGTTGATTCGCGAACGACGAGATTTTCGCTGAGGCTATTGCCCTGACACCGATCCAATGTGGGAGGGGGCAAGCCCCCTCACACATTGGTTTTGTAATATCTGCTGAAACTGTGTCAGCCTTTGTCGGCCTGCGGGCTCAACCATCCGCGCACGCGTCGATATAGCTGCTCCTGTTCGGCAGTGTTGTTGCCAGGCAGGGCCTTGAGTTGCACCTGCTTGTAACCGTCATTCTTGCCGCGTTTGGCCGCCTGGCTACGGGCCAATGCGTTTTTGCCGTCCTGCGCACCGTCTTGATAGAACACATCCGCGGTTGGGACTTTCAACGTCGGTGCCAATTGCTGCAGGTCCGGTTGGCGAGCGGCGGGCGTCTTCCCAGCCACCATCACCAGCTTCTGCACCTGGGCAGGTTGTTTCTCGCTCAGATAACGCGCCGCCCACCATGCGCCGGTGCCATGACCGAGCAATGCCACGCTGCGCGCGCCCTGGGTCTGGGCGAAGGCAACGGCCGCATCGATGCGGTCGAAGATGCGCTTTGCATCGGTCTTGTCCTGTTCATCCGCACCCGCTACCACCGCCGGGTCAGTGCCTTCGGCTTCTGCGCTGGCGGCCTGTTCGACGGGTTTGGCCACCGTGCTGCCGTCTTTGCTGCTGGTATCGACCGCCGCCTTGGGCGGTTCGATCACGCGTGGCGGCAGGGTATCCACACTGACGTCCGGCAAGGACAGGCTGAGAGTGCCCCAGGCCGCATCCGGCAATTTACGCCGCAACGGGCCGATGGCTTGCGGCCAGTCAGCATTTTCGCCAGCGCCTGGCACGATAATCACCACGCCTTGGGGTTCGGCGCTATTGGCGGGCTTCCACAGGGCCAGGAACGAATCGCTGCCGGCCTGTAGTTGTTGTTGCTCCTGCTGCGCAACCTGGCGTTCGAGGGCGCTGGCTTCGGCCTGGCTGCGCTCGGGCAAGGGCTGACGCTCGGCGGGTGTTTCAGCGGCTGACGCTGGCGCGTCGTCGGCTTGAACAGAAAAGGCGCTGGTAAATAGCAGCGACAGGCACAATGCTGGCAGTGCCGAACGGTTTCGAGGTGGCATCGTTAAATCCCGGCCAGAAGTGATTCCAGCAGCCTAATGGGTTGATCAGTATTTGTCAGTGATGTGAGACGTGGATCATGGGTTTTCGCTTCCTGCTGGTTATCGGCTGCCTGTGTGTGGCCTTGATGGCAAATGCCGCGCCCGCCAGCCCTCAGGCGCAACTCACTGCGCAGCAGCGCGAGTGGCTGGCGCTGCACCCAGAGTTGCGGGTGGGCGTGGTATTGCAGGCGCCTTACGCTCAATACGACCGCCGGCTGCAGCGGTTGTCCGGGGCCAATGTCGAGTTGATGCAATGGCTGGCCAAGGCGCTGGGCATCGAGCTGACTTGGCGTAACTTTCCCGATCAGGAGCAGCTTGAAGCAGCCGTGCGCGACGGCGAGGTGGATATTGCCCCCGGCCTGCAGCAAACCCCGGCCGGCTTGCGCCTGTGGTTATTCAGCGACCCGTATATGCGTGTGCCTCAACGCATCGTCGGCATTCGCGAAGGCGGCGGCGCCGTGGAGCTGGAAAAACTCGACGCACAGTCGCGCATCGCGGTGCGCATGCCCAGCGCGGTGGCCGACTACCTGCGCAGCACCTACCCCAAGCTCAACCTGCAAGGCGTACCCATGGAGCGCCAGGCCCTGCAACTGTTGGTGAGCCAGCAGGCACGCTATGCGGTGGTGGATGAAGCGCAACTGAGCCGGTTGTCTGGCGAGGCGGAGTTCGCCGGGCTGGCGGTGGTCGGCGATATCGGCCTGCCGCAGCTGTTGCGAGTGGCCACGCGGCGTGAATGGCCGGAACTGGCGAGCATCCTGCAAAGTGGCTTGCGGGCGATACCCGCCCGTGACCTCGACCAACTGCACAGCCGCTGGCTGCAACCCAAGTACCCACGTTTGGCGGAGTCCATGGGCTTGTGGAAAAACCTCAGCGTGCTGCTGGGGCTCATGCTGTGCGCCAGCCTGGCGGGGTTGCTCTGGCAGCGTCGCCATCAGCGCAGCCTGGAACACGACCTGCTGGCGGCGCGAGAAGAGAGTGCCGCACGCGCCGCCGGCGCCGAAGCCTTGCGGTTGACGCAGTTTTCCATCGATCAAAGTACGGTCGGCATCCTGTGGGTGAACTGGGACAGTCACGTGCGTTATGCCAACCGTGCCGCCGAAAGCATGCTCGGCTACGACACGGGCGCGCTGATCGAGCGACCCCTGATCGACTTTGACCCGGCCCTGAGCATGGACCGCTGGCTCAACCTGTGGAAACGCGCGCGTGCCAGCGAAGACGGCGCGCAGACCTTCGCCACCGATTGCCTGCGCGCCGACGGCAGCATCCTGCCCGCCGACGTGTCCTTGAGTTTTCTGCGCTTTGCCGACGCCGAGTACCTGGTGGTTTACCTGACGGATGTCACCGAGCGCCGCCGTTATGTGGCCGCGTTGCTGCAAAGCGAGGCGCAGTTGCGTGAATTGTCAGCCCACCTGGAAACGGTGCGCGAAGAAGAAAAGGCGCGTATCGCCCGTGAAGTGCACGACGAGCTAGGGCAAATGCTCACCGTGCTCAAACTGGAAACGTCGATGTGCGAACTGGCCTATGCGCAACTCGACCCGGGCCTGAACGAGCGCTTGAACAGCATGAAGCGCCTGATCGCCCAGCTCTTCCAGCTGGTGCGCGACGTGGCAACTGCACTGCGCCCGCCGATTCTCGACGCGGGCATCGCTTCGGCCATCGAATGGCAGGCCCGGCGCTTCGAAGCGCGCACGCAGATTCCCTGCCTGGTCAAAGTCCCGGAAAATTCACCGCTGCTCAGCGATGCCAAGGCCATCGGCCTGTTCCGCATCCTGCAGGAGGCACTGACCAATGTGATGCGCCATGCCCAGGCGCATACTGTGGAACTGACGCTGGAGGTGGACGGCCCGGACCTGCGCCTGACCATCAGCGATGACGGCATCGGTTTCGTGCAGGCGCAAGGGCGCCCGGTATCCTTTGGCCTGGTCGGCATGCGTGAGCGGGTACTCATCATGGGCGGGCAGCTATCCCTGGTCAGCGAGTTGGGGGAGGGCACCACCCTGAGCGTTTCGGTGCCGTTGAATGCATAACAATAAAAGGAAGTCCCCGTGATCCGCGTACTGGTAGCCGAAGACCACACCATTGTCCGAGAAGGCATCAAGCAATTGATCGGCCTGGCCAAAGACCTGCAGGTAGTGGGCGAGGCGGGCAATGGCGAGCAGTTGCTGGAGACGTTGCGTCATGTGCCCTGCGAGGTGGTGTTGCTGGATATTTCCATGCCCGGCGTGAATGGCCTGGAGGCCATTGCACGCATTCGTGCACTGAGTAATCCTCCAGCCATCCTGGTGCTGTCCATGCACGATGAAGCGCAAATGGCCGCCCGTGCCCTGAAGGTTGGCGCCGCCGGTTATGCCACCAAGGACAGCGACCCGGCATTGCTGCTGATGGCGATTCGCAAGGTGGCGGCGGGCGGGCGTTATATCGACCCGGACCTGGCTGACCGGATGGTCTTCGAAGTCGGCCTGACGGACTCGCGACCGCTGCATTCACTGCTGTCGGAACGCGAATTCTCGGTATTCGAGCGTCTGGCACATGGTGCCAACGTCAACGACATCGCCCTGCAACTGGCTCTGAGCAGCAAAACCATCAGCACCCACAAGGCGCGCTTGATGCAAAAGCTCAATATCACCTCCCTGGCCGAGCTGGTGAAGTACGCCATGGAACACAAGCTGCTGTAGCGGCGTATCCATCAGCGACACCTCAAAAACGCCGCCGGGCCTGTTCTTGCCGCTTGCAGCCCGCCTCTTGCAGCTGCACTGTCCCATGCCCGCCATCCGTGTAGGGCGATCCCTACCCGGGACCTTCCATCCGGCTGATGCGATTCTCTCCTGGCCCCCGATTTCCGGGGTCTCGCGGCTGGACTACGCTTGTGTCACAGCAGTCCAAAACACAAAGGTGCGGGTATGAGCGAGGTGGATTCAAATGATGTGCTGGTCAGCTTTCGTGGCGTGCAGAAAAGCTACGATGGCGAGAACCTGATCGTCAAAGACCTCAACCTGGAGATTCGCAAGGGCGAGTTCCTCACCCTGCTTGGGCCGTCCGGTTCGGGCAAGACCACCAGCCTGATGATGCTCGCCGGCTTTGAAACGCCAACCGCCGGCGAAATACAGCTGGCCGGGCGCTCGATCAACAACGTGCCGCCGCACAAGCGTGATATCGGCATGGTGTTCCAGAACTATGCACTGTTCCCGCACATGACCGTGGCCGAGAACCTCGCATTCCCCTTGTCGGTGCGCGGCTTGAGCAAGACCGACATCAGCGAACGGGTCAAACGCGTGTTGAGCATGGTCCAGCTCGACGCCTTTGCCCAGCGCTACCCGGCGCAACTGTCTGGCGGCCAGCAACAGCGTGTGGCACTGGCTCGGGCGCTGGTGTTCGAGCCGCAACTGGTGCTGATGGACGAACCCCTCGGCGCCCTCGACAAGCAACTGCGCGAACACATGCAGATGGAAATCAAGCACCTGCACCAGCGCCTCGGCGTCACCGTGGTGTACGTGACCCACGACCAGGGCGAAGCCTTGACCATGTCCGACCGCGTGGCGGTGTTCCACCAAGGCGAAATCCAGCAGATCGCCGCGCCGCGCACCCTCTATGAAGAACCGAAAAACACCTTCGTGGCCAACTTCATCGGCGAAAACAACCGCCTCAATGGCCACCTGCACAGCCATACCGGCGAGCGCTGTGTGGTGGAGTTGGCGCGCGGCGAGAAGGTCGAGGCACTGGCGGTGAACGTCGGCCAGGTCGGCGGCCCGGTGACCCTGTCGGTGCGTCCGGAACGCGTCAGCCTCAATGGCGCGAGTGACAGCTGCATCAACCGTTTTTCCGGGCGGGTGGCGGAGTTCATCTACCTGGGCGACCACGTGCGCGTGCGCCTGGAAGTCTGCGGCAAGAGCGATTTTTTCGTGAAACAACCGATCGCCGAGCTGGACCCGGCCCTGGCGGTCGGCGACGTAGTACCGATTGGCTGGCAAGTCGAGCACGTTCGCGCACTCGACCCACTTCTAGAGGCGAATTGATCGCCCCCTGGCTTCACCAACCCTGCACGTGGAGAGCACAACAATGTTGAGATCCCTTAAGTTTTCCGTCCTGGCTATCGGCTTGATGGGCGCGACACAGGCCATGGCAGGCCCGGACCTGACCGTCGTCTCCTTTGGCGGCGCGAACAAGGCGGCGCAGGTCAAGGCCTTCTATGCACCGTGGGAAAGCGCGGGCAACGGCAAGATCATCGCCGGTGAATACAACGGTGAGATGGCCAAGGTCAAAGCCATGGTCGACACCAAGAGCGTGTCCTGGGACCTGGTGGAAGTGGAGTCGCCTGAACTCTCCCGAGGCTGCGACGAAGATATGTTCGAGCCTCTGGACCCGAAACTGTTCGGCAACACCGCGGACTACGTCAAAGGCGCGATCCAGCCGTGCGGCGTAGGCTTCTTCGTTTGGTCGACGGTATTGGCCTATAACGCCGACAAGCTGGCCTCTGCACCTACCAGTTGGGCGGATTTCTGGGACACCAAGAAATTCCCCGGCAAGCGTGGCCTGCGCAAAGGCGCCAAGTACACCCTGGAATTCGCCTTGATGGCCGACGGCGTCGCGCCTAAGGACGTCTACAAAGTGCTGGCCGGCAAAGATGGCCAGGACCGCGCGTTCAAGAAGCTTGATGAACTCAAGGCCTCGATCCAATGGTGGGAGGCCGGCGCACAACCGCCGCAGTACCTCGCTTCGGGCGACGTGGTGATGAGTTCTGCCTATAACGGCCGCATCGCCGCCGTGCAGAAGGAAAGCAACCTCAAAGTAGTGTGGAACGGCGGCATCTACGACTTCGATGCCTGGGCCATTCCAAAAGGCCTGGCGAAGGACCGCGCCGAAGCGGCGAAGAAATTCATCGCCTTCTCGGTGCAGCCGCAGCAGCAGAAGACCTACTCCGAAAACATCGCCTACGGCCCGGCCAACACCCAGGCGGTACCGTTGCTGGCCAAAGACGTGCTCAAGGACATGCCGACCACCCCGGAAAACATCGCCAACCAAGTGCAGATCGATGTGAGCTTCTGGGCCGATAACGGCGAGCAGCTTGAACAGCGCTTCAATTCCTGGGCGGCTAAATAACCCATGTGGGAGGGGGCTTGCCCCCGATGGCGGTCTGTCAGCTGACCCATGTACTGGCTGAACCACCGCTATCGGGGGCAAGCCCCCTCCCACAGGGATGGCCTGTGTGTTGAAAGATTGCGTTCATTTTCCAAGATCCGGAGTTCAGCCATGGCCCTCGCCATTCCCACCCTCAAGCAGCGCCTGGCCCGTGCCGAGCGGCTCAACCGCTGGAAGGCCCAGGCCTTGATTGCGCCATTGGTGCTGTTTTTGCTGCTGGTGTTCCTGGTGCCCATCATCGCGCTGCTCTACAAGAGCGTCGGTAACCCGGAGGTGGTGGGCGGCTTGCCGCGTACGGTGGTGGCGGTGACGGCTTGGGACGGCCGTGGCTTGCCTGGCGAGTCGGTGTACCAGGCGCTCACTGAAGACCTGGGCGAGGCGCGCAAAAACCAGACCCTGGGTGACCTGTCCAAACGCTTGAACATGGAACTGGCCGGTTATCGCAGCCTGCTGACCAAAACCGCGCGGGCGCTGCCGTTTACCGAAGCGCCGGCTTCTTACAAAGCCGCGTTGGAAAGCCTCGATGAACGTTGGGGCGACCCGGCGTACTGGCAGGCGATCCGGCGCAATACCAGCAACCTGACGCCTTACTACCTGCTGGCGGCCGTCGATCACCGTATCGACGACCTCGGCGAAATCGCGCCGGCGACGCCTGACCAGGCGATCTACCTGGATATCTTCGCCCGCACCTTCTGGATGGGCCTGGTGATCACCGTCATCTGCCTGCTGCTGGCCTATCCCCTGGCTTACCTGCTGGCCAACCTGCCGGCGCGCCAAAGCAACCTGTTGATGATCCTGGTATTGCTGCCGTTCTGGACCTCGATCCTGGTGCGGGTGGCCGCGTGGATCGTATTGCTGCAATCCGGTGGCTTGATCAACAGTGCGCTGATGGGCATGGGCCTGATCGATGCGCCGCTGGAGCTGGTGTTCAACCGTACCGGCGTGTACATCTCCATGGTGCATATCCTGCTGCCCTTCATGATTCTGCCGATCTACAGCGTGATGAAAGGCATCTCGCCGACTTACATGCGTGCGGCGATTTCCCTGGGTTGCCACCCCTTCGCCAGCTTCTGGCGCGTGTACTTCCCGCAAACCTACGCCGGCGTCGGCGCCGGTTGCCTGTTGGTGTTCATCCTGGCGATTGGTTACTACATCACCCCGGCCTTGCTGGGCAGCCCGAACGACCAGATGGTGAGCTACTTCGTGGCCTTCTATACCAACACCAGCATCAACTGGGGCATGGCCACGGCGCTGGGCGGCCTGCTGCTGCTGGCGACGGTGCTGCTGTACCTGATCTACAACCGGCTGGTGGGCGCCAGCCGCCTGCGCCTGAGCTGAGGAGACCTTGCGATGCTGAGCCCTTATATGTCCCCGGTGGAGCGGCTGTGGTTTTACAGCCTGCGGATTCTGTGTGGCCTGATCCTGCTGTTCCTGATCCTGCCCGTGCTGGTGATCATCCCGCTGTCGTTCAACAGCGGTAGTTTCCTGGTGTACCCGTTGCAAGGTTTTTCGCTGCAGTGGTATCAGGACTTCTTCGCGTCGGCCGAATGGATGCGCGCCCTGAAGAACAGCATCATCGTCGCCCCGGCGGCCACGCTGCTGGCGATGGTGTTCGGAACGCTGGCGGCGATTGGCCTGACCCGTGGCAACTTCCCCGGCAAGGCCTTGGTAATGGCCCTGGTGATTTCGCCGATGGTGGTGCCGGTGGTGATTATCGGCGTGGCCAGCTACCTGTTCTTTGCCCCGCTGGGCCTGGGCAACAGCTTCTTCTCGCTGATCGTGGTGCATGCGGTGCTGGGCGTGCCGTTTGTGATCATTACTGTGTCGGCGACCTTGCAGGGTTTCAACCACAACCTGGTGCGGGCGGCGGCCAGCCTGGGCGCATCACCGTTGACCGCGTTTCGTCGGGTGACCTTGCCGCTGATCGCGCCGGGGGTGATTTCCGGGGCGCTGTTTGCCTTCGCCACCTCGTTCGATGAAGTGGTGGTGACGCTGTTCCTGGCCGGGCCGGAGCAAGCCACATTGCCCAGGCAGATGTTCAGCGGCATCCGCGAAAACCTCAGCCCGACGATTGCAGCGGCGGCGACCTTGCTGATCGGGTTCTCGGTGGTGCTGTTGCTGACCCTGGAATGGCTGCGCGGGCGCGGCGAAAAGCTGCGCACCGCACAGGTCTGAAGCCTCCCACACGGGTTCTTTGTTCATTGAGATGATGACCATTCAGCTCTTGAATGGCAGACAACCCATTTGTCTCAGCTACTCTTGTGCCAGCCCATTTCTCAATAAGAGGCCGCGCACATGAGTACTTCCTCATTCAAGATCGCCCACAAACTGCTGACCGGCGCTGGCGCCATTGAGCAACTCGGCGCCGAGTTGACGCGCCTGGATGTGGACAACCCGCTGATCGTCACCGATGCCGTGCTGGTCAAGTCCGGTACGGTCGCGCTGGCGCTCGAGCACCTGGGCGGGCGCCCTTACGAAATCTTCGACCGCGTGCTGCCCGACCCGGAAATCGCCATTGTCGAGGACTGCATGCAGGCCTACCGCGAGGGCGGGCACGACGGCCTGATTGGCTTGGGCGGCGGCAGTGCCATCGACATCGCCAAGAGCGTGGCCGCTTACGCCGGTTACCACGGCGCCCTGGCGGATTTGTTCGGCGTCGACCAGGTGCCGCGCAAGGGTCCGCCGCTGATTGCCATTCCCACCACAGCCGGCACCGGTTCGGAGGTGACCAATGTGGCGATTCTTTCCGACAAGGTCGCCCAGCTGAAAAAGGGCATCGTCAGCGACTACCTGCTGCCGGATGTCGCGCTGATCAGCCCGCAAATGACCCTGACCTGCCCACGCAGCGTCACGGCGGCCAGTGGCGTCGACGCGCTGGTGCATGCCATTGAGTCCTACCTGTCGTTGAACGCCTCGCCGATTACCGATGCCTTGGCGATTGGCGCGATCAAGCTCATTGCTGGCGCATTGCCCAAGGCTTACGCCAACCCGGTCAATCTGCAGGCTCGTGACGATATGGCCACCGCCAGCCTGATGGCTGGCATGGCTTTTGGGAACGCCGGTGTCGGCGCGGTGCATGCGCTGGCCTATCCGCTGGGCGGTCGTTTCAACATCGCCCACGGCGTGAGCAACGCATTGTTGCTGCCCTATGTGATGCACTGGAACAAGCTGGCCTGTGTCGAGCGTATGCGCGACATTGCCCAGGCCATGGGTGTGAATGTCAGCGGGCTGAGCGCCAATGATGCCGCCGACCGGGCCGTCGAGGCGATGACGCGCCTGTGCGCCGAGGTCGAGATCCCGTCGGGCCTGCGCAGTTTCGGCGTGCCTGAGGCGGCTATCCCGGCGATGGCCGCCGAGGCTGCGGGTATCGAGCGCCTGATGCGCAACAACCCGCGTCAGCTCAGCGCGGCCGATATCGAGAAAATCTACCGGGCTGCGTACTAGCCGTTGAGTTAGGTCACGGTGCGCAGGGCAAAGCATGAGGTATACAATGCGCGCCATCGTGATTTAGCTCAAAAAAGGTGCGTCATGCAGCCCTTCGTCATTGCTCCATCGATTCTCTCCGCCGACTTCGCCCGCCTGGGCGAAGAAGTGGACAAGGTATTGGCCGCCGGTGCCGACTTCGTGCACTTCGACGTCATGGACAACCACTACGTGCCCAACCTGACCATCGGCCCGATGGTGTGCGCAGCGCTGCGCAAGTACGGGATTACCGCACCCATCGACGCACACCTGATGGTCAGCCCGGTGGACCGCATCGTCGGCGACTTCATCGACGCCGGCGCGACGTACATCACCTTCCACCCCGAAGCCACGCTGCACGTCGACCGTACCCTGCAGTTGATCCGCGAGGGCGGCTGCAAGGCGGGCCTGGTGTTCAACCCGGCCACGCCGTTGAGCGTGCTGGAGTACGTGATGGACAAGGTCGACATGGTCTTGCTGATGAGCGTCAACCCAGGCTTTGGCGGGCAGAAGTTCATCCCCGGCACCCTGAACAAGCTGCGCGAAGCGCGGGCGCTGATCGATGCGTCGGGCCGCGATATCCGCCTGGAGATCGACGGCGGGGTCAATGTGAACAATATCCGTGAAATCGCAGCGGCGGGCGCCGACACCTTTGTGGCCGGCTCGGCGATCTTCAATGCCCCTGATTACCAGGAAGTGATCGCCAAGATGCATGCCGAACTGGCGCTGGCGCGTCCATGAGCGGCTTTGAGCAGTTGTTCCCCGGCAAATTGCCACGGCTGGTGATGTTCGATCTGGACGGTACCTTGATCGACTCGGTGCCCGACCTGGCGGCGGCGGTGGACCAGATGCTGCTCAAGCTGGGGCGCAAGCCTGCGGGGATCGAGGCGGTTCGCGAATGGGTCGGCAACGGCGCGCCGATGTTGGTGCGGCGGGCGCTGGCGGGCAATATCGACGCCTCTGGTGTGGATGAGGTGGAAGCCGAACACGCGCTGGAGTTGTTCAATGCCGCGTATGAGAGCAGCCACGAACTGACGGTGGTGTATCCCGGCGTGCGTGACACCCTCAAGTGGTTGAGCAAGCAGGGCGTGGAAATGGCCCTGATCACCAACAAGCCGGAGCGCTTCGTCGCGCCGCTGTTGGACCAGATGAAGATCGGCCGGTATTTTCGCTGGATCATCGGCGGCGATACCCTGCCGCAGAAAAAACCCGACCCGGCGGCGCTGTTCTTCGTGATGAAAATGGCGAATATTCCGGCGTCCCAGTCGTTGTTCGTCGGCGATTCGCGCAGCGATGTACTGGCGGCAAAAGCCGCAGGGGTGAAGTGCGTAGCCTTGAGCTACGGCTACAACCACGGCCGGCCGATTGCAGAAGAATCGCCGACGCTGGTCATTGATGACCTGCGCCTGTTAATCCCCGGTTGCTTGGGCGCGGGCGCTGAGATAACGTTGCCCGACACCGAACCGTCCCCTTCTGGAAATGCCATCGTGGTGGTCACTCGCAAACTCTGGATGAAAGTCATCAAGGCCCTGGCCCGCTGGCGTTGGCGCGCCTGACTGATCCCCGCCGCGCTGCGGCACGTTTGCCTACCTGACCGATTGACCCTCACACCACGAGGCACCTGATGATCCGCGAAGAATTCCTGCGTTTGGCCGCTGCCGGCTATAACCGTATCCCCATGGCCCGTGAAACCCTGGCCGACTTCGACACACCGCTGTCGATCTACCTGAAACTGGCCGACGAGCCGAACTCCTATCTGCTGGAGTCGGTACAGGGCGGCGAGAAGTGGGGCCGTTATTCGATCATCGGCCTGCCGTGCCGCACGGTACTGCGGGTGCACGACCATCATGTGAGCATCACCCATGACGGCGTCGAGATCGAAAGCCACGACGTAGATGACCCGCTGGCCTTCGTCGAGGCCTTCAAGGCGCGCTACAACGTGCCGACCATTCCCGGCCTGCCGCGTTTCAATGGTGGCCTGGTGGGGTATTTCGGTTATGACTGCGTGCGCTACGTGGAGCAGCGGCTGGGGAAATGCCCGAATCCGGACCCGCTGGGCGTGCCGGACATTCTGCTGATGGTCTCCGACGCGGTGGTGGTGTTCGACAACCTTGCCGGCAAGATGCACGCGATTGTGCTGGCTGACCCTTCCCAGGCGGACGCCTTCGAGCAAGGCCAGGCCAGCCTCGAGGCGCTGCTGGAAAAACTGCGCCAGCCGATCACGCCGCGTCGTGGCCTGGACCTCAGCCGTCCACCCGCCGCCGATCCGGTGTTCCGCTCCAGTTTTACCCAGGCGGACTATGAGCGCGCAGTCGATACCATCAAGGAATACATCCTGGCGGGCGATTGCATGCAGGTGGTGCCCTCGCAACGGATGTCCATCGACTTCAAGGCGGCGCCGATTGATCTGTACCGGGCGCTGCGCTGCTTCAACCCGACGCCGTATATGTACTTCTTCAATTTCGGTGACTTCCACGTGGTGGGCAGTTCGCCGGAAGTGCTGGTGCGTGTCGAAGACAACCTGATCACCGTGCGCCCGATCGCCGGTACGCGCCCGCGTGGTGCCACCGAAGAAGCGGACCTGGCGCTGGAAGAAGACCTGTTGAGCGACGACAAGGAAATCGCCGAGCACCTGATGTTGATCGATCTGGGGCGTAATGACACCGGGCGTGTCTCGGAAATCGGTTCGGTGAAGTTGACCGAAAAGATGGTCATCGAACGGTATTCCAACGTGATGCACATCGTGTCCAACGTCACCGGTGAGCTGAAGGCCGGTTTGACCGCGATGGACGCACTGCGCGCCATCCTGCCGGCCGGCACCTTGTCGGGCGCGCCGAAAATTCGCGCGATGGAAATCATCGACGAGCTGGAGCCGGTCAAGCGTGGCGTCTACGGCGGGGCGGTGGGGTATTTTGCCTGGAACGGCAACATGGACACGGCGATTGCGATCCGTACGGCGGTGATCAAGGACGGCGAGCTGCATGTGCAAGCCGGTGGCGGAATTGTGGCTGACTCGGTACCGGCCCTTGAATGGGAAGAAACTTTGAACAAACGCCGGGCGATGTTCCGTGCGGTGGCGTTGGCTGAGCAAACGCCGCAAAGCTGAAGTCAGATGTAGATCAAAATGTGGGAGGGGGCTTGCCCCCGATAGCGGTGGTTCAGTTTGAGATACTGAGACTGACACACTGCTATCGGGGGCGAGCCCCCTCCCACATGGGTTTTGTGTTGGTTGCAAGATTCCATTAGAAATCCAGGCTTACACCGACACTGACCCCTTGCTGGGTCAGATTGTCATCCTTCCTCACGTTGTACGCCGCCCTTAGCGCCAGTTCCTGCGTCAGTTTGTGACTCACCCCAAGACTCAACCGGTCCGAATTGCTGCGCGGTGTGTACCCGTCCAGCTTGAAGTCGAGCCCCGGCACGCTGTTGAGGAAGAGCTTGACCTTCTGAGTGTCATTCTCGAACTCATGCTCATGGGCCACTTCACCGAACACCTGGGTTTGCGGGGTGATGCGGTAGCTGCCTTGCAACCCGACGCCCAAGCGCTTGGAGTCGCGCTGCTGGTCATCGAAGGTCAGGGCGGTGGAACGGCTGTCTTTTTCCGAGTAGCCGTTCACTTCGACCCGCGCGTAATCGGCGCTGATGAACGGCGACAGGTGCCAGTCGCTGCCCGGCGCGGCGATGTCATAACCCACGCGACCACTCAGGGCCCAGAGCCAGCCATCGGTGTCACCTTTTTCCGACCCCTCGCTGACGCCCAGGGCGAACTTGCGCTTGAGGCTGTCAAAGTCCAGCTTGCCACCGGTCAAGGCGGCATCGGCCCACCAGTGATTCTGCTGATACTGGGCGAACGCCGTGCCCATGTAGCTGTTGAGCTTGTAGTCCGAATCGCTGGCGCCGGCTTCCAGTGTCTGGCGGTACAGGCCTGCGGCAACACCCACGCGCCAGGCCTCGTTGAGTCGGTAACTGCCGCCGATGTTGAGGTTATATCCACTGCCATCACCGCTGGCCGAGCTGTTCTGGTCATCGAAATCAAGACGCTGGCCACCTGCCGCCATGATCGCTCGCCATTGTCCGAGGGCTTGCCAGTTGCCGTTGTCTGCCTGCCATTGGTTGCGCAACTCATCTTGGTGGGCGCGCAACGTGCCTTGGGCCATTTCTGGCAGCAGGGTGATTTCCCACGGGGCGGCGAGCAGCGAATAGGCGTAATCGGCGATCAGCCGCTGGCCGGCTTCGGTGGGGTGAACGGTATCGTTGTAAATCAGCTTGGTAGGGTCTGGATTGGTACCGCCGACGCCATACACGGGGTTTCTGCAGGCGGCAGCGCTGAAGCACGTCTGGTTCAGGTTCTGGTTTGTGGCAAAGCCAAAACGTCCCGGGTCGGCAAAGGCTTCATTGAGCAGCAGCGGAATGTTCAGCGGGATGATCTGTGCATCAATCTGCGACAGGCGCTGCACCAGGGTCTGATTGAACACATTGCTCAACGCCGTGGTGGGGCCCTGCAGGGGCGTGCCGTTGACGGCGGGCGTGAGGCCCAGGTTTGGCAACATCCACACCATCACATAGCGGGCGCCGGCCTGCTGCAAGGCCTGCGCGCTGTCAGCCAGGCGACCGGCAGCGGCCGCGGAGCTCGGCGCGTCGAGCACCAGGCCATCGAGAAAGTCGTTACCGCCGCCCGAGAGGAAATACAGCGCCGTGGGGTCGGCCCGCCCGCCGGTCGCTGCCAGATAGCCGGGGCGGGTGCGCAGCACTTCGCCGGTATCGGAGTTGGTGACGGTCGAGTTTCCGGTGATGGAGTCAAGAACCTGCGCGGTGGTGTACCCACCCACCGCCCAGTTGCTGCCGTCAGCCAGACCCTGCGCGGCACGCTCCGGCGAGGTGGACGCGTGCAGGTCGCCGGCCGCGACGCCCAGTTTTCCGCCCAATAACGTGGAGGAGATCAGCGAAGTGCTTTCGCCACTGCCGTCGAAATATTGCGGGCCGGTACGGTTGGTGAAGCGATAGGTCGAACCGGGGGTGCCGGGGTCGGCGAATGTTCCGGCGTCAGCCAGGCTGTCACCGAATACGATCATGGTCGAATAGGGCGAGTGGGCTGCCAGGGCCTGGGAGCAGGCGAGTGTCAACAAGCAACCGGCGACAGGGGCGAAATACGACGTCTTGGGCATGAGTCCATCCATGGTTTTGTTTTTGTCTGCACAAGAGACTGTAGCGCCGCCTAAAGGGTTCTGAAAGTTTTGACGCCAATTATCGGTCAGGCATTTTTCCCGTATTTGCGGCCCCATATTGCACCGCTGACGAGGCTACGTTACTGTGCCTGAACGTATGAATGAGACCCTCCCCGTGTTGATCATCAGCAAACTCTTGATGCGAGTAGTCAAGGCACACGCCCGTTGGCGTTGGCGCGCCTGACATTTTTCTCTGCCGGCCTGGCCGGACCTGTACCGATTTGCCTTCTTCACCCTTGTTCGACGCCCCTTGCCGGCTCATTCCGGCAACCGGAACGTGCGTCTGGCAGCGGGCCACACGCTTGGAAGGCGGTCATTCGAAATCAGTGAATTCAAGAGGTTTGAACCCACATGTTGCTGATGATTGATAACTACGATTCCTTTACCTACAACGTTGTGCAGTACCTGGGCGAACTGGGTGCCGAGGTCAAGGTTGTACGCAACGACGAACTGACCGTTGCCCAGATCGCTGCGCTGAACCCGGAACGCATCGTGGTTTCGCCTGGCCCATGCACGCCGACCGAAGCGGGTATCTCCCTGGAAGCCATTCAGTATTTTGCCGGCAAGCTGCCGATTCTCGGTGTGTGCCTGGGCCACCAGTCGATTGGCCAGGCATTCGGCGGTGACGTCGTACGCGCGCGCCAGGTGATGCACGGCAAGACCAGCCCGGTATTCCATAAGGACCTGGGTGTGTTTCACGGCTTGAACCTGCCCGTGAGCGTGACCCGTTATCACTCGCTGGTAGTCAAGCGCGACACCCTGCCCGAGTGCCTGGAACTGACGGCCTGGACCCAGCTGGAAGACGGCTCGGTCGACGAGATCATGGGACTGCGCCACAAGACACTGAATATCGAAGGGGTGCAGTTTCACCCTGAATCGATCCTGACCGAGCAGGGCTACGAGCTGTTCGCCAACTTTCTCAAGCAGAGCGGCGGCACGCGCTAAGGACTTTCCATGGATATCAAGACTGCCCTGGGTCGTATCGTCGGCCACCTGGACCTGAGCACCGCTGAAATGAGCGATGTGATGCGCGAGATCATGACCGGTCAATGCTCCGACGCGCAGATCGGCGCCTTTATGATGGCCATGCGCATGAAGAGCGAAAGCATCGACGAAATCGTCGGCGCCGTGTCGGTGATGCGCGAGCTGGCGGACAAGGTCGAACTCAAGACCCTCGACGGCGTGGTCGACGTGGTCGGCACCGGCGGCGACGGTGCGAACATCTTCAACGTGTCGACGGCGTCCTCGTTCGTGGTCGCGGCAGCGGGTTGCACCGTGGCCAAGCACGGCAACCGCGCGGTGTCCGGCAAAAGTGGCAGCGCCGACCTGCTGGAAGCCGCGGGTATCTACCTGAACCTGACGCCGGTACAAGTGGCACGTTGCATTGACAGCGTCGGCATTGGCTTCATGTTTGCCCAGTCCCACCACGGGGCGATGAAGCACGCGGCCGGCCCGCGCAAGGACCTTGGCTTGCGCACCCTGTTCAATATGCTCGGCCCGCTTACGAATCCGGCCGGTGTGAAGCATCAGGTCGTCGGTGTGTTCAGCCAGGCGTTGTGCCGGCCGTTGGCCGAAGTGCTGCAGCGGTTGGGCAGCAAACATGTGCTGGTGGTGCATTCCAAAGATGGCCTGGATGAATTCAGCCTGGCGGCGCCGACCTTCGTGGCGGAGTTGAAGAACGACCAGGTCACGGAATATTGGGTCGAGCCTGAGGACCTGGGCATGAAGAGCCAGAGCCTGCACGGCCTGGCAGTGGAAAGCCCGGCGGCCTCGCTGGAATTGATCCGCGATGCGTTGGGCCGGCGCAAGACCGAGAACGGTCAGAAAGCTGCGGAAATGATTGTGCTGAATGCTGGCGCGGCACTTTATGCAGCCGACCACGCCTATAGTCTTAAAGAAGGTGTGGCCTTGGCCCACGATGCGCTGCACACCGGTCTGGCTCGCGAGAAACTCGAAGAACTCGGAGCATTCACCGCCGTATTCAAGATGGAGAATGAAGCATGAGTGTTCCGACGGTTCTGGAAAAAATCCTCGCGCGCAAGGCTGAAGAAGTCGCCGAACGCCGTGCTCGCGTGAGCCTGGCCGAGCTGGAAACCCAGGCGAAAGCGGCGGATGCCCCGCGAGGGTTTGCCAAGGCCTTGCTTGATCAGGCGAAGAGGAAGCAGCCGGCGGTGATCGCCGAGATCAAGAAGGCTTCTCCGAGCAAAGGCGTGATCCGCGAACACTTCGTGCCACAGGAAATCGCCGTCAGCTATGAAAAGGGTGGGGCGACGTGCCTGTCCGTACTGACCGATATCGATTACTTCCAGGGTTCCGACCTGTTCCTGCAGCAGGCACGCGCCGCGTGCAAGTTGCCGGTGATTCGCAAGGACTTCATGGTTGATCCCTACCAGATCGTCGAAGCCCGCGCCCTGGGCGCCGATTGCGTGCTGCTGATCGTTTCGGCACTGGATGACGTGAAGATGGCCGAGCTGGCAGCCGTGGCCAAGAGTGTCGGCCTGGATGTGTTGGTTGAAGTGCACGACGGCGACGAGCTGGAGCGCGCGCTGAAAACCCTCGACACACCGCTGGTAGGGGTCAACAACCGTAACCTGCACACCTTCGACGTCAGCCTGGAGACCACCCTCGACCTGCTGCCGCGTATTCCGCGTGACCGCTTGGTGATCACCGAGAGCGGCATCGTCAACCGCGCCGATGTGGAACTGATGGAAATCAGCGAGGTGTATTCGTTCCTGGTCGGCGAGACGTTCATGCGCGCCGAGAACCCAGGGGCGGAACTGCAGCGTCTGTTCTTCCCGGAGCGTGGTGTGGCGGTCAGCGGTTCGACTCTCGACTGAACTGATTTGAAATGTGATCAACATGTGGGAGGGGGCTTGCCCCCGATAGCGGACTTTCTGTCAGTACATCGTCAACTGATACACCGCAATCGGGGGCAAGCCCCCTCCCACATTTGGGTTTGTGTTTGTTCAGATAGGTAGGTGACCCGTGATTCAGCCCCTGTCGATGACCGTCGAAGCCGGCCTTGCCGCCGAGCAGGACTTGCTGGCTGCCGTCTGCGCGGGCGAACGTGAGTTCGGGCTGTTGTTCTGGCAACCCAACGATCAAGCCTTGGTCATGCCGCGCCGTTTGAGCCGATTGCCGGCCTTTGAAATGGCCAGCCAAGTCTCGGCTGACGCCGGTTGGCCGGTGTTGTTGCGCGAAACCGGTGGCGAGCCGGTGCCGCAGTCGGCCGCTACGGTCAACATTGCCCTGGTCTATGCGCCGCCGCGCAGTGAGGGTGATCAAGGGCGCATCGAAACCGGCTATCAGCGCTTGTGCCAGCCAATCTGCGACTTGCTGATTGAATTGGGCGGCGAGGCGTCTGTTGGTGAAATCGACGGCGCGTTCTGCGACGGTCGTTACAACGTCAATCTCAACGGCCGTAAAATGGTCGGCACGGCCCAACGCTGGCGGCAGAGCGGTGGCCGCCCGGTAGGGTTGGTGCACGGTGCTTTACTGCTGGATAACGATCGCGATGCGTTGATTGCAGCGGTCAATCGTTTCAATCAAGCCTGTGGCCTGGAACAGCGCGTGCGCGCCGAGAGCCATATCGCGCTGCATGAAGTCTTTGCCGTGCCGGACGCGATCAGCCGGCTCGACACCCTGTACCGTCAAATGTTGGCAGGGATACTGCC